>CAZGON010000007.1:1210-30516 GCA_964527085.1 uncultured Candidatus Competibacteraceae bacterium
CAGCTCGTTAAAATAAATAATCAAAATAGGCATTGCCACGTTTACTGTACCCGCCATAACACCGGCAATGGAACCAAACCCCACTCCCCACAGGTTTGGGCGTCGGCGAATCCATCCCCAGCTTAAGCTATTGATGGAACCGCTGAACAAATACATCAAAATGATCACCGCCAGCATGAGTTTAAAGGGGCGAGGATCCGAAACGATCAATAGTTTTGTGCCTGCTATACTACCCAGTAGCACATAAATGGCAACGGGCCAATATTTGGCCAAGCTCTCCTGCCACTGTCCGCCTTGAAGAATACTGATGACGTTGACCGTGAGTGTCGGTGCAAGGGTGAGTATGATGGCGGTTTTAACGTCGGTTACAAGAACGATTAGTGGGGTTGCGATCAGCGGAAACCCGAGGCCAAGGGCGCCGTGCACTAAACCTCCCGCAGCAACCGCCACGAGGGCTAATACGACGGTGCTGCTTAACGCGAGTTCGGCCAAGCAGTTAGTCTTTTAAATGAATTGCAGCGACGTTGTTTTAGCATTTGGGTCACCCGTATGAATGCACACACCAGAGAGTAGTATATTTTTATACTGGTTTTAGATAGAATTCGCGCACTTAAATATATAAATTAATCGGCTATCTAAGGATAGTTTTATCCAAAAAATTGAGAAAAATATTATGAAACGTTCTACTAATAATACGCGGATGCGTAATCTGCTCCATAATCACCCCTTGTTAAGAAAAGGCGGAGAACACCGCAAGTCTAATAAAGCACTACGGCAACAAACTCGGCAAGCATTGCGGCGGGGGTGGCGTTCTCTGATGGCGGTTTTGATGACCGTCATGAGACAACGTCATCCTACTCAGCAAGTGGGCGCCCGCTAACTCCTTCCATAGCCAATTTGCTATTAATCACTTGCTACCCATTATCATCCTACTTTGTTGCAAACACCTGTCAAACCAAGCTTATAGCATGAAACCACCCCATGGATAATGACGTACCCCGGTTAGAGGTAGAAAACATCCATAAAAAGTTTGGTGAGTGCAAAGTATTAGAAGGGATTTCTCTCAAAGCACATAAAGGCGAGGTCATTTCGTTAATTGGCTCGTCTGGATCTGGAAAAAGCACTTTTCTGCGCTGTGTCAATCTGTTGGAAATTCCTACCCATGGGGAAATCCTCGTACAGGGTGAAAAAATCGCCTTCAAAACCACCAAAACCGGTACTCGAAAACCCGTTGATGCAAAACAAGTACAGCGCATTCGGGCGCGTCTTGCCATGGTGTTTCAGGGTTTTAACCTGTGGTCACATATGACGATCTTGGAAAATGTCATTGAGGCGCCAGTCCATGTCCTGAAGGTTCCCAAAAAACAAGCCTTAGAAAATGGCAAAAACCTGCTCCACAAAGTGGGACTTTATGATCATAAAGATTATTATCCTGCTCACATCTCTGGCGGCCAACAGCAACGTGCCGCCATCGCTCGAGCATTGGCCATGAATCCAGACGTCATGTTGTTTGATGAACCCACCTCGGCGTTAGACCCAGAGCTTGTCGGCGAAGTGTTACGGGTCATGCGGGGTCTCGCTGAAGAAGGCCGCACCATGCTGGTGGTTACCCACGAAATGGGCTTTGCCAGAGATGTCTCCAATCAGGTCATGTTTTTGCACCAGGGCAAGATCGAAGAACAAGGTCATCCTAGCAAAGTTTTGGACAACCCTGACTCCGAGCGCATAAAGCAGTTTCTTTCACCAAAAGGCTAAACTGATATTTTTTCCACCATCATATTTAATAACAAAATAACGAGAGCTTAAAGCCCATGAAAAAACTTGCACTCATTTTAATCACCATGATTGCTCTGATGGCAACCAGCCTGCAAGCCAAGGAGTGGGAAAAAGTCCGCATCGGCGTGGATGCCACGTTCCCCCCCTTCGCTTCTAAAAACGCGAGCGGTGAACTGGTGGGTTTTGATATTGAAATCGGCAACGCCCTGTGTGCCCAAATGAACCTAGAATGCGAATGGGTTGTACAAGATTGGGATGGCATTATCCCTGGACTTTTAGCCCGTAAATACGATGCTATTTTGTCTTCCTTATCGATCACTGAAGAACGCAAACAGAAAGTGCTTTTTTCCGATAAATATTACAACACCCCCGCGGGATGGATTGCTAAGAAAGGGGCCGACATCAACCCATCCGATGAAACCGATTTGCAAGGCAAAACGGTGGGTGTGCAGCGGGGCACGATTCAAGATAAATACGTCACCGAAACCCTCTCCGATACGGTGGATATAAAACGCTACACGGGTCAGGACGAAGCGTTTTTGGATATGCAAGCAGGCCGTTTGGATCTTTTGTTCATCGACTCTCTGGCAGGCGATGAAGGGTTTTTGAAAAAAGAAGCCGGTTCCGACTTTGAATTTGTGGGCGATTTTGTTTCTGAACCTGTCTCTATTTTTGGAGAAGGCATTGGCATTGCTTTTCGCAAACGCGATAAAGATCTAGCTCAGCAGTTTAATGACGCCATTGAAGCCATTCGAGAAAACGGTGTTTATAAAGAGATTAATGATAAGTATTTTGATCTGGACGTTTATGGTGATTGATCGTCTTCCTCGCAACAAACCCTAAATTGCGACCGTGTTAGACGGTTATGGCCCTGTTTTGCTGCAGGGTGCGCTTGTCACTATAGAAGTCGCTTTCTTGTCCCTTGCACTCGCGTTGCTATTAGGGTTATTGGGAGCTAGCGCAAAATTATCCCAGCATCGGTCTTTGCGCATTCTAGGCAGCGCCTACACCACGGTAATTCGTGGCGTACCCGATCTAGTGCTGATGTTGTTAATATTCTTTGGCGGTCAGGTGGCGATCAATGCCTTATCCGACTGGCTTTACGAGCGCTATGACATTGATATATTTTTTAATATCAATGAGTTTATTGCGGGCGTTATCACCATTGGTGTTATTTTTGGCGCCTATATGGCAGAAACCTTTCGAGGCGCTTTTCTAGCGGTTGAGCGGGGGCAAATCGAAGCAGGCCATGCCTACGGTTTGAGCAGCTGGCAAGTCTTTCAGCGTATTTTGTTTCCGCAGATGATGCGTCACGCCTTGCCAGGGCTCGGTAATAACTGGTTGGTGCTCCTCAAAACCACGGCTCTGGTTTCGGTAATCGGCCTTGTGGATATGGTACGGGTCGCCAAGGAAGCGGCGGCCGCAGAACGAACGCCGTTTACCTTTTTTCTACCCGTTGCCGCCATGTATCTGCTGTTAACTGCAATTTCTGAGTTGTTACTAAAGCGTGCCGAGGCCCGCTACAGTAGCGGCGTCCGTCGTCGTTAAATCCATGGAATGGCTGACGACGCTGTTTGCACAAAACGAGATTTTCACGCCAACCACCCTGGCCCATTATTGGGATGGCTTGGTAACCACCCTGCAGCTATTGTTTTTATCACTGGTAATGGGGTTAGTGCTGGCCATACCCTGCGCTATCTTGCGGCTTTCTCGTAACCCCTGGTTGAGCCTACCTATCGGGTTATATGTGTATATTTTTCGCGGTACCCCGCTGCTTATTCAGCTTTATATGATTTATTATGGGGTGACCTTGATTGAAGGTATCCAAGACACCTTCCTTTGGCCAATCCTCAGAGAACCTTTTTACCCAGCTTTGATCGCCTTTATGCTGAATACAGCGGCCTATACCACCGAAATTTTCCGCGGCGCCATGGTCGCCACACCCCATGGCGAGATCGCCGCCGCCCACGCTTACGGTATGTCCCACTGGCAAACTCTGCGCCGTATTATTCTGCCCTCGGCATTCCGCCGGGCTATTCCCGCCTATGCCAATGAAGTGATCTTTATGCTCCATGCAACGGCCATTGCCAGTGTAGTCACTATTGTGGATCTCACCGGGGCCGCTCGCGATATCGCTTCTCGATATTACGCACCGTTCGAAGCGTTCACTTTTGTGGCGTTGATCTACCTGACGATGACGTTTGTCATTCTTTATGGCTTTCGGCAACTGGAAAACCGCTTGTTAGCCCATTTAAGACCTAGAACGACGTAGATTATTGAGACAAACAAAACGAAGCGCCCCTGTCAGCGGGTACGTCTTGTCTTCGCGCAAACGGGCAACGCACTCCCGCATTGCCCGTATGACTGTCGCCTGTTTCGGCTTCCCGCCTGCGCAGGCGCCAAACAGCGCTCCACCAAGCGCACCCGCTCGGGGCGCGGCTTGATGACGGCTTATCCATCAATACTGCTTGCACAAGCTTAGATAAGTCCTGTTTTTGCGTAAGTCATGGCATTCAAACATTAAGTTAACAGTATATTTTTAGGAAAATCGGGTGCCATCTTGGATGCGGAAAGCTCACCTGATAGATCAAAAAATTGCATGACGCCATCCTTGCAAATCCAAACCTCTTGAGCGCCTCGATCAAAGTATAATTGGCGCTTATCCGCTAACTCTTTCCAAGTATTCTTAGCCGATTTCACCTCGACACAGATAGCGGGGGCTTGGGTACATGCCACCTGATGCCTTGCAACCCCATCGTGTTCAGCAGTTAACCAGGCGACATCCGCCACTTTAGTGCCATCACTGGTTTCAATAGGACACTCGGTAATCACATAGCCCTGGGGCAGCAAAATGCTTAGTTCATGCCCTATTTGAAATTGATATCTACCGTGGATGGTTTTCGATGGCGTCAAAATGATTCTGCCATATTTGTCGGTTTCCATTTTATAGGGGAGATCTTGAAACCGTGGATCATCGCAAATTTCTTTCCAGGTGGACATGGTGAGATACCTGTACAAAAATTGTTTACAACTTTTCAGACTTACTAAGGTCACATGTCTTCACCGATCATAGTGCCCTTGGTACTATCACGCAACTAGTAAAAAACTTACCTTATCCAACATAAAATCTTAAATTACACGGATAAGCACATCGTTAGGATTGTGCTTAACTGCTAGTTGACTTATCTAAAAAATATCTTAATATTCTTACATAATTCTTACCTACTGACTTATCCTATGGAAACAACAAAACTCTCAAGCAAAGGCCAAGTCATTATTCCTAAACCTTTGCGTATGGCCTATCGTTGGGAAACAGGCCAAGAACTTGTAGTGATTGATACCGGAGACGGCGTACTGCTAAAGCCCAAGACACCTTTTCAGGAAACGAGAATAGAGGATATTGCCGCTTGTCTTAGATATGATGGCAAACCAAAAACCCTTGATGATATGGAACAAGCCATCAAACAGGGTATGAAAGAGCGATTCCGTGATAGCGGTTGATACGAATATTTTGGTGCGTTTTCTAACAAGCGACGATAAACACCAATTTAAGAAAGCCCTTGCGTTATTTGAAAGTCATGATGTCTTTATCCCAGACACAGTTATCCTCGAATCAGAATGGGTGCTTCGATACGCTTATCATTTTGCGCCGAATACTATTAGTAGCGCGTTTACTGGACTATTTGGTTTGCCCAGTGTGCATGTTACGAACCCCACCTTAATTGCCCAAGCTATCCAATGGCACGAACGAGGGTTAGACTTTGCCGATGCCTTGCATCTTGCGCTAAGCCAACAGTACGAACAGTTTTTTACCTTTGACAGTAAACTCATTCGTAAGGCGAAAGGGCTTTGCGAGTGCTCTGTCTTAAAGCCCTAACGTTTTAAAGCATCTTCGTTATGACTGTAAACCAGACATTCGAGGAGAGGTGCGCAAAGTGTACCTGAACCTCCCCCTGGCTAAAGCTAGGGGGAGGTTCAGTGATACCACTCTATTCCTGATAAATCACTACGGGGCCCCAGTAATCCACCAGGGCCTATTTATTTTAATTGCGCGTGTAACGATAAAATTCCAGTTCAGGAGAGCTAAATAAGCAAGTAAACCCGTTAGCACTGTGGTTAGTGATAACACAGCTATACTCCGTTGGCTCTTGTTGCACCCATTTGTCAGCACAACCTTCGCGATTCATCGCCTTGGTTTCATTGAAGGATAAGCGGGCTCCTTCTTTTTGCCATTTATAATCAGCCATATATACATCGCAGCTATCGGCTTGGTCTCTAGCTTTGAAAATTCCGTCGCCCTCCGCCTTAATGGTTTCAGAACCCGCTAGCTTCCATTGACAGCCCTCGGACATCCGTTCGATACGGTAGTTGCCGGGGCTAAATCCTTTTTTGCTGGCAGTCGTGGGGTCCGTGTTCCATTTACCATCCATGCGCAGCTCAACACCCTTGTCGGTAAAAGATTCAACCACGCTAAACTGCATATCCATGGCGGTCAAACTATTCAGGCCACTGTAAACTTCGATGCAGGTATCGGTATCCATGGCAGCGAACTGACCTGCATTGCTCATCGCTTTTTCCACCAATCCACCTAGGCGTTGATAATCGCTGGTATAAGCCAGTAAGCCGTTGCTATTAATGGCATCTTGAGCAGATTCGTCAGCAACCGACGCCGATTTTGCACCGCTGAAGACCACCAGATTTTTGCCTTTGATGGCCATTTGCGGTTTCATGGCCACCGGTAATGGCAAATTTAGTGTTACCGGCGAACCATCAGCGGGTACGACGACACCCTGCATACCTGGCAAATTACCTAGCAAAGCAGCCAAAGTTACGGGCGCCTCCGCGGTCACACTCAGCAACGCATCGGCTTTGAACTGGCCATTAGCAAGATCGGTCAGTTCTAGATCGTAGAGAGAAACACCCATGCCCTTAACGCCTTGCAGCATGGCGGTAGCCATAGCTACGGTAGCAGGATTGACCGCTTTGACTTGTTGCTGGGCCATTTGCAGTTGTGGGCACTGAAATTGCGACTGAATGAATAGATTTCTTAATTGGTTAATAGCGGGTAGCAGCGCACTTACATCTAAACCTAAGCCAAAGGCCAACAGTTTATCGTCGTAACGGGTTGTGTGGGGAGCCAAATGCCCATTGAGCATTTTGAGTGCGCTGATCACCTGTGGATGGGTCAATTCCAATACCATTGAGGAACCCATATCCAATACGCCGTCTTTAACCGCAAAACGGTCATAACCAAACACCATACGCGGCATGGTTTGTATTAGCTCGATTACCTCATCAGCGCAAGATCCAACCAATGGCCGCTCATAATCGCTATATAAGGCTAGGAGGTCTTTACCGGCACTGGTTTGGTCAGGGTTTAATAAAGTTTTTGCAATTTCCACAAAATTGACATAACCCACCATCGCATCGGTGTAATTGTACGTTTCTTGCAGTTGTTGAGTGGTGTTGCTATCAGCCAGTGATTGGAGTTGTGGGGCTAACGCCAAACGCTGCATCTTGCGGGTTACAGGCTCGTCTTGGCGCACCAAAGACACGGCAACACTTTGATTTTCAAAGGCCATGGCAACCGCTAGCGCCGGTAACTTAGCATCACCCGGAGGACCTTTCCAAACCAATACCGGCTTACCCTCCCACATTTCTTCTTGATACTGCAAATGACTCGCTGCGCTAGCCTCATCGATCACTTTCATAAATGCCGCTTGATCTGCAATAGCCACTTGTATGACTGGCGCCAGACCATTCATATAAAAAGCGGACGTGGCAGTTTCATCAAGACCGTAATGGGCAATAACAGCAGCCCTGCCTTTTTTTGACTGTTCCATAAAGTCACGCATCAGATAAGCGAAGAATTGAAAGACAGGCGTTTCGCTGATCTCATCGATCTCATCGGTACTTTCTAACTGTGCGAGGGACGTTTCAAGCTGAGCCAAGACCAACTGCAAATTATCGCCTTGTAAAAAGACGCCTTGGTCCCCTTTGCTTTCCAGGTAATACAGGGTGTCAGCAGGAACATGCTGGCGAAATGTTTGCAGTACAGCTTTGTCCTCACCCAACAATGACGGTAGGTTAAAAAAGCCTGCCTGGGCTGCTACTAACGTTCCTGTCGCTACCAGCACGCCGGCTGCTAAAATAGTTAGTTTTTTCTTCATCATAGAGTGTCGCTTCCTTTCTTGAAAAAATTGATTTCGCTACTCGACTTCCAAACCTATTACACTATGCAAAAGCAGTTCCAATGGCTAACTTTATAGTGGCGCGAGTTATGCCACTAGGTAAATAAATTTATTGATAGATTGAATGTATAGAGGCATGTGTATTTTTTAAACCATCTAGATGGCTCTCACAAAACACCCTGCTAACAAATATAGCATGTCGCTTTTTTGACATAGTTTCTCAAGACGCTGACGTTTTTTGTAATCCTAAGACTTTTATCGCCAAACCAACCTACAAACCATGGAAACGACTCATCACAATTTAATGACAGCTACTGTTATTATTTAATTTAGCAAAGCTTTTGTTTTTCAACGTCTGCCGCCCCATCCGATGCCTAGGGAGTCACCGATGAATCCATCGATTGTTACTAAACTCGAGCAATTGACAGCTCGTCACGAGGAGGTAAGCGCCCTACTCGCTGACCCCGATGTCATCGGTGACCAAAATCGCTTTCGTGACCTGTCGAAGGAATATGCGCAACTTGAACCTGTCGCGAAAAACTTTTCCGCTTATCAACAGCTGCAACAGGATCAACAGGCCGCCCAAGAGATGATGCACGATAATGATCCGGAACTGCATACCTTGGCCGAAGAAGAAATGCGCACCATCGAACAGCGTCGGGAAGCCCTGGAGCGAGAGTTACAGCTGTTACTGCTTCCTAGCGACCCCTACGACGATAGTAATATCTTTTTAGAGGTTCGGGCGGGTACCGGTGGCGATGAAGCCGCCCTGTTTGCCGGAGACCTGTTTCGCATGTACTCCCGTTATGCGGAAACTCAAGGCTGGCAGGTGGAGGTGCTTAACGTCAACGAAGGGGAACACGGCGGTTTTAAAGAAATCATCGCCCGTATTATCGGTCGAGGGGCTTATTCTCGGCTCAAGTTTGAATCCGGCGCTCACCGGGTGCAACGGGTTCCAGAAACCGAGTCGCAAGGACGTATCCACACCTCTGCCGCCACGGTAGCCATTCTGCCGGAAGTGGCGGAAGTGGAAGTGGAAGACATCAATCCTAATGATTTGCGGGTTGATACTTACCGCGCCTCTGGGGCTGGAGGACAGCACGTCAATAAAACAGATTCCGCCATTCGGCTCACTCACCTACCTTCGGGCATCGTGGTGGAATGTCAGGATGAACGCTCTCAGCATAAAAACCGGGCCCGCGCCATGTCGCTCTTACAGGCTAAATTACTCGCTAATGAACAGCAAAAGCAGCAGGCCACCCAAGCCGAGGCGCGGCGTTCGCTAGTGGGTAGTGGCGACCGTTCAGAACGCATTCGCACCTATAATTTTCCCCAGGGCCGGGTTACCGATCACCGGATCAACTTGACGCTTTATAAACTGCCGGAGATTGTGCTGGGCCAGCTGGATCAAGTTATCGAACCCCTGGTGCAAGAACATCAAGCTGACCAGCTAGCAGCATTGGCCGATTAATGGTTGGGAATCAAGAAAATTTAAAATGTTATCCCCAGTCGCCATTATCGCAAGTGCATTGCAAAACGCCCAAAAATGCTTATTAAACGCTAGCGATACACCGCGTCTGGACGCCGAAATCCTGCTGGCCCATGCCTTACAAAAACCACGCAGCTATCTGTATACGTGGCCCGACGCGAAACTTACGACTTGCCAATGGTGCCATTTTAAGACCCTGCTAACACGCCGTTGTGAAGGAGAGCCCATAGCTTATATTATCGGTTACCGAGAATTTTGGTCCCTTGCCTTGACAGTAACCCCCACCACCCTGATTCCTCGTCCTGAAACTGAACGGCTAGTGGAACTTGCCCTTGAACAGATTCCGCTCCATAGCCAAACCCGCGTCGCCGATTTAGGTACCGGCAGTGGCGCTATTGCCCTGGCCATTGCTCACGAACGTCCGCACACCCAGGTTGTCGCCACCGACAGCGATCCTGCTACTCTCGCTATTGCCAAGGACAATGCTCACCGTCTAAATGTATCTTTGGAGATTCGTCAAGGTGATTGGTGTGAAGCGCTCGCTAGCGAGGAGGAATTTGCGGTTATCGTTTCAAACCCACCCTACCTAGCTGAGACAGACCCCCATTTGTGGCAGGGCGATCTACGTTATGAGCCACCTTTAGCGCTTGTCGCTGGCGACGACGGACTCGACGCCATTCGAATTATCATTAAGCAAGCACTCCCTCACCTCAAACCCGGTGGATGGTTGTTTCTAGAACATGGCTATGACCAGGCGACTAGCGTGTCCGACTTATTGTCCAGAGCAGGATACACCTCAGTGACCATTCACCAAGATAACGCGGCTTTGGATCGGGTAACCTGCGCACAAAAGTCTGTTTACTAATCTTTCTAACTAACCTTTCTAACCATAGGGTAAACCACCATCCCAGCCTAATCAGACAACGGTCTGCTTGAGGCATGGGCTGACCATAACTTTTATGGGTTAACTATTTTTTAGCGCAATTTGTTGGCAGATTTGATAAGTAAGATAGGCTCCAGGGATGCAATGACGTAGGGAGTGGATTCCGTTCCTGCTAATTTTAGTTTGTTCCCATAAATTTTGTTGTTTAAAGGGTTAGTTGCTTTTAAATCAACCCACACAACATTCTTCAAGGATGCTAAAAATGGTGTTGGACACGTCATCGATATCGCCGACACCTCGTACAGTACGGAGTTTTCTTCTTTCTTGATAATAATCAATCAGACGTGCTGTTTGGGCTTCGTAAACTTCCAGCCGATGCCGTATGGTTGCTTCGCTATCATCAGCGCGGCCCCGGGCTGACAAACGCTTCATAATTTCTTGATAATCCACTTCAAAGAAAAGCACCACATGCAACGGTTGTTGTAGCCTAAACAGGAGAGCGTCCAGCGCCTCAGCTTGAGCCAATGTGCGGGGAAAACCGTCCAATAAAAAACCATTTTGATCCGTGTTGGTGATACGGTGCTCAATCATACCCAAAACAATCTCATCGGGCACCAGATCGCCAGAATCCATACACTCTTTAGCTTGCTTGCCTAATACCGAGCCAGCGGCCACCTCCGCCCGGAGCAAATCCCCCGTGGCGATGCCCGTGATATTGTATCTTTTTACGATAGCCGCAGATTGAGTTCCCTTACCCGAACCCGGCGCACCTAGCAACACGATTCTCATGGTAATTGTTCACCCCTTGGTTGGGTCAGTCATGCGAGAGCTGACCAATGCAAAATATTTTGTTTTACAGAAACGGTAATGCGTTTTTAAAAAAACAGATTTATATAAATAGAATTTTTGCAATTGAATTTGATTATAGACCACAAGCTTATGTTGTCCTACTCTGCGATGACTTTTGCTTAGCGTTATCCATAGATGCCATGTGGTCATGGTTTTATTGTTTACCAAACAGGCTTTGGTAGCGCCCCCCTCTTGAAGAAAACATCAATTACAAGCAAACTGCTAAAGTTTTCAAAACGTCTTTGCATCCAATAAATCAAATAGCTAGAGGGTCACCCATGATTCTGGACAGAGTAACCGCGGGGAGTGATATTCCCAACGATCTAAACGTTATCATCGAGATTCCTGCTAACGCGGACCCGGTTAAATATGAAGTGGATAAAGAAACAGGGGCGTTATTTGTGGATCGCTTTTTAGGGACAGCCATGCACTATCCCTGCAACTATGGGTATATCCCCGATACCCTCTGCGAGGATGGCGATCCCCTCGATGTGTTGGTGGTAACGCCGTTTCCATTGATTAATGGTTGTGTGGTTCGGTGCCGTCCGCTAGGTCTTTTAAATATGACCGACGAAAAAGGCGAAGATGGAAAATTGGTGGCAGTCCCTATTAAAAAACAATGTCCCACCTATGACAAGGTTGATTCAATTGACGATCTTCCCAAAATTCTTATTGATCAAATCGCCCATTTTTTTGAGCATTATAAAGACCTAGAACCAGGAAAATGGGTCAAAATCGGTGCCTGGGGTGATGTTAAAGCAGCAGAAACAGAAATCCAAAAAAGTGTTGAACGCTTTAACAAAACTAAGTAAACGTGGCTGAACTAACCCACTTTAATGCGGCAGGTGAAGCCCACATGGTGGATGTGGGCGACAAAGCCATTACCCGCCGGATTGCTGTCGCGGAGGGGCATATCACTATGCAGCCCGAGACCCTAGCGCGGATTACAACCGGTGAGCATAAAAAGGGCGATGTGCTAGGGGTTGCCCGTATCGCAGGTATTATGGGCGCGAAAAAAACCGCCGAGCTGATTCCCCTTTGTCATCCCCTGGCGCTGACTCGCGTCGATGTGACCTTAACGCCACATCAGGAGACGAGCAGCGTTTACTGTCAGGCGAAGATAGAGACCTGCGGTCAAACAGGGGTAGAAATGGAGGCACTCACGGCCGTACAAATTGCCCTATTGACGATTTACGACATGTGCAAAGCAGTGGATCGCGGCATGACTTTAAATGGCATCCAATTATTGCGGAAATCCGGGGGTCAATCGGGTGTTTGGCAACGCGATGAATCAGCGTGAACTATCAGTATATTGACACTCTTGCAGCCCTCACCGAATGGTGCAAATCCATTCGGGGGACTCGTTGGCTTGCATTGGATACCGAATTTGTTCGTGAAAAGACTTATTTTTCTCAACTGTGTCTTATTCAAGTCGCCAGCGAAGATCGCATTGCCTGTGTTGATCCTTTGGCGATCAACGATCTCACTCCTTTATTAAACGTCATTTATGATGCAACCATCGTCAAAATCGTCCATGCCGGCTACCAAGATCTAGAAATTTTTTTCCATCTCCGTCATAGCGTACCCAATCCCCTTTTCGATACCCAAATCGCTGCCGCCATGTTGGGCCAAGGGGAACAGATAAGCTATGCGAAATTGGTGCAGGCTGTTCTGGATATAGAGATCGATAAATCAGAAACCCGGACCGATTGGAGCCAACGTCCGTTACGCCCTGCTCAGCTAGACTATGCGGCCAATGATGTCCGCTACTTAGGAGCTTTGTATCGTCACCAGCAGGCAGAACTAGCACGTTTAAAGCGAACCGACTGGCTTGCTGAAAACTTTGCAGCCCTCGGCAATGCCGAGACCTACGCCAATGCGACAGACCTGGTTTGGCAACGGATTCACGGCCATCATCGACTGCGCGGCGTGCAATTGGCTGTCCTTCGCGACCTGGCCGGTTGGCGGGAAGCGCAGGCACAGGCTGTTAATTTACCCCGCAAGTGGATCCTGCGGGATGACATTTTAGTAGAGTTAGCCCGACGTCTACCAAAAAATAGGGCCGCATTAAAACAAGTGCGAGGTCTGGATGACAATGCTCAAACACGTTATGGAAAGATTCTTTTAGAAATTATTGCGACAAGCTCCGCCGCTCCTCAAGACAGCTGGCCGCCGCCGCCTTCCCATCCACCCCACCTAACTCCTGCGCAAGAAGCTCTGGTAGATGCTATGATGGCCCTGGTGCGACTGCGGGGTGCGCAACAAAATATTAACCCACAATTGCTTGCTAGCCGCAAAGACTTGCAAAACCTGTTGACGGATAAAAACACCCCTTCACCATTGCTACAGGGCTGGCGCGCCGCCTTGGTGGGGCACGAGGTACAAGCCTTGATGGAAGGTGAACTACGTCTGGAAGTTCGTGACAACCAGCTGCAGGTGGTTACCAACTGATAGGTTTTTTGAACCGCTTGAGTCTAGCAACGCTCTAATAGAGCAACCATGTTTGGTCAATAAAGGTCTCGACTCTAATGAATTGTCGATTTCTGCCCAATCTACTTTTACTAAGTCGTCTTTTAGGGCTGCTTGTGCTAGCAAGTTGCGCCTCTCAGCCCAAAACACCCATCGCCAATGCCGACTTTAAAGGTCCAACTTTGGCTGCCGTGCGGGCAAATCCAGATATATTTTTGGATCAACGGGTACGTTGGGGGGGCAGTATTGCCCGGGTTGAAAACCGCCGTGACGATACCTTAGTGGAAATCGTTCAGCATCCCCTCCTTGATAGTGGCCGTCCCCGCTCTTCCACCACCAGCGCAGGTCGTTTTATTGCGCGTATTCCCGGTTTTTTAGATCCCGCTATTTACGCCGAAGAGCGTCAGTTGACGGTGGTGGGTACCTTACAGCCCAGCATTGCACGTAATATAGGCGAGTATCCTTACCAATATCCCGTTGTGGTAGCCGATACCTTTAAGCTTTGGAAGGAATCCGACGATTCCCGGGTGATCTATTATTATCCCGATCCCTTTTGGGGGATTCACGGTAGTTATCGCCGGTTTAATTGGGGTTGGTACCCACCCTATCGCTACTAATAACAACCAAGGCATAGACCGAACGTTGCCTTTTACTGAGAAAATAACGTAATGAGTGACAAAAAACTGAACGTTGGCGATGCAGCGCCGCCCTTTACGGGTATAACCACTGCTGGTAACACCGTGCAATTGGCGGATTACGCCGGTAAAAAATTGGTGCTTTATTTTTATCCAAAAGATGATACACCAGGATGCACTAAACAAGCCTGCTCACTGCGCGATCATAATGACGAGATCCGCGCCAAAGGCGCTGAGATTTTGGGGGTTTCGACGCAAGATACCACTTCTCATCAGCGCTTTACCGGAAAATATCAGCTCAATTTCCCGCTCTTAGCCGACACGGATAAAACCGTTAGTCAAGCTTATGGCGCCATCGGCGGCGGCGGTATCAAGGGACTGGCTCTTAACGCCCTCGGGGTGGCGAATCGTATGACGTTTATCATCGACGAAAACGCTACCGTCGCTCATATTATCGATAGCCCTAACTGTCCTAATCATGCCGAAGAAGTACTGCAACGGCTCTGACCCTAATGCGTGTTGTTATCATCGGTGGTGGGTATGGCGGCTTGGCCTGCGCCATTGCCCTGCGTCACAAACTGCCGGATGGCGAAATTCATCTTATCGATGCAAAAACCTATCATATTAAACTCACTCACCTTCATGAGACCTTGCGCCATCCGCTAGCTGATTACTGTGTACCCTTTACCACCCTTAGCCAACGTTTTGGGATCATTCATCACCACACTAACCTCGCATTTTGTGAACAAGATCTAGCAGACTGGCAATGGCGGCGTACTTTTCCATTGCTCCAAGGCGATTTGAGCTTTGATTATTTGATCATCGCAACCGGCGCTCAACCTCGCCAGATGCCTAAACAAGATAACGTCTACGATCGTGATGATTTTTGTACGCAAGAGGGACGTGAGATTATCAAGCGTTTTTTACAAAACGCGGAAACAGGCGAACGCCATATTTCAGTACTGGGCGCCGGAGCAACAGGACTCCAGTTTTTATTCGAACTCCGTAATTTATTAAAACAGCAGCCGTATTTTTATCCAATGCGGCTGATCGACCGGGGCGACAAAATCTTTCCCACCCTGCCTAACGGTTTTCATAAATACATAAAAGAACGTTTAACCAGCGCGGGCATCGACTATATTCCCCAAACAAGTTATATCGACCAGCAGGGCAATAGTCTTCATTTAGAAAACATCGCCACCGGCGACCTTTTTAGCTGCCCTTCGGGACTCACCCTCTTATTTCCGGGCGTAGTCCCCACCCCTTCACAAATTCAAGCGAACCGCTATGGTCAAGTGATGGTGGGCAAAAAAACTCTGTTGCCAAATATTTTTGCTGTGGGCGATTGCTCCTATTATTCCAGTAGCGGTTTAAATGCCTTGACCGCCCAGGCCGCCGTGCGTAAAGGTAAACAGATTGCCGAAAATATCAAACGCTTGCAGCAAAAACGTCTGCCTTATATGTATACCTATGACGAACTGGGCTACTTCGTCAGTCTAGGGTCTTCTGACGGTATCGGATGGCTGCTTTTCAAGCACAATATTATTAAAGGGCTGGCGGCTTTCGCTATCAAACAAACCATTGAGTTACAATACGATTTATTTGTCGATGGCCTCGATTTGTACGTATAGGCCCACGCAGTGCACATCACATACAGGACAGAGGACGCCTTAAATACGTCCTTGTAGGCTTGACGACGGCCGTCCAGGCCGCCGACACCTCTTTCATGAGCAGCGATAGTCCTGATTTTGCGTAAGTCCTGACATACTTAAGCCTGCCACGCCATAAGTCAACAACGGGCAAGGTTAAACGGGAAATACCTTGGTGACAACATAGGTTGGAACGGATAAGATAGCCATAAACATGGCCAGGAAACTAGTAGCGTGTCTGAAGCCTCTATCGCTGAAGCAAAAAACCAGCTAACCCGTCTTATTCACCAGGCTGAGGGCGGTGAGCCTGTTCATATTACCCGCCGTGGCAAACCTGTTGCCGTTCTGCTCTCGGCAGACCAATATACACGTCTGTGCCAAGGTAAGGCGCACTATAACTTTTGGGACCTCATCGTAGACATGCGGTCCGAGTTAGAATTTGGATCTGTCGACTGGACTCCCGAGGAAGTCGATTCGTGGCGCGATCAAAGTTCTAGTCGAGATTTTGAATGGTCGGAATAAAGTATTTGCTTGATACAAATATCCTCTCTGAACCCCTTGCTAGGCAACCGAGTTCGCATGTATTGGAGAAAATTAAAACGAATAGTGCATTTCTTGCCCTCGCTTCCGTGACTTGGCAGGAATTTCTCTACGGTATGTATTTATTGCCGACTGGTAAACGCAGAGATCGTATCGAGGACTACTTGTTTCGTCGTATTCTGCCTGCGCTCCCAATACTTGCGTTTGACGCAAGCGCAGCGCAATGGCAAGCCAAGCAGCGGGGCCGCCTGCGCCAAATGGGTAAGTCACCCGCTTACCCGGATTCGCAAATCGCTGCTATCGCAGCAGTCAACAGTTTAGTATTGGTTACCCGCAACACGAGAGATTTTGCTGATTTTGAAGGGTTACGGATGCAAAATTGGTTTGCAATCGAAAGCAAGGATTGACTACCCTCTGTAGATTGGCTGGCATTTCAATGAATACAGTTTGTTCCTTTATAAGCAAGCTTTCTTAAATTCTCGATAGGCTGGATTTACTATGAAAATTGCCGTGGTGTTTGGTGGGCAAAGTGCGGAGCGAGATGTGTCCATCGCCAGTGGTGCGCAAGTGTTTAAAGCGTTACGAGAAGCAGGCCACCAAGTCATTGCGGTAGATACCGCCCGGGGTGTTCTGGGATCAAACCAAGAACAGGATTTGCTGACTGCCCACGTTGCCGCGCTTCCACCAGCGAGCAATGAACTGGCATCGATTCAGTCCAACGTACAAGCACTGACAAAACTCAACGACGTGGATGTCTTGTTTCTTGCCCTGCACGGCGGCGTCGGCGAAGATGGCACCTTACAAGCCATGCTAGATATGACGGGTATTCCCTATACCGGCAGCCGACACATGGGCAGCGCTTACGCCATGGATAAAGATGTTTCCAAACAGATCTTTCGCATGGCGGGCATTCCCACCCCTAATTGGCTAATGGCCCCCTGCGACGGCGCTGCTGTGGAAACTCGCGTAGGCTTTCCGGCCGTCGTTAAACCCAGCAAACAAGGCTCCACCATTGGTCTTTCGGTGGTAAAGGGTCGCGCTGAACTTCCGACAGCTATTGAGGAGGCTTTTCGTCACGACGACGAAGTCATGGTGGAGCAATTTATTCCCGGTCGCGAACTGACCGTTGGCATCTTAGCCGACCGCGCCTTAGCGGTGGGCGAAATTTTTCCACAAGGCAGTGAAATTTTTGATTATAAAAGCAAATACCAAAAAGGCGGCGCTCAGGAAATTTTTCCCGCCGAGCTGAGTGATGAACAAACAGCCACTGTGCAGGACCTAGGGTTGCGGGCCCACAAAGCCCTTAAGTTAAATGATTACAGCCGGATCGACTTTCGGCTTGACCCGCAGGGAAACCTTTGGTGTCTAGAAGCCAATTCGCTGCCCGGGTTAACCGCCACCAGTCTGTTGCCGCAATCAGCAGCGGCAGTGGGCATCAGTTTTCGCGAACTTTGCGAGACCATTTGCCGCTTGGCTATTGCGCGGCATCGACCGTCTCGCTGATGGGGTTCTTTTCCATCACAGCCCTTCAATCTTGTCTGTCTTCGATACATTATTTCATTTGCTTACTGTCATCGGCGAGAACCACTACGGCTTTACCCGCAATCTTTAGCTCAAGCCGATCAATCACGTCGCGCCCTAGCAATAACATCACTGCACCCGTATCGACACAGGCGTCAATCTCTAGGATCACTCCCTTAGGTAGTAAAGGATTACGCACTTTAGCGGTTACCCGCACTTCACCATCAGAGGCTCCCTATAGAGTGGTTTTTGGAGAGCGTTTGAATTAACCACATTAATAGGGATCACAAATATCAATATCACCAGAACAGTTTTTAAAATCGTCTACATTATGCGTCACAATAATCATATTATGCAACTGAGCCTTAACGGTAATTAGACTATCAATGGTAGGTAATTTCTTCCCACCGGCTTCAGCATGACCACATAATTTTGTGGATCAACTAACTATTTAAGTAACGTTGCTACAAAAGCACCATGAGCTTGTGAAGCAATACCTTGCTGAACCACATTGAGAAGCATCTTTAAATCATCCCAAAATGCTGATGGCAGTAACCATAAACCGGGAAAAACTTGGCTAGCCAAAACTCCTTGCTCATTAGGAAGCAACGGTTGATAGCCGTTTTTTGTTAAGCAAAACCAGTCGATACGTTTTTCATAAACCTGAATCGCTAGATATTCCTGTACGCCGTTACGAGCATAGAGCTGGCGTTTTTTATGTAGGTCATAGGCAGCGCCGCTGGCCGCGACTTCAGCAATCAATTCGGGCGAACCCGCCAAATAATCGTCTTCCGTGATATGGGATCGCCCACCAAGCTCAGTCTCTATACGTAGCAATGCGTCTGGTTGCACCTCGTTTTTTTCATCGAGTCGTAGGGTAGTATTATCCGCTGAGACAACCCCTGGTGTCGCGGCACGATAAACGCCAAGCCAAGTCAATAAGTCACTGTGGGGACGACCATGCTGGGCATATCGAACCGGTGAAGGCATATAAACAATTCCTTCTATCAACTCTGCTTTTTTAATCTTGGGATGTAAATGATAACGCCGTTCAAACTCTGCAACGGTCAGATGATCCCCAGGCTCTAAGGGTGGAATCGAGAAATCAGTAGCAGGCTGGCTCATAGTGAAATCTCAACAGCATTCAGTAATTTATTACCAAGACTTACGCAAATCAGAACTTGCGTGGCTTGTGAAAGAGGTGTTTGCGGCCTGGATGGCCGCAGTCAAGCCCACAGGGATGTGTTTACGGCGTCCTCTGGAACGAGCTGCGTAAGTTCTAATTACTTTAAGTCCCGATTACTTAAAGGGTAAAGTATTTATCTTAATGCCACAACCGCATCTGGTCCAACTCCATAAAGCTTATCCTATGAACTAGGCTGCACCTGTAAACCACCCGTAAAAGATCCAGTGCAAACCCTCTGGCTTTTAGCGCCGTTAAACCCGACCAAACAGTGCTGGATCTTGGTTGTGGGGCAAGACTTGACCTTCTCATCGCTGCTGGAAAAGTGGGTCCTACGGGCTTAGTGATCGGGCCGACGCTATGCTAGAGAAAGCCAAAACTAACGTTGAGACATCAGGGCAGGTGAACATTACTTCATACTTTAGTCTTACGCCATTTGTCGGATACCCGAAGCGGGTCAAGCTGTGCTACGGTGCATTATCCCAGGAACTTACAACGTAGACTTTTTATGACCGTCAACCACATACCACAACGTCCTATTCAGGTAGCGACCTCTACAAAACACCCCGTCGATACACCACCGCCTGCACCTTCCAAAGCACTCACCGAGCAAGGCCAGAACTTTCAGGCGATGCTGCTACATACTGCTACTATGGCTATCAGCACTGAAGCCGGATCCCTGGCTGCTGATCAAGCCCTTGCCCGCAGTGCGGCGGCTGCCCGGTTGCTCATACCCACCCTCTCAGCAGGTGCTGCCGCCGTGGGGGGTGGTGTCCTAGCAACCATCTGGTCACCGGGGCTGGGGCAGAAAGAGCTGTATACCCTCCCTGGTAGTGATCAGTACCGCATCAGCGTGATGACCCCAGAACGCCATGGCCGTATCGAACGACAAGATTTCCAAGGCCACTGGTCTTCTACGCTAGTGGAAGTCACCCCGGTGTATACCCCGTTTCTCGGTCCTGCCCACCCCAGAAAGCTAATAGGATTTAAACCCTTAAGCGACGAAGATGCCCGGCAATTGGAACAGCTACCGGGTTTCCCCAGCGACACACTACCGCTACCCTCTTCAACCGCTTCCCCAGCCGTATCTCCCCTAAAACCTGAATCAACCGGTTTTCCTCAAGCCTCACCGCCCTCACCCGTGTTGCCGGGGCGATCCCTAGAGTCCGCTAAACCACATAGCACTTCCTTTCCAGTGACAACAGAGGCAGAAACGCTGTTGCAGCCGGTAATGCAGCAGGAAAAGACAGAAGTTGGCTATGTTGATGGGTTAGGCTACTCCACTATTACCAGTAATAGTTTAAACAGATTATTTGAAAGAGGCAGGACGCCAAAAGCTAGCGAGTTGAAAAAGTTTGCTGAAGAGCAAGGATGGAAACCAACCCAAACTGCAAATGGCCCGCTCAAATATATTGATGAAAATGGCATTAATCGATTAACCATTAAACAAGGTAGTTCACGAGCACCTGGTAGTAGCAATCCCCATATGGAGTTACGTGATGCTTCTGGGCAACGTATTGATCCTGCCGGTAATCCAGTAAACCGTAAAAGCCCCAGTAATCACACCCCAATTGATTTTGATTTATAGGCAGGTATGCAATGAGTAGCTATTACGAGTGGGAAAGTTTTGCAGATATTTATTTGGAAGATAGTTTTGTTTTGAGCATTGATGAGTCCAAAGATGAAATTTCCTTCACTATCGAGGTGGTTTTAAAAGAGAATCATCCTTTTTATAAAAATCCAAAAAAACAGGAGCAATATTGCTATAAAAAAGGAAAAATTATATTTCAAAATATAAAATCTATTGAGTGGCTGCAAAGGAATGATAAGCTGTTCACTGATGCGACTGGCAAAGTAGATTATGGCAACATTGATAACTTTGAAATGTCTGAAAAAGGGTATAACTTATCAGGTGATTGGGGAGAGTTAAAAGTTAGCTCATCACCTGTAAAACTCGTTTGGATTTAAAAAAGCTATTCCTTATTCTAATAGCAATCGTAGCTTCTCACCCGTCCATGCCAGCAGGGATTGCTGGAATCCAGTTGCCAGGGAGGGTAGCAGGCAGTTGTCTACTGGTGCTTATCGTTCATGGTGAGAATAAACAATTTACTTTAATGCCACAACCGCATCTGGTCCAACCCCATAAAGCCTATCCCGTGGACCAGGCTGCACTTGTAAACCCCCGGTAAAAGACCCGAACGAAGGCAGCACGGCATAATCCTCGCGGAACCAAAAAACCGCCACCCGTAACCGATCCCTACCGCGGCCGGTGAGCTGCACTACGGGATGCAGATGCCCCGCTAACACATAGCCACGTTCATCGAAGCCTGGCTCATGGCAAAAAATAAACGGCTTATCGTGCAGGCTCTCGTCAACCCACTGCACCGCGTCCCTCAAATCCAAACGACGCACGGAGCGATCGTGATTGCCTTGCACCACCACCAGGTGAAGCGCCTCATGGCGGCGACGAAAAGCCCAAAAGGCTTGCCATGAGGGTTCGTCGGAACGGGGTAAGCCGTGAAAAAAGTCGCCTACTATCATTAACCGTTCCGCTTTATGAGCGGTAATGAGTTCGCTCAACCGGGTCAAGTCGTGCTGAGAAGCACCTGCAGGCACCGCCAGTCCAGAACGCCGAAAGACAGCGCCTTTACCGAGATGAAGGTCGCTAATAATTAGGGTACTGCAACGCGGCCACCACATTGCCCGCTGCTGCAGCAAGGTCACCTGTTCACCTTGGCAGGTGATGTTAAGCACGGCCTTTTGCCGGTCCATCGGCCGCCCTTTCCAATTGCACCACCATACGTTGCACCCGGTCTTTCCAAGATTCTGAACTGACCTGAAACTGCAACCGTTCTGCCCAAAGAGGGAAAGCCAACGGCGTTAACTTGGCGGGATGCACTAAATGTAATTCCTGGGAGCTTATGCGGATCAGGGCTTGCTGTAATCGTTTTATCTCTAGTTGTCGCTGCAAAACTTCCTGCTCCGCTTGATCGAGTAACAAATTGGTTTTGTCGTAGTCCTTCAACACCTCATAGATCAAGCCACTGGAAGCTTGGATTTGGCGAGTGCTCTTGCCTTGCCCTGGATAGCCTTGAAAAACCAGACCCGCTATGCGGGCAATATCCCGGAACTGCCGCTTAGCCAACTCCGAGGTATTAAGACTCGCTAGAATAGCGTTGCTAAGATTCGTTGGATCAAGAGCGTCTCGTAGCCGCTGTTCATCCATCTCCAATGAACTAGCGGTCAGCAGTTCAAGCCCATAATCGTTGCAGGCCAACGTAAAAGTAAGCGGCGCTTGTTGCGCTAACCGATAGGCTAGCAACACTGCTAACCCTTCGTGCACCAACCGCCCGGCAAAGGGATAAATAAACAGATGAGCACCTTCACGGCTACGAATCTGTTCTACCAACAAAACATCGGGTGCAGGAAGTGCGGACCAACGTTTTTGCACGGCTAACAATGGCACCACCGCTTCCAGTTCCGGAGAATTTTTACTGACGTCGGCGTCGCCAGCATGGAGCAAAGCCAGTATTTCATCCGCCAAGGTACCCGATAACGGCAACCGACTCCCGGTCCAACGGGGTACATGGGTGCTGCGTTTTTTGGCGAGGCGCACATAAGCCGTCATATCCCGTATCCGTACTAGCTCCAACAACCGACCCGCAAAAAGAAAAGGCTCGCGGGGTTGCAGCCGCGCAATGAAGGCTTCGTCAAGGCTGCCCAACACAGGGCCTCGCAAAAGCCGCACTTGCATCACACTGTCGCTGGTAATGGTGCCGATGGCCATCCGGTGTAACCGGGCAATACGCCGATCTTCCACACAATAACGCCCGTCCTTTAGAACAACCCGGTGATACTGGGGGTAATGCTGCAAAGCGTCACCCCCCCGGGTTAAAAAGTCCAGCGCCCACCGCCATTGCTGTTCAGTGAGATCTTGAAAGGCATAAGTCCCTTGCACCGTTTGGCGAACCTCGGCCACGTCAAAACCACCCCCTAAGGCAAGGGTTACCAGATGCTGAGTCAATACATCCAAACTTAACTGCAGCGGTTCGCGTGCTTCTATCCGACCGCTTGCCAAGGCACGCCGAACAGCCGCGATTTCCACCAATTCAAAGGCGTGGGTCGGTACGCAGAGAATCTCACTGGCTACGCCAGGGCGATGACCACTACGTCCAGCCCGTTGTAAAAGCCTTCCTGCCCCTTTCGGACTACCCACTTGAATAACCTGATCCACCGGGCTAAAATCCACCCCCAAATCAAGACTGGACGTACACACCACACAACGGACCGAGCCGGTGCGTAAGCGCTCCTCGATGGATAGGCGTAATTTGCGATCGATAGAACCATGGTGTAGTGCGATGTCTCCTTCCCAGTCGCGCCGAATCACCAATAATCCCTGGTACCACAATTCCGCCTGAGCGCGGGTATTGGTGAATAACAAGGTGGTTCCTGCTTTTTCCAAAACTTGAATCACCGCCGGCAGCAAACCTAGACCCAAATGACCTACCCAGGGAAACCGCTCCATATTCTCAGGAATTACACTGCGAATACGCACGGTCTTAGTTGCGTTATCGCTAATCAGCCGACCCTGATGATCCGGTCCTAGCAATACGTCCATGGCCTGTTTCATATTGCCTAACGTCGCCGATAACCCCCAAATACGCAGGGCGGGTTGCAAACTGCGCAAATGAGCTATACAAAGCTCCAACTGTACCCCCCGTTTACTGCCTAATAACTCATGCCATTCGTCCACCACTACGCAACGGAGTTTGGCAAACTGAACCTGTGTGTCTGGATAACTCAGCAACAACGATAAACTCTCCGGCGTGGTAACCAACACGCTGGGCAACCGACGGCGTTGCCGGTTACGCACGGATTGGCTGGTATCGCCAGTGCGGCGTTCCACGGACCAAGGTAGATTAAGGGCTGTTAAGGCAGCTTGAAGATTTTCTGTGGTATCCGCCGCCAACGCCCGCAGCGGCGTCACCCATAACAATTGCGACGGCGGCGCTGCTGGGGTGTTGTGCGTCTCTGCTGGCGTCGCCAGGACAGGTCCGAGTAAGGCGGCCAGGGTTTTACCCGTCCCAGTGGGGGCATGAATCAAACCGCTCTCCCCGGCCAGATAAGCTTGCCAGGCTTGCCGTTGCAAGGCGCTCGGGGTCCAGCCACGGCTAGCAAACCAGGTTTCAATACGGACTAACATGTCGTCAGGCGGATTTTGCATCCAACAATGCCTTAACTTGGTCCAGCGTGTCGGCGTCACCGACGCCGAGATCCGTGCGCCAACGGCTAATGCGGGGAAACCGCAACGCGATACCGGAACGATGCCGACTAGAACGGCTGATGCCCTCAAAGGCCAGTTCGAAGACATGCTGAGGATTAACCGAACGTACTGGTCCAAAGCGGTCTTGGGTATTACGACGAATCCAACGGTCGAGATGTTTAATTTCTTGGTCTGATAAACCAGAATAGGCTTTGGCGATGGGCACTAAATTCTCACCTTCCCATACTGCAAAGGTATAGTCGGTATACAGGTTAGCCCGGCGGCCATGACCCGCCTGGGCATAGAGCAACACCGCGTCTAGGGTATAGGGATCGACTTTCCATTTCCACCAACTCCCCTTTTTGCGTCCTGTGCCATAGACCGAATCCCAGCGCTTTAGGATAAGCCCCTCGACACCACGCTGATGGGATTGCCCCCGCTGCGCGGCCAATGCCTGCCAAGTGGTTTGGGTGAGTGCTTGCGACAACAGTAGAGGTGGGGTGGCTTGCGAAAGCAACGCTTCTAAAGCATGGCGGCGTTCTGCGAGGGGACGAGAACGCATGTCTTCTCCTTCCAGTTCTAACAGGTCATAGGCCAGAAACGCCACTGGCACTTTAGCCAATAAAGTTTTACCCACCCGTTTGCGACCGATACGCTGTTGTAGTTCAGCGAAGGGTAGTACAGCGCCACGCCAGGCCAGAATTTCGCCGTCCAACACAGTTCCGTCTGGCAAGTTTTGAGCCGTGTCCCTGATTTCAGGAAAACGCTCGCTGACCAGTTCTTCGCCTCGCGTCCAGATAAAGGTCTCGCCAGCCCGGCGAATTACTTGGGCGCGGATACCGTCCCACTTCCATTCCGCCAGAAACTGGTCTATCGCGCCTAACTCAGCGGGCGATTTATCCAAAGGCGAGGCGAGGAAAAAGGGATAGGGACGGGAAATATCGCTATCGTCGCTGTCTGCGGCAAACAGGTTTTGGTAAAAAGCCGCCTCTGGCTGCCAATGACCTGCTAGACGTTGTGCTATTGTGGAACGCTCTAGACCCGCAACTTCTGCAATGGCGCGTATCACTAATGTTTGCGAAACACCTACTCGTAGTGAACCAGTGAGCAGTTTATTGACTAAATAGCATTGCCGTTGGGGTAGTTGCTCCCACCATTGGGTAATAATGGTTTGCTGTTCTGCTTCGGGCCGGTCCCGTAGGGGTAAAATATGTTCAGTCAACCACTGGGACAAAGACAGGTTCAAACCTGAAGGGTCAAGACTTACCCAGCTCGTTCCAGAGGACGCCGTAAATACGTCCCTGTAGGCTTGACGATGGCCGTCCAGGCCATCGACACCTCTTTCACGAGCTCCGCAAGTCTTGACTGTGCGTAAGTGCAGAGATTGTGGAGACTGGGTTAGCAGGGCGATGGTTTCGGCAAGATCACCCACGGCGTTATAGCATTCTTCCACCAGCCAATCCGGCAATCCGGTGTAAGCCACCAGCCATTGCCGCAAGCGGGCGGAACCCACCAGCCGTTTTGGGCGACGACCGGAAAGAAAGTATACTGCCCAAGCACCGTCTGCAAGGGGAGCTGTCTGAAAATAATCCTTTAGGGCTTGCACTTTAGCGTTGGTGGATGAGGTCTGCTCAAGGGTTTCATAGAGACGACTGAAACGTTCCATTAGGGAGTTTCTTCCTCGCCAAAGAGTGTTTCCAGCGCCGCCGCATCAAGACCTTGCTCATTCAAATAACGCACCAACGGGTCGGCGTGACCGTGGGTTACCAATACCCGGCGGGCGCCGGTTTCAGCGATGGTATTCAATAAAGCGGGCCAATCGGCATGATCCGACAGCACAAAACCTCTGTCATAGGCGCGTCGTCGCTGATTGCCCCGCACCGCCATCCAACCCGAACAAAAGCCTGTGCTAGCAGAAGTTCCAAAACGTCGCATCCAGGTACTACCGTAACTACCGGGTGGCGCGATAATCAACTGATCTCCGTAGTCTTCAGGCCGGGTTTTACCTGCGTCACTCACGCTACAGGTGGGGAGCATGTTAACTCCGGCTTGGCGGTAAAGGTGGGTAATGGCATCCACAGCGCCGTGGACTAAGACAGGTCGGTCTGTGTACTGCGTTAATGCCGCTAACACCCGTTGTGCTTTACCCAAAGGATAGGCAAATAATACAGAAGCTTTACCCCGCTCACGGTTGCTTTCCCACCAGGCAAAGATTTCCGCGGCTATGTCCGCAGTGGGACGCCAGCGATAAATGGGCAAAGCAAAAGTTGCTTCAGTAATCAAGGTATCACAGGGAACCACTTGGAAAGGTTCACAAGTGGGATCGGGTTCCCGTTTAAAATCACCGGAGATAACCCATATTTCCCCCTCCACTTCGATGCGCACTTGGGCGGAACCCAATACATGCCCCGCGGGATGAAAGGAAACTCGGGCTGCGTTCAAACGTAATACTTGACCATAGTCATAGCCACGAATGTCTTGATTATTTCTTAACCGTTTGCGTAATAGAGGGACACTGGCTTGAGGTACTAAGTAGATAGCGCTGCCCACGCGGGCGTGATCGGCATGGGCATGAGTGATAAGCGCCCGTGAGACAGGATGCCAAGGATCAATGTAAAAATCTCCCCAGGGACAATAAAGCCCCTGTGAGGTTAAATGGACAACCGATTCAGACATGGATGACGTAAATAGCTGTAAATGTTTGTCTATGACCTATTAGACAAGCAAAGTTCCTATAAAACCTTTGTCGAATATTAAGAATGCTTCAAGTATCAGGTACTTGTTCCGGAAAACGCTGTAAATACGTCCTTGTACGCTTGACGGCGGTATCCAGACCGCCGACATTTCCTTCACAAGCACCCAACACTTGAAGTCTAATAATTAGGACTTACGCAAAAAGGACTTGCGTAGCTCGTGAAAGAAGTGACGATGGTTAGGTCAGGCCGTCGTCAAGCCCACAGGGACGTGTTCACGGCGTCTTCTGGAACGAGCTGCGTAAGTCCTGATAATTTGTTGATAAAAGCTTATGCGGTGAATGTTTGAATGCACAAAAATCATGCGGCGATACTGGAACAAATTTGGGCGTTATTATGGCGGGGTGTCAACCAAGCCAGCGATCCTTTTCATACGCCGGTACTCGGCACAGTAAGTATGGAAGGATGTCATTTACGGACTGTGGTGCTACGGGAGGTGGAATTAGCGGAGCGGCTTTTGCTGTGTCATACGGATGCCCGCTCGCCTAAGTTCCATGAAATCCAAAAAACTCCAGAGGTAAGCTGGCTTTTTTATCATCCTAGAGAAAAACTGCAACTGCGTATAAAGGGGTTAGCGACTCTGCATACCGATGATGAGATGGCTGATCGGCAATGGCGCACCTCTAAATTATCAAGCCGCCGCTGCTACTGTGCGGTCACAGCACCGGGCACAGCTCAACATGAACCCAGCAGCGGTCTTCCCGAGAAATTAGTAAAACGCCCACCCTCTGAGGAAGAAAGTGAGCAGTTAGGGCGGCAACATTTTGCAGTCATCGTTTGTCAAGTTATGACTATTGATTGGTTATATTTGCAAGCCCGTGGCCACCAGCGTGTCCAGTTTAGTTGGCAGGAAAATCATTTCCACGCCACCTGGGTGACACCATAATGAAACGCAAACCCGATTTACCGGAGAAAATTTGCGTTGTGTGTCAACGCCCATTTCGGTGGCGTAAGAAATGGGCGCGTTGTTGGGAAGAAGTTCGCTATTGCAGCGAACGCTGTAGACGCAATGGAAAACAAACCATAAGATATACGCTTATTTTATGTATATCAAGTTACTTATGAGAAAACTTATGCAAGTGTCTAAATGGGGAAATAGTTTGGCTGTGCGACTCCCTGCAGCCGTCGTAGATGCACTGAACCTTAAAGAAGGCGACGATATCAACATTCAGGTCGCGGGCACTCATACCTTTGAGGTTAATAAGTCGCCGGATGGTAGGGAATTATTGGCTCGATTACAAAAGTTTCGAGGTCGTTTACCGGAAAGCTTCCGCTTTGACCGACTGGAAGCCCATGAGCACGACTAGAGTATTTTTTGATACTAATGTATTGCTATATCTGCTGTCTGGCGACGTAACCAAGGCCAACCGGGCGGAGGCATTAGTCAGCAAAGGAGGTATCTTAAGTGTTCAGGTACTCAATGAATTCGCATCGGTGGCGTCACGTAAGCTTGGCATGTCCTGGGTTGAAATTCGAGAGGTGCTAGATACCATACGCATGGTCTGTCATACAGAACCGGTTTCCGTAGAGATTTATGATCGAGGTTTTGCCTTGAGCGAGCGTTATGGCTTCTCGATTTACGACTCGATGATTCTTGCCGCAGCCCTTCTGACTGATTGTGCCGTCCTGTTTACAGAAGACCTCCAGGACGGCCAAAACATCGACAATCAGCTTATTGTGAGGAACCCCTTTACAGACAGACCACCCTACTGAACAACAGTACGGGCATTCACGGGTTGGATGGGGCGATTATTGGGGTGATGATGCATGGCGGCGTCAAATGCCTGAAGTTGTTCTTGAGACACCGATACAGGGGATTTCATCACCAGCCATTGAACACCTTCACTACAGGGAGGTGTGGTGAGGGATCCGCTGAACCGATAATATTCTCGGTCGTTGGGCAATAGTTCTTCCGCAGAAAAAGAAGACGTTAATCCATGCTCTTCACCCGCTTCCATAGGAATATCCTTCCAGGCGGTTTGCAGGGCTTGATTAGCTTCCCCTTCATTCATCATGACCGCAACGACCGCCAAATTGCCGTTCTTGTCTTGATGCACTAAATGAGCTTCCATGGGGAATGGCTTACCGTCAATGTGGTTTTCGCT
>CAZGON010000007.1:30622-39720 GCA_964527085.1 uncultured Candidatus Competibacteraceae bacterium
AGGGAAATGGTGCTGCCGGGTACGAAATTGATCTGAACTGTATGACCGTTGTTGAAAATCTCCTTGCCAGCCGTTTGATAATTAAACTCAATGGGCTCCAGATCACCTTCAATAAACTTTGTTAGGTTAATGGGAGATTGGTTTTTACCACTAGCACAGGTGCTATATTCTGCACTGAGCCCGCCCCAATTCTCTGGCCCTTCGTTGCCTGAATAGCTCCAATGGGGAGATTCTTGATAGTCAGGGGCCGTGGCGCAACCCGCCATAGCCAACACCGAAGCAAAAACCAAAAGGTGTTTTTTATTCATACATACTCCAATTTTTTACAGGGGTTTACAGGTTATAAAAACATGGATTTTAAGTTCAAGATGGTTAAAATCAACCCATAAAACTGGCTCATAACCGATATTCAACCGACTACGACAACCAACCAATACACCTATTAGCTTGCCCGCACTCGTTTGTTTGACCGTGCTGGCGCTAAATCTTCCTCATCGTCTTCGTCGAGATCGTCATCGTCTTCATCGAAGTCGTCATCAAAGTCTTCTAGATCATCGTCTTTAGCACGCACAGCTTTGCCATCTTCATCGTCTTCTTCGGATGCAAAATCATCGTCATCATCAAAGTCTTCTAGATCATCGTCCCAGCTATCATCGTCTTCGTCTTCGTCTTCGTCTTCGTCTTCACCTTCGTCCAAGTCATCGTCCCAAGTATCATCGTCGTCTTCGTCCAAATCGTCTGCATCATCAAAGTCTTCGTCAAGCCAGCTAGTGTCGTCATCGTCTTCGTCAGACTCATTCAACCAATCATCATCCATGTGGTCAGAGGTTGTATCCTCTATACGCTTGTCTGTGGATTGACCAAAATCGATGATCTGAGCGGTATCTTTTTTTGCGGTGATGGCGGCAACACCGTTACCGCTTTGATCAAGCCCTCCCGGCGCCGTTGTCAAACCACTCATTGGCTTGTTTTCCGGCAACCAGGGTTCAAAACCATAGTCGTTCAGAAAATCCCGAAACTCGGCAGAACAAAGTTTGCTGATGGCAATTACTGGGGTGGAAACATCACCCTGGGAAAAACATGCCTTAGCCAGATGATTCCAGAATTCAGCATTACTTTCTGGCAATGGGCAAGCGGTTTCATCATCCACCACCAGCCGCGTTGGTGCTTCCCGCAAAGCAATAGCGATATGGCTAAGCGGCGTTCCGGGTTCCAGTTGATAACCCAATACCACCGTTTTGCCGGTTGTTGCACTGGCTTGTCCGCTTAAGGCAGCAAAATCCATCAGCGGCACAATGCGATCACGCCAGAAAATGACTGCCCCTGCATGGCTGGGTGTCACGGGTACTGGCCGCGCTTCCACCAGGCTGAGATACTCAACCACTTCGTGATCGGCCACCGCGAACGGCGCTAAACCCCGGGGCGCCAGCAGCCACGCTTTACTACGCGCATTCATAGTGACTCTCCATTCGGTTGATATAGTTTGCCAACGCCCCTAGGGTGCTGAACAAAATTAATCGTTGCCCATGATTAAAAAGACCCTGCACAGGCGTATCCGTCCTCTGCATACACTCGGGTAAGGCGTTTAAAAGCTCGGCCTGCTCCAAACGAATGGGCATGGTGGTATCACAGGCCAGGGCTAACTTGGTTTCGCCTTGGCTGGCCCGTAGACACACGCAAAAAAGCCGTTGGCTAGGTAACTGGGGCAATAAATCGAAGGCCGGAGAAAACCCATAAACAGGATATTCATCACCTGTATGGATCACATGGCCTAGTAGTCGGGTCGATGAGTCATCGGGTTGCATCTGCCGAGTACGTTCAATGGTGACTACCTCACTCAGCGGCACCGCTAAGCGAGTATCGTCAAAGGTAAGCAGGGTAAGTTGATTAGTTAAGGTATCCATAGCCTATCCATTTGCTGCCAGCAGATTTTCGATACTGCTGAGCAGGTCATCCTCAGAAAACGGTTTAGTCACGTAAAGATCCGCCCCTGCCTCCATCGCCTGCTGGCGATGCTTTTGCATGGTCCGGGAGGTGATCATCACCACCGGTAAATCGTGACCATGGGTGGCGCGAATGTAAGAAACCAATTCCAGACCATTCATGCGAGGCATTTCGATATCCGACAATACGATGCTCGGCAGTTTTTTACGCAGCACATCCATCGCCTCCACGCCGTCCCGGGCGAGCACCGGTTCAAACCCCCCTTCTTTAATAAGCTCAGACAAAGACTGACGCACACTCAGGGAATCGTCCACAATCAACACTTGCGGTACCGCTCGGGCAGGCGTCGGCATTGCCAGCGCTGCTGACTGAGCCATACCTGTCTTGACGGTGGTTCGATTGCGCAATAAGTCAGGCAGATCCAGCACCAGCACCAAACTGCCGTCACCGAGATTAGCCAGACCCGAGACGCCGCGCACGGTTTTAACGTAGCGACCCAACCCCTTAACCACCAGATGATAACTATCCACCACGCGGTCGATGGTTAAGGCCACCATGCCGTCGTCGGAGTGGGTCAACAAAACGCCCTTGCTAGCGCTAAATTCGTCGCCGCTGGTATGACCTGAATGAAGACAAGCAGCCAGGGATCGCGCCGTGTAAATCTCCTTGCCTAGCTCATAAGCGATCTCTGCTCCAATGCTATTAAACTGCCCGGTTTTAGGCGATAGCAAACGAGCCACGGCACTGGTGGGAATGGCATAGTTCTGGCCTGCCACCTCCACCACAAGACAGTGGCTGGTCATTAGGGTAAGCGGCATCCGCAAGCTGATCTGGCAACCGCCGGTGGTGACGGCATCGCTGATTTCCATAGTACCTTGCAGTTGCTGAATCACCGTATAGACCACATCTAATCCGACGCCTCGTCCCGAGATCTGGGTGGCGCTGGCGCGGGTGGTGAAGCCAGGCATCAGGATCAAGCGGGCCAACGCCTGGGAGTCTGGAGAGGCGTGGCTATCCAGCAAGCCTTTATTGATGGCGATTTCACGGATACGTTGGTAATCCAAACCACTACCATCGTCAATACACTGCACCACCACATTGTGGCCTTCCTGGAAAAAGCGCAGCCGAATAATGCCCACTGCGTCTTTTTTGGCAGCTATCCGTTTTTCGGGCGTCTCTACACCATGGTCAACGGCATTACGCAGCATATGCATCAATGGGTCGGCGAGCTTTTCTAAGACCTCACTGTCCAGCAGCACATCGGCACCTTCAATCACTAGTTCTGCCTGTTTACCGGTGGCGCGACAGGCTTGTCGAACACTGCGTTGCAGCCGACCACCGATGGTGCTTACCGGTTCCATGCGGGTTTGCATCACGGTATGCTGCAAATCCTGCTTCATCCGTTGCAACTGACCCAACAAACGGTCGGCAGAGGAAAGCTCGCCACGCATCTGTAAAGTCATCCGCCGAGAGTCGGTAACGGTTTCGATAAAACTACGGGTGGAGCTATACAATTCGTCGTATTCGTTCAACTCCAGCGGATCGAAGGCTTCTCGACCATCGCCAACCCGTTTGAAACGTTGCTGCATGGTGGCCACATGGCGCACATCCACAAAGTTTTCCAGTTCAAAACGCCGTTGTTGAACAATGCGATCATGAGTACGCAGTTCGTTACTTTGCCGTTGGATAGTACGAAAACGGTCCTGAACCTGGTCAAGGGCGATGGACATCTCACCCACCATACGGAACAGATCGTCGATGGTGGAGGTGGGTACCCGCAGCACTTTTTCGGCGCTGACAGGAGCCTGCTGCTGAGCCGGTTTATTAGTCTCAGTGGCCGTTACGGCGGGTTCAGCTTTGGGCGCTGGATTATGACTCACCACTGTCGGCTGGCTGACGGGCTCTGACGCCCTCTCAGGAACGACAGGCGCGACCGGCGCAGGGGCAGGCGCGGCCATCGCTACCTCTTCGGCAGCTTCCTCGCCTGCCTGCAACTGACCAGCATCCATGCGGTTGGCCCAGTCATAAACCGCTTGCAGGATTTGCTGGGCTTCAGGGGGCGCTTCCGCCATACCTTGTAATGCTTCCAGCATGGTTTCCACGCAGTCGGCTGCCTCTTGCAGAAGATGGGCAAGGGGTGCTGGTGGCACGATTTGATGAATGGTCAAATATTCTAAAATATCTTCCACATGGTGGGTTAAGTTGGCTACCCCTTTGACACCGGTTAGATTGGCCGATCCCTTTAAGTTATGGGCTAACCGCTGGGCCTTAGCGAGATTCTTTAAAACCTCTTCACCCCGTCCAATCCGGGCCACACAGTCGGAGAAGTCGGCGGCGTTAACCGGCGATTCCTGCAGAAACACGTCCACCAGCTTCGGGTTAACATCCTCGGCAATGGCGAGCATCACGTCTTCTGCCGTGGCCTCAGTGGGTCTTGCCTCCACATCCGCCAAGAACTCCTCGGCGTCAGGGGCTAACGAAAGCCATAGCTCGTCGGCATAAATCTGCTCTAGCGGTAGCGGCCAAGTGGGTTTTAGTAGCTGTTCCACGACTCCAAAACGGCGTTCGTCGTCACTGGGATCACCGAGATAATCCATTACCCGCAAGGGCCATTGTTCTAGCACCTCCCGCGCTGCTGCACGGGCTTCCGCTGGTGCTTCCACCAGGGCCTGCACATTGTGGGTGATCAGTTCACAGATACCACTCAATCCTGCTAAACCGATGACATCGCCAGCGGTTTGCACCCGCTCTAAAATCTGACTGTAAGCATTAGCCGCGTTGGCAAGCTCATCTTCGCCTGTATCGGCAGCGGTTAATAGTTCCACCAAAGGGGTTAACTCGGCCAGCGGTTCAGTGAGTTGTCTGATTATTTCCGCCATCTCGCCTTCAGACATGACGGGTTCGTCAGCTGTACTGTCGCTATCGGCTACAGCTGTCTCAACCTCATCGCTATCGCTATCGGCTATGGTGACGCCATCCTCATCGCTGTCGCTATGGTTTAGGATCGTGTCATCTTCATTGCTGTCGCTATCGGCTACGGTGGTTTCAACCTCGCTACTCTCCGTTTCGTTGGCATCAGCAGAAAACACTTCTATGTTTTCAGCAGGCCACTCAGGGTCGGTTGATGCTGGATCGGCTGATTCACTTTCAAACTCGGTAGCGACTTCGGCAACAACATCTGAACCTATCGCTATAGGGAGTTCAAAATAGTTTGTTTCGTTCTCGTCGATCTCTGCCGCTAAGGTATCGGCACAGAGTGCAACGACCCTTTCAGTAGCCGTTGGCTCTATATCTTCCTCAGGCGTCGCGTCTTCTTCCGGAGTTTCTATAACGGCAACGGCGACTTCGGCTTCTAAATCCGATGCGGTTTGCTCTTCGGCGTTATCTTCAAGGACTTCTGTCAGCCCATCGGCTGCCATGTCCAGGATATCATCCGTTTCAGAAGCTATTAGCTCTGCATCTTCCGCAGGCAGCGCCTCTTCTTGCGTAATTTCCATTTCCTGGTTGCTGACTTCAGCAACGGGACTGGTTTCTGTAAACCGGCTATCATCAGTCGGCTGTTCAGTCGGTTCATCTTCGCAGGACGCCGCATGGGAGACTGCAACCTCCTCAAGAAGCCCTGCGCGTTTTGCCTCCGGCAAAGGAGACAGTAATTGTTCTTTGAGTGCAGCGACGCCGGCAGGGTCGCGCATATAGACCAGTACAGCGTCACTCCATTCGATGAGACTCTGGCCATGTTGCTGTAGGTAGTCCACACTGCTGTCATGCAAACTACTGAGATGTTCGTTGAGGGCCGTGCAGACCTCCTGTAGGTCGGTAAGCTGCGCCATCTCTGCAGCCATAACGATGGTTTCGATACTACCGATACAGGCGCTTAGCGTAGCGTCGGCCATGGCGGGGTCCAGATCGGCTGTGACTGTCCCTACCGCATCGGTGATACCGGCCCCGGCCAGCGCAACAAGTTCGCTGACCGATTCGAGTATGTCCATATTATCCATTGGTTAACTACCCAGGTGTTGCCAGTACAGGGGGGCGGGATCAATCCCGCCCCGTGCAAACGTTTTCCAAGTCGCCTTAGGCGGCGTCGGGCAGTTTGAAGACACGTACTGATTTAACCAACGCACTCAGATACTTAAACAAGTTCTCCGTTTGCGTGGTCTGTTCGCGCAGCTCCTGCTCGGTGGCTTGCGTACTTTGCTCCAGCGCATTGGTGCTGACACGCAGGTCTTCGTTAATCAATACCTGTGATTTGGAGCGCTCGGCAATCTTCTCAACCGCAGCCACCAAGTCCTCGGTGGTGCGCTGGGTGCGCCGCATACGTTTACCCGCTTTTTCGGCCAGTTCCGAACCCTCGACCACCTGACTTACCGTCTTGTTCATGATGGTCATGGTTTCCGAGGCTTCCGCCTGAATGCTCTGTACCAGAGCAGCGATCTGATCGGTGGATTCCCGCGCGGTTTCAGCCAAACGTTGCACTTCGTCCGCCACCACCGAGAAACCGCGTCCCGCTTCGCCCGCGGCTACCGCTTGCATACCGGCGTTAAGGGCCAAGGTGTGAGTACGCTCGGAAATGTCTTTAATGATTTCCACGATACCGCCAATTTCCTGGGACCGTTCACCCAGACGCTTAATACTCTTTTCCGTTTCGCCGACACTATTACGGATCTCATTAATGTTTTGCACCGTATTGCGCACCGAATAGAGCGCCTGCTTGGTGGATTGCGCCGCGTTACCGCCCAGCGCGTCACAGCTCACCGCCAATTCGGCCATTTCGGCCATGGTGATGGCGGATTCTTCCAGCTTGGCAAGGGCCTGAGCCACCACCTGGCGTTCATTGGCGGCCACATCCGCCACTTTGTCACCCTGCTGGCGCACCACACCGGCGGCCGCTTCCAGTTGCGCGGCAAGTTGGTTGATATCCAGCATGATACGCGCGGTTTCACGGGCCATGAGGTTCAAGGCGTCACTCACGTTACCAGTGATGTCTTCACTCACCGGCGCTACCACCGTCAAATCGCGTTTGCTCAACCGGTCAGCGGCATCCATCAGCTCGATAACCGAGTTGTTGATCTGCTCGTTTTCTTGCTCCAACTTATCTGCTTCAGCTTGACGTAGCACCAGCAGCGCGTCGAACGCAGTACTCAAACCGTTAAGCTCTTCACCGCGGTCCATCAGTTCGGTGATACTGGCGTCGCCTTGGGCCATATCTGAAATTTTCTGGCGTAACTTGTTCATGGAGTGACGGATACTACCAGAGAAAAGCACCGCGACCAGGACAGCCAAGGTTGCCGCCACTATCATGGTAACAATAAACAGGGCGTTTACTTGAGTCGCCACTGCCTCACCCGTTTCATAGGCTTCTGCGTAGAGCGTCTCAACATTCTGCTCCAAAGATTCCAGCAGTGCGTCTACCTGCCGTTGATGGTCTTCAAGGCCCACAATGAGTTGCTTACGAGTCTGCATAGCACTGGCAAGTTTGTTAAAGCGGTCTTGGTAGACAGCCAACAGATCACTCATCTGCGCCTTCATTTCACCCGAAAGTGAACTTTGCTCCAGGAGGCTAGTGAAGTTCTCGGCTTGCTGAGTGAGCAGGTCGATATATTGGGGGTCTTCGCGTTCGATAAAGTCTTTTTCATGACGTCGCATGGTCAGCATGGCAGTCTCTAGGCGCGTAGCAGCCAGCTGTAAAGCGGACTTGGTTTTGGAACTACGGTTATTCGCCGCGGCAACCCGCACTTCTTCGATGAGCGCCTCTAGCTTATGGACTGCCTCGCGAGCCGCGCCACGCAGACCATTATTGTGGTTTAGACCAATCTGCAACTGGGTGGTCAACAGCTCATCGCCAGTGGCTTGATAGATATTGACTGCTTCGCGTATCTGTTGTGCAAGCTGACGGTTCGCTTCGGTTTCGGCCTGTTCGCTGTGCGCTTCAGCCTCAAGGCGTTGTGTTAGTTCATCGATAGAACCATTGGCTTTTTCAAGAGCATCGAAATACACTTCAAGATATGCCTGGTCCAACGTTAACAAAAATTGTGATAATTCGGTTTTGGCAGAAAAAATATCGTGGGAGATGTCCGCGTCCAGCATGGACAATTCAAAGGCATGTATTTCCTCACGATCAACCTCTGCCATCCTGAACTGCTGGAACCAGTAACCAGCGCCGATGACAGCGAAGCCCAATAGAAACACCATCAACATCAAGGTCAGTTTATGGGTAATCTTTAATTTATTAAAAAAGTCAAATACTATGTTACGATCAGCGTCCATTTATTAATCCTCTATAAATCCTAAGTAACAGATCATCCTTAAAAAAAATCAATTACACTGTTGTTCGGTATCTTTAAACCCGCTCCCCGGCCGTGGTAAAGAAGCCATCCACATCCCACTCCACCCAAAGCCGTTCATTTTTATAGCAGGCTTTAGCAAAAGGTTGCAGCATCCCTGGGAGTGGCGGTCGACCGCTCATTTTCTCCTCAGGATTTATCCGCACCCGCACTGGGGCGCGGGGTACTAGCACAGCCACGGCATCCTCCCCTTGACCGATCACCAGGGTTTTTGCCTGACTTTCCCCCTCAAGTTCTAGCAATGCGGTTAGGTCAAACAGCGGCATAAAATTACCCGTGACATTGACCATACCGCCCAGCCAGGCAGGCGTGTTAGGCAAACGGCATAAAGACAGCTTACTTTCCACCAAGGTGGTAAACGTATCCATGGGCAAAAGCAAGCCTAGATTGCCTACGATCAAACCGTAAGCGGTAAATGAAGCGGCTTGTTGCAACGGCTCGTGTTGAGTTGCGCGTTCATCCCGCCGCGGCAACACAAAGGCTCCGCTGAGGGCTTCGCTGGGTGAAACAAGTTGCGCCATTGTTGTGGTTCCTTTACCTAGTCTGGGCAAGCCGCGGTCACATGGATCGCAGTGCCCGGTTCCTTAGTGAGTAAAACTTAAGCAAAGCGTTTCAGCTGCTCGGCAATCTGATCCTGGTTATAGGGTTTGCCCACCAGCGCTTCGCCACCCTGGCGTTTCGCCCAGATGTGGTCGGCCTTTTGCTGTTTGCTGCTGATAAACACCACCGGAATATTAGCGGTCTCGGCGTCGGCCTTGATCTCCCGGCAGGCATCATAGCCGTTCATATCGTTCATCACGATATCCATAA
>CAZGON010000008.1:0-38430 GCA_964527085.1 uncultured Candidatus Competibacteraceae bacterium
TCCTCCCCCTGCATTGACTCGAATCTCCGTGGCGGGTGAACCGGGTAACTTCACCTCAACCCAGTCCCAGGTCGCCGTAAAATTAGGACCGGAACCCGCGGTTGCAATAACCCCGATCGCTAGCGGTGATGATGAGCTTTGAACGGAATTAAGTACGTCGCCACTCAACGTTATTGGAGATCCTAAGTCGGTAACAGTGCCTCCATTCGTAGAATACTGAGCTTGGACTGTGCCCAATGCAGGGTCAACTTGTAAAAAAAGCTGGATACTGGTGGCATCTAGCAACCCGGACAACGACGGGGTATTCGTCGCATCAAACAGCGTATCATCAACAACAGTGCCGCCAACTTCCTGAAGAACTTTTATGCCGCCGTTGCCGTCGTTAGCACTGAGTGAAATTTCGAGGTAATTGTCTTGATCACCATTGCCAATGTACAGCCCTTGTGATTGATTAGCTTGCGGATCATTATTAAAAAACGTTGCTACAACTGATGTTCCAACCGTGTACGGCCCCGTTGTTGAATCTGCATTCACACCGAACTGCAAAGCATTCCTTTGAGTATTTGCGCTTCCCAACGCTGTCCCGGTTCCCACGTTTGGATCGGTGAACAAACCGGCTGTTCCCCCCACTACCAGATCTGATTGGTCGAAAAGATTTAAGTAATCATCACCATTAACCATCAGGCCGGTAAAGCCCACACCGAAGAAACCCGTACCGGGACAGCAATTAAATAGATCGTAGCGCAAGGGTATGGACGTTATCGCCCCGTTTTGGGAATCCAAGACAAAGGCGTCCTCCGTGTCGATCACACCATCATTATCATCGTCCGTATCATTCAGGTCGGAGACAAAGTCGCCATCCACATCTGGTGGTTTACTCGCACTCGAACATGGATTGGTTCCATTATCGATTTCATCTGCATTATTATAACCATCACTATCTTCGTCAAGGTTCGGGTCATCGTCACCCGTACAATCGGTAGGGCCACCCCCGTCAAAATCGTCAGGTTCAAATACTGAGATCTTGCCAGTGCCGTAAACAGCTACCCATAACGTGCCAGGGAAAGGGTCGTCAACAGAATCACCCTGCGCGGTTATGTCGAGGGGAAGATTGCCGAAATTTGCTGCGAGAGTTTCAGTGGAGGCCGAACCTGATGCAGGATCTAAAATAATACGCTGAATAGTGTTATCAAACCCCGCAGCTAACAGGTTACCTTGCAGCGCGCCACTAAAATTACCGGCTGTATACTCGGTAAGTCCATTCGTGGACGCGTCCCATGTCACGAGCGCGTCGTCATCGACGCCGGGCTGCTGGAAGTCGCATTCGATGGGATCTATGAGCGAAGGCGGGACCGGTGGCCAATCAGCAGTTGGGTTTGGATCAAATACAAATAATCCCGAAGCATTATCGTAAAAACCAAGACCGGCGGCGATGTTACCCCGGATCGGTGCTGGGTGGCCGGCGTAATCGCCTGGCCCATCGATACGATGCAGATTATCTTGGTTGTTGACAAAACCTGGCTCGCCATCAACATAATCGTTTGTACAATTTCCTGCTGGACCTTCATTGTCTGGCCAGCCTCCCCATCCGCCGTTAGGCCCATTATCAATGGTGTACATCTCGCTTGCCTGAGTAATGACCAGGTCATAAGGATTTCGAAATCCTCCCGCATAAACCTGAACTGGGCCTCCGTCTATAAGTTTTGCCTGATTTAATCCATCATTTCCACCAAATGGGTCGTTGGCATCGGGATTGCCAGGACGCGTTGGATCATTGAGGGTAGGTAAATCATAAGGCAAACCTAAGGCTTCTATCGCATCCAGATCGATGGACAGTATTGCCCCAGAAAGGGCATATTCAGTGGAAAATGCAAAGTTATTTGACGGTGCCCCAGCATTGGTGTGACCTCCTTGAGCCACATACAAAATGTTGTTCACCTCATCCAGTTGCATCCCGTTGGTAGCGTGATTTTCCTCAGAGCGGGGCAGTCCGCGAACCAGATCTACTTTTTCCCAGCTCGAACCGTTCCAAGTTAGTCGTGATATGATTCCAGAGTTTGTGTCGAGACCTAAATCGTTGCTACCGGGTCCGGCACCGATGCGAGGGTCACTGGAACTTACGTAGATCACCAGATTGGTGGCGGTTCCGGTAACCAAGATACCGGTAATCTGGCGCGTATTCACAGAAGGGTTGAGCGAGCCGTCGTCGCCGTAATTTGGTATGTTCTGGATGAGATTTATGGTCTCTGTGTCAATGACTTGATAGTCGTTGGCTCCATCCCTGACCACTGAGTAAAGTTTGATAATTCCATTCTGCTGAGAAACATATAGTCGCCCATCTGGCCCAAATTGAAGCGAGGTTGGGTTGGTCGGACTTGCTCCTTGAAGGTCGGAAACTGAGAAACTGACGCCTTGTCCAAAAACTGTGCTATTGCCAAAAAGCGCTAGGCAAGATCCGAAAAAAAAAGAATAGACTGTTTAAATATAATTAACACTAATAACTTGTTCCACATGGTAGTCACTCAGTCGTTGTATTTTTTTCATAAAAACCCCCACTACTTTTAAGCTCGACTTTGGCTCCTTTTTAAGAATCAACAAGCTAGAATCTAGATTTTAAATTTTAAAATTCATTCAATAATTTAAAAAATTAGTAACTTAATAACCCGCTATTAATTTGCAGATAAAAAAGGCTAAAGCCGAGCTAACCTTAAGAGGCAATTAGAAATTATTCTGGCATGGAAACCAAATTGTCCGATTTTGGGGTTATAAACAGCTTCTAATGGGTAATTATTATTTGTCTTGATTTGGAAAAATTTTTTAGTAGTTTTAGACTTGTCGACACCATCTTCCCTAAAACACTGCTTTGGGAAGCGCTATATGCAGGACTAAACAACTACCGGCTGAAGCCGGTAGTTGTTTAGTTTAAAATTTTTTAAGATTTAAATGTTGAAGCAAAAAGTTCCAGATAAATAACGGATTATTAATTAAGTATCTTCGCCATAATCGGGAAGGTTCTTTAATAAGACGATACAACCATTCCAGAGCCAACTTCTGCATCAGTGGAGGTGCTGAGGAAAGCCGACCCGTGTGAATATCGAATGCAGCACCTACTCCGATCATTACATTAGTATCTAGTAACGACAGATACTCACGCATAAATAATTCCTGCTTTGGAGTGCTTAAACCAACCCAGACAATGTGTGGTTTTAACTCTTTTAAAATTGCTATTAACTCATTTTTTTCCTGCTTGTTCATAGGGCGAAACGGAGGAGTGTAAGTACCAACAATTTTAATTCCTGGATAAGTTTTTTCCATATTTTTCTTCAAATCGTTTGCTACACCTTCGTTGCCTCCCAAAAAGTAATGGGTGTATTCTCCTGAAACCGATGCCTTCATGACTGCTTTCATTAAATCGGGGCCATAACATCTGGATATGGCGGAATGTCCTTTCATTCTTCCTATATAGACCAGTGGCATTCCATCTGGAACAGTCAGGAATGAATGGTTATGAACTGCTCGAATTAAATCGTTACGCTGTGACTCCATAATCCCGTGCACACCGGTAACAGTGATGTATCCTTTTTCTTTATTCTTGATTACCAGGTCGATTTGCCGAAGCACTTCAGGAATATTCACTACGTGAACGCGAATTCCTAACAAATTAAATGAGTTATTGCTCATTTGGTTTTTATGATTCTCGATTAGCTGTCAAGTCCCATGAGACCATAGGTATGTTTACGAAAGTGTTTAGCAGGTAATCTATAAATTAGAAATTTATCGATTATTAATACAAGGGAAGTTTTAGAGGCGGTTTTCATCTTGACTTTATTGTGTAACATCATTAAGGATATTTTAAACTTTTTGTAGATATTATCTAACTCGCTGTATTCAAAATACTCATATAAGTGAACTGAAACACCTTGAATTTCATTAGAACCTAATAAACCATACTTTGCCTTATTTAATTTCATACCTAATCCAGATTAGAAATTTAATTCCACAGTTTCATGATCTTCTGACTATTTGATATGGAAAATCGCAATATTATAATTAATCATAGAAGTGTTACAAAAGAATGAAAAATTGAGAATCTGATTTTTAAAACATAATTTCTTTTATTGCATATACTGCTTTATATTGTTTATGATTAGTCAAACACGCATAATCTTTTAGTTTGAGGCTCGTTTAAAATTGAGTAATTTGTTTTAATAATAGTTTAATTAAAAAGGTTAGTTTTTATTAATTTATATGGTATTAAATTTTTTGTACATGTCAAGTATTTTTTATATACAAGTGAAGGATCATCGTGTGAAAACCATATAATTGGTGAAATGTGCATTTATCGCATCAAGAGAGTTCCATGGCGCACTTATCGTTTTAGTATTGAATACAGACTCTTTTGAACTCGCGCTAGGACTATGTTTCATTATCCTAGGCAATCGTCGCCAAGATTCGATGCCTGAATCATGTACAACGCCTCTTTTTAAAGTACGTTTACCTTTACGGTAGGACTGATGTCAAGTCTTGCCATCGACTGCGATCACCTCACCCGCCATCGCCCGGTGGACCACCGCCTGTATTCAGCTCAGGAAACTATTCTGCAAAACTAGCCCGCCCCAACTGGGCAAACACCCACCGTAACCTATCATGCGCTGGGATACCGTTCGGTAACTTTAAAAACCACTGCAACCATCCTTCCCGTTCGGGGTCGGATAACTCAGTGTGCTCCCGCACTCAGCGCCTGCAATCACACCGCACACCGTGATCATCATAATATCCACCGAGTCATGCAGCGAGTACCCCACTACTGGGGATCGGCAATCTCACCAAAAGCATCGTAGGCTAGTCGGACAGTGGGCGTTTCGGCCATAGGCAGCTTCCTTTTTCTTCGTGAAACCATTAAGTTAGAAATTATGTTGGTAGGTTTTTATGCACACGTACTATATTGTATGTAAAAATACATTGACATTTAAGTCATAGACGTTACAGACTTAGTATTTATCAAGTACAGTTTTTTCAGAACCTGACTTCTTTGCTGGGAATATTGTTAATCGGATAAGTACTTTAATTAAATTAACGTTAAAATTTCTAAAAAATATAAGTTGGTAAGTGCGTTGATTTAATTTTGTTTGATACCAAAAAAAACACAGAAAAAAGGATGCAATCTGTTAATTGTGAACATGGGTTTTTATTTATTTAGTTAACCCTCTGGAAAATTATTGATATTATTTCAAGATTTTTATTTATGTCAGGATCGCTCAAACAAAAATGATGAAGATTGATTTTACATAGAACGAAAAATTAAATTTAAAACAATAATATTCTAAAGAAATTGTGATCATGAAATAGTCTGAAGGTAAAGACATTTAAAAGCAGTAACTAACTTAGCTATTAAAAAAATCATACCCAGTGTAGTCTTTTTTTGTTGCTAAAGTATTATCTATTGATCGCTATTTATATTTTTTTCATTTCATGTTTGAAATACATCGTGCGTTGTAAAGTACTTTTGATCGTACATGGCGATGCAAGTAAAATTATAATTTTTGTTTGATCGGAGTAGGACCTATGCAAGAAATACTTGTCACAGGTGGTTCTGGTTTTTTAGGATCGCACCTTTGCGAAGCCCTGTTGCGTCGAGGCAATGAGGTGCTATGCGTTGATAATCTTTTTACAGGAAGCAAGCGCAACATTAGACACTTATTGGATAACGAAAACTTCGAGTTCCAGCGACATGATGTGACTTTCTCCCTCTATGTCGAGGTGAGCCACATCTATAATCTAGCCTGCCCCGCAAGCCCTATACACTACCAACACGATCCTGTTCAGACTGTAAAGACATCAGTGCATGGCGCCATCAACATGCTCGGTCTAGCGAAGCGAATTCGGGCTAGGATTTTTCAAGCTTCGACCAGTGAAGTGTATGGAGACCCAATGATCCATCCACAACCTGAGTCTTACTGGGGTAATGTAAATCCGGTAGGACCACGCTCCTGCTATGATGAAGGCAAGCGCTGTGCAGAGACGTTGTTTTACAACTATCACCGTCAGCATGAGCTCGATATTCGCGTGGGGCGCATATTTAACACCTATGGTCCACGCATGCATCCAAACGATGGGCGGGTCGTGTCAAATTTTATTCTACAGGCACTCAAAGGTGAGAAGATTTCGGTCTATGGGGATGGATCGCAAACACGCTCATTCTGTTATGTGGATGATCTTATTGCCGTTATCATAAAAATGATGGAAACCGATCACTGTGGACCAGGGCCGTTCAATATCGGCAATCCGAAAGAAATTACCATTTTAGAGTTAGCCAATATGATCATCGACTTGATTGGTTCCAGTTCAAAAATCGTCAATCATCCGCTTCCTTATGATGACCCTGTCAGACGACGGCCTGATATCTCCCGAGCTAAAGAGTTGTTCGATTGGGAACCAGTTACTTCTTTGGAAATTGGGCTGAAAGCAACTATCGCTTATTTTGAAGAAATACTGAAGAACACTAAGTGAAAAACACCAAGGGGGTATGGATTCTAAACTTGTCATCGCCATGTCCATTTATGAATGGCTACACAGCATCACTAATGCTCTTTTAGGAATTGAGACGCACTCTTGAAGCACTCTTAAGAAGAACTTTCTTAATAATGGTTGTCGATGACGGGTCTATCAATTAGGGAGCCGGTTGAACTGGAGTGGCTTCAAAGCAGACAGATCGAAAGCTGTATCGTTAAGAATCAGCTGGAAAACCCCTTTATAGCCATCGTGTGATGGAGAGGTAAAATTCAAAACGATAGCTTAAAGCTCTGCCAAAACATACGCACTGCGTAAGTCATAGTTGAATTAGATCAGGAGACTGACCATGAAAATCAGTGTAGTAATGCCTGCATATAATGCAGAATTATACATTAGCAAGGCAATTGAAAGCATCTTAAACCAGACATGGCCGGACTTTGAGTTCATTATTATTGACGATGGATCAACAGACAATACATCTAATATTATTAATGCTTATGCGGAAAAAGATGACCGCATTATCTTTTTACATGGGCCTCATGCAGGTGTAAGCGCCATCCTCAATACCGGAATTGAAGCAGCGTCGGGTGAATGGATTGCGGTGATGCACGCTGATGATATTGCCTTACCTAAACGCTTAGAACGTCAGGCATATCATGCACAAAATGATGATACCGTTGTTATATGGGGAACGAATGGATATCGCATTACAGCAAGGGATAAAATCATTGCGGATTTGAATGTTGGCCCCACAAACGTGGAAGCATGCCAACGGTTGCGAGCAACTGCGCAGGTTATACAGGCGATACATCCTACAGTAATGTTTAGACGCGATATCGCCCTGGAAGTTGGTATGTACGACTCTCGATTTAATGGTGCTGAAGACATCGAATTTTTTGATCGACTGCTGAGACATGGGCATCTGGTGACGATTGATGAAAAACTCATGCACTATAGAATTCATGGAGGAAGTTTAACCATGAAAAAAATTGCTTTTCAGAAGCAAGTCGCCGCTTTTTTAAAAAAACGCCAGGAAGACAGGCTAAACAGCCGCCCCGTTACGACATTTGATGCATTTATGGCTCAATACAATACTGCGACTACACTAGAAAAGATTATGAGATGGAATCAGAGGTTTGTCACTGCCCAGTACCGGACGGCTGGCATCATACTAGGAGATGGCAAACATGTTAGAGGTATTGCACATCTTGCGCTTTGCGTGCTTATCAATCCTTTTTATACTATTGGGCGTTTATTAGATTCTGTTGTATTAGTGAAGAAGCCGCGTTTCCGGTAAGGTACTGGTTCGATAAACTTAGTGCTGAGGATACCCATAATTGACTTTAAAAGACATAGCTTCGAGAAAAATATCATCCTGACGTGCATACGTTAGTATCTGGCTTATCCGCTGAGTTACCGCCATTTGGATGAGATGGTGGAAGCCCGGAGTGTATTGATAGACCACTTGAATCTTTACCGTTAGGTTCAGAAGTTCACGCCACTCCTAGAGGCTACGTTCCGCAACGGGAATGGGCAGCTAGTGAGCAACAGATGGAGAATGGATGAGACATACGTCAAGATTCAAGGTGCGTGGAAATACCTCTACCGCACGGTTGATAAAGCAGGGCAAACAATTGACTTTCTCTTTACCCCCCATTGTGATAAAAAAGCCGCGCTACGCTTTTTGTTTGAAGAAAGCCACCTGTCACCACGACCTGCCCGAGAAGGTTGCCATTGACAAAAGCGGTCCCCATACAGCTGCTTTGAAGGCCCTGCAGCAAGAGATCGATCGCCCGATCAAGCAGCGCCAATGCAAACATTTCAGTAATTCTATAAAAAGCTTCAGAACCGCAAACCTAGCTGGAACGCCTTGAAGTCGCTGCTATCCTAGAATTTCTAGGGTTCGCTAGAGAGCTCAAGCAGGATAAAGCCGCTGTCTTAAATGCTCTGACATTATCCTGGATTATTAGTCAAGTTGAGGAGTTACGCCGCGCCAGTACGCTACACTACCGGAAGCTTAAAGAGGTCTAATTTTATGAAAGTTTTTATGGCACACAACTACTACCAGCAGCGGGGCGGCGAGGACCACAGTTTCGAGGCAGAAGCTAGCTTGTTAGAAGATAAGGGTCATGAAGTTTATCGTTATATCAAGCATAATGATGACATTGAGCACATGGCAAAACTATCGGTGGCCCAAAAAACCCTCTGGAATGACGAAGTCTATACCGAACTAAGGACCTTATTTCATCAGGAACGCTTTGATATCGTTCACTTCCAGAATATATTTCCACTGATATCACCAACTGCGTATTACGCAGCAAAGGCGGAAGGAATCCCTATTATCCAAACCCTTAGAAATTACCGATTGGTTTGCCCGAATGCTATTTTCTTCAGACATGGGCATGTATGCGAAGACTGCATGCATAAAACAGTTCCCTGGCCTAGTGTAGTTCACGCATGTTACCGCGATTCTCGTATTCAAAGCGCTGTAGTTGCATCGATGCTGGTAATGCACCGTGCAAAACGTACATGGCAGCAGCAGGTGACACGCTATATTTCATTGACGGATTTTGCGCGTGCAAAATTCATAGAAGCTGGTTTTGCTGGCAATCATATTCGAGTTAAGCCAAATTTTTTGGCTTCCGATCCGGGATTCAATGAAACTTTGGGTAATTACATGATATACATTGGACGTTTGACACCTGAAAAAGGCGTCTTCACGCTACTAGCAGCATGGAAGTCTCTACCGGATATTCCGCTAAAGATTGTCGGAGATGGGCCTGCATTCAATCAACTGCATGAGATAATTGAACAAAAAAACCTAGAAAATGTAGAGCTACTCGGATCCAAACCGTCTACTCAGACAATGAACCTTCTTAAGGAGGCACGTGCGTTGTTATTCCCCTCAGAATGGTATGAGACGTTTGGACGCGTTGCAATAGAAGCGTTTGCCTGTCGCGTACCAGTAATCGCCTCACGTATTGGCGCTATTGCCGAGGTCGTCACAGATGGAGAAAATGGATTCTACTTTACACCCGGAGCGCCACGCGAAGCTGCGGCGGCAGTACGCCGTTTGTGGGATAATCCAAGTCTCGCTGAAGCGATGGCTAATAGTGCTCGTAGGACCTATGAAACACGGTATAAGCCCGATAAAAATTATCAGATGCTAATGTCAATTTATGAAGAAGTGACAAGAAGAAAAAACCAACAATAAGTCAACTCAAACCATACAAGTCATTGTTGCTTACTTCCTACAGCCCTTTTAGAGTCCACGATTTGACAATACAAGTCGGCATAAAATGTAGCACGATTTTCCCATGAGAAATTTTCGATGACATGACGTCGACCAGCTTCGCCCATCTTGAATTGCAATTCAAAATTATCATACAGCGATTGCATAGCATTCGCCAATTCTATAGTGGTCTGCTCGGGTGTGCACGGATTGATCTTTATCCCCGCTTCATCTGCAACAGCAACTTGTGGTCCCCCATAATTCAAGCAAATAACAGGGAGACCTGCAGCCATAGCTTCTAAAGCAACCCAACCCCCCGAATCGTGCAAACTGGGATGCAAAAAGACGTTACAATCTTGAAGCTTTAGCAGAACTTGTTCGCGGGATATTTTGCCTGTAAAGTGAATCCGGTCTGTAATGTCAAGGGATTGCGCCAAATCCTCAAGATACCTACGCTGGGGACCATCACCGACGATCCAGTATTCTATATTTTCTTTACCTACGTGATCTGCAAAGCGTTTGAACGCTTTTAGACCCAAATGAAACCCTTTCCAATCTAGAAGACGGCCAATGCTAATCACGCGAAATATATGAGCTGAATTCGGTTTGAGCGCCATCAGGAGTTGCTGATCTTCGTAGGACAATGCTGCTTCCGACATCACTCTAACATCGTTGCGTCCTGATATGCGTTGGATTGAGGCAGCTGTTTGAGGTGTTGTGGCAAAAATCACATCTGAGTTTCTAGCTGTTGCTTTTACAAGCGGGTCCTGCTCCCCAATACTTCGCACCCAATTTCGGAGTCGTTCGTATAATTGCCCCTTGCAGCTTAGCGTAGACAAAAACCCCTGGGGAGTTGATTCACCTCCACCAACAGGGCCCCATATAAAAGGAACATCATTTAACTTGAAAAGTAAACTAGGGTTCCAGTATTTAACATAAGTGACATGATGCACCACATCGAACTGATGCATATTGTGTAAGTCTTTCATCAGACGCCCAACGGCCAATTGCCAAAAATAATAACGGACAGTCAGAGTATATGAGCTATTGCCGCGTAAAAAAAATTGAAATATGTCAGGTAAACCGAAGAATTCAAAATGCACATTGTTCAATAGGTGATCCGCAATATATGCTTCTACTCTGGCTCGAGATTGCTCATTCAGAATCACCCACAAATCATGATGGACACTCAGGTGTTTAACAAGATTCCATCCTACACCAGGTTCGGAACCTTGATAAGGTGCACAAGAATACGCGGAAATCAAGACTTTGAGGCGCTTTTTGCTATGGTTAGCAACGCCTATCGTCTGTCTTGATGGCATTATGCTTCCTCGTTTATCCAAGCCTGTATTAGGAACATGTTCCAATACATTTTTATTGGTATACATCATCAGTTGCTTGTCGCCACCTCTTTAATTTTAAATAATGGCCTTTTCTTCGTTAAAATTCTGATATTCGTAACAGACTAGACCAATTGTTACCAATTGAACTATGATAGCGCCGATGGGAGCGCCGATTAATCCGAATTGCCACAGCAAATAAATTCCTAACGTAAGGGACAAAATTAACGGTATGATCTTCGCGAAAAACGAACGTTTTACTCCACCGACTGCTAACAGAGCTGCATTCATAGTCGTACTTGCAGCGGCTAAGGCCGGAAGAATCGCTATAGCAAAAACATATTTAAAAGTGACGAACTCGTCAAATTTGCCATTGTATAAATAATTAATAGCCCACTGACCAAAAAATATGACCAGAACACCTAATAGGAATGCAACCGTCAGGTATCCGGTTAGAACAAGTATCACTAAACGATTGAGCTGCGAACGTCCTCTTTCAGTATAGGAGCGCACAAAATATGGCAAAATGATTGTCATGGTTGACGAGATTGCCATAAAAACTGGCATCACCAAATTCAGTGTAGCACGCAGTGCCGCACTCATGGCGACTGACATAATTAGTGGCAAAACGATGTAATTTATATTTATCTGTGCCCAAACCATAGTTCGCGACAGCACTGACCACCGCCCATAGCTCCAATGATCTAGCAAGATCTTTTTACCCATAATCTCGTCTTGTGGTTGATTGATACGCCACTCTGGCTTGATGAACAGAAGCGTCTGGATAAGGCTCGCCAAAAATCCGCTGACTGCCATTGCTAGTAGCGCAGTCATGCTATTGAGATATCCCGTGGTTTGGAGAAGTGCGACTATAATGAGACTGATCACAAGGTATAGGAATCCACCCAGCGCTGCGAGATGGGGCTGGGAGGTAATGTAGAATGGTTGGCGTGTCAGCGAGCGCGTCAGCAAGAATGGCAAACATAATGCCATTACGAGCGTCATTTGAGCAACTTGTATGGTGCTGAATTGAAAAACAAGCAATGCAATCGCACTTACTATCAAGCTCAATAGCAATGTAAACCACAAGTGACCGTAAAAGATATAACCGAAATATTTTTGTAAGTGCTTAAAATATTTCCCGGCTCCGAAAATATTCATTGGTTCAATAACGGTTGACTCGTAAATGTTTTGCACAAGCAAAAACCATACGTAAACCACGACAAAAAAGCCGTATTGTTCGATAGTCATCCAGCGTGCTAATAGTACATTCAATAAAAAATTACTACTGACGAAAAAGGCTTGATCCAGTAGAGCACCACCAAGCTTCTTCATCCAGGTCTTAGCAGTCTCAAAATTTATAGTCATTAACATGGTAACAATTTTGGAAGCGCTGTTTCTTATGGGTTTTGGATGAGCTGACGTCCATCAGTGCTTACGTAACCGCAGTAACAGTGCTTTCAGCCCACGTTGGACTTCGTCAACCAGTCGTGTGACATACCCCATCAGCTCTCACCTCCGCTCTTCTTGACTTTCGATAGTTTAGCTCAGTACTGATAGATGATAAGTGTCATGTTCAAATATTACTTTCGGGGACTACATATGCATTTAAAGTCTTTTATAAATGGATCCTGGAATATAATATCGTCGCTTATTGAACACGGTACCTACCACTTTACCGTCTGCCTTGGTAATCTGCTGGCATACAGTCTCGGCCACCGGGTAGCGGGTGGATTCGGCTTCAAGAACGAGCACCACGCCGTCAGCCTTCCGGCTTAGGGTTATGCTTTCGGAGGAAACTGTGGTAGGTGGACAATCAATAAGCACGAGATCGAAGCGCTTCCGGAGCACTCCGAAAAAGTCCTCTATGCTTGATGTATCAATGATCGGGGAGGTGCCCGCGCTGGCTGAGGAGACTGGAATAACCCATAGCTGATTTTCATTAGTCTGATAAAACGCTTTTTCGGCCGACTCGGTTCCTTTTAAGGCATCGTCCCAACCGACCACGGGATTGACTCCAAAAAACCGATGTTGGGTGGGATTCTGTGTATCGGCGTCGAGTACCGCCACCGTGCGATGGAAGCGTTCGGCCACGACTTGCGCCAGGTTACACACCACCGTGGAGGTGCCTTCGCCTCCCTTTGCGCCGAGGAAAAGAATTACCCGCTGATGGAGCCCTGGAAAACCGTTATCCAGAGCGCGATAGAGGTTGAGCATCTCGGTTTTTAAATTCAGCGGAACCAAACTTCTGTCCGACGCTGCTTTAACAAGCTTTGGCCCCTGCAACACTGTCTTTTCCCCATTCGCCTGTTGCAGCGCCTCGTATATCTTGCTCATACGATATCTCCTAAGACATTAAAACACTAACAAGACGCACACAAAGACGATTCTGAGGGGTCACCATCGCTTTAACTCTTTGTGGTTAATAGCGGGAAAGGTGAGACGTTCCCCAACCTGTATAAAATTGACATTTTTGAGCTGCGGGTTGTAGCGCCGCACCCATTCCAGCAGGCGTTCATCCCGAACACCGTACACTGCTTCTACCAAGTCGATGAGCCGATCACCTGTTTTTACAACCCACGTAAATGATGCGTGTTCCCCCGCATTGTCAGTAGTAGGCTCATCGATACCATCGATAGGGACAGTCTGGCTTACAGGTTTGGTGGGCACCAGCGTCGGCACTGACTTCTGCTTGTCTAGGTTGTCAGTGGTAGGCTCATCGATACCATCGATAGGGACAGTCTGGCTTACAGGTTTGGTGGGCACCAGCGTCGGCACTGACTTCTGTTTGTCTAGGTTGTCAGTGGTAGACTCATCGATACCATCGATAGGGACAGTCTGGCTTACAGCAACGTCGGTGGGCTTGATAGGCGCCAGCGGTGGCACAACAAATTGGCTCGGTACTAAGACACTATCTGTGACGGGTGGCCGTAATTGTACAAATAACTCCTCGACTTTCGCAGGGTTGGGTTGCGTCTCCCACAGCAGGCCGAGATCGGTTATCCCGCTCAGGAACATTCCAGCGGTCACAATAGCCACCACTAAACTCCCAGCTGACAGCCCCCACCGTCTGACCTGCGGTCGGGCCCGAACTGTATGGTCAGCGATAATCTCCCGCACCACTTTGGCGTTAACCTGACGTTGTTGATAACCATAGGCGGTAATTAGGGCATTGTCACAAAGAATGTTAATCAGGCGTGGTACACCTCGTGCTTCCTTTAAAATCCGCTTGATTGCAGCGCTAGTGAAAATAGCTGAATCCGCGGCTCCCGCTTGGTTGAGACGGTGCTGGATGTATCGGACTCCCTGCGCTTCAGTAAGAGGAGCGAGGGTAGCGCGCACTGCAATCCGCTGTTGCAATTGACGTAGTTCAGACCGTAGAAGTTTATCGTCAAATTCTGGTTGACCACAGAAAACGATCTGCAACAATTTATCTGTTGTCGTTTCAAGGTTTGACAGGACGCGAAGCCCTTCGAGGGTTGCGACGGGCATATTCTGCGCATCATCGACAATAAGCACCACATTACGACCCTGATTAAACTGATTAATAAGGATGTGATGAAGCTGGTTCACCCTTATAAAATTACTCTCAGATTCAGGAACAACGTCGAACTCTTGGAGCAACGTTTGAAGAAGATCATTAAAAGAGACATCAGGGTTCAGCAGGTAGATAACCTTGGTCTGCTCCTGATCGATCAACTCGATAAAAGCTCGCAAGATGCTTGTTTTGCCCATCCCGACCTCGCCAGTAAGGGCAATGAAGCCTTTTCTAAGTTCGATTCCATAGATGAGGGCCGAAAGCCCCTCTCGGTGGCCCGACAGAGAATAGAAGAAAGCCGGATCAGGGACGACGTGGAAGGGCGCTTTTTGGAGTTGAAAGAAATTGAGGTACACTGGCGTCGTCAGATCTAGTCAGGAAGAGATTGTGGTAAAGTCTTAAATTATCTGGTGTAAAAGCATTTTAATCTACGTCTTCGTTTCAGTAGTTCAAACATTTTTGCGCATACAGCATTGCCCTCTTACCTCTGAAAATCGAATTACATTAAAAACTTGGCCATTACGCTAAATCGTAGTTATGATGAGTCCTAAGGACATTTTCCAACAGCCTATCAGATTAAACGGGTGAGTTGTTCCATGATGCATACAGCTATCCTTCTTTCAACGTAATGGAGGTCAATACTGGTAGCCCAAGCCGCTTTTCTACCTGTTCGGGGATGGAGAAACTCTGTGACGTGAACTCCGAAAAGAAAGCAAATCCTAACCCACCAATCGTACCGAGCAGGACACCTAAAATAATTTTAAGACTGGTACTTGGCTTTACTAGTTTCACCGAAGCGACTGGCGCTTTAATAACACTGATGTTGGCAATATTCTGCCGGTCGAGATTGTCGGAAATGCGAGCTTCTTCGAGCTTTTCTACATAAGTCTGGTAGTTCTTCTCGTTGATAGATAATTCTCGTTGGAGACTTCTTAGTTCGTTCTGTTTCTGGTCGACAGACTGTATCTTGCGCTCAAGCTGGGAGAGTTGTTGAGCTAGCGTTACTGCCTTTGCTTGTTGGGAGGCGAGCTCAGCCTCAGACTTAAGCATCTCCTGCTCTAATCCTTGATAAACCGGGTTAGTGGTTAGCGTCTTACGGCGGATATTTTCTTCTTGAGCCTCTAGGAAGTTTCTAACCAACTGAATTTCGTTACGCACATTTCCAACAAGGCGGCCGTCCTCACGATAGTTTTTGGCTAGTAGTTCCTGTTCCTTAAGTTGTAGTTCCAGTAGACGAGTCTCAGCATCGACGACGATTCCATCCCTGGCTGTTTGGGTATATCGGTTCGTGCTCTGTGTGATATCCTGTAATTGCCCCCGATGTGCTGCGATCTTTTTTTGGAGCTCGGCGATACGGTTGTTGATACTTTTTGAATCTGTGTCTAAGGTAACCTGCTGCTGTAACAGAAGGCTACGTTGCTCCTCGACCGAGTAGACTTTGTACTGTTGTTTGAAAGACTCATACGCACTTTCTGATGTTTTAAGCCGTTGCTTATAGTTGACCAGTTGCTGTTCCAGGAACGAGGACTGCGGATTTGAGAAAACCTCGAGGTGCTTCGCCTTGAAGAAATCGATCAAGATGGTAAGGGCTTTCTCCGCAACCACCTGATCATGGTGCTGGAAGGACACGCCGATCACACTGGACTTATCAACCCCCCACACTTCCAAGCTATTGATAAACTGGCCCACCGCCACCTCTATTTGCGTCGTCCGAGGCCAAGCATTGTCGACAAGCGATGGATAGAGAATGTCGACGCCCATGGCAGTGACCACTTTCTCGATTAATTCCCGATTATTGAGAATCTGAATCTCAGAATTAATAATCCCCTCTTGGTCGAGCATCATAAGACTTTGACCTTCACCAACTTCGGGTTGGCTCATGTACTCACGACCGATCTTGACAAGGAGCCTTGCATTTGCTTCATAGGCTGGGGTAGTGGAGAAAGAGATCACTATAACTGTAGCAACTGTCAAGATAAAAATAGCTAAAATTTCAGCCTTATGCTTAAAAAAGACGTGAAGCAAATCACGCAGGCTGGTGCTGGTGGACGGTTGCAGTGCGTTAGTAGATAGGTTGGTCATGGTTTATTAAATAATTTTTCAAAACAAATCATACTATTAATTATTTAGCGAATAGCCAAAACCGATTCCTATCGGTATGTTTCTGCGCAGGTATTGGTCGACCCAAACGTTGACTTTAGAAATTGTTTTCCTTGGCACGAAAACAATATCAAGAGGTCTGAGAAAAGTATTTTGACTAAGATCCGTCCCATCGAGAAACTGGGTAAGGTCGATCGTAAAAACTTCAGGCTTACCTTTTGGCCCCTGACGAATAATGTGGATGTTATTAGTCTTGGCGCTTTCTTTTAGGCCACCGGCAACCGTTATTGATTGTAGAACTGTCATGGCAGCTGACAGCGGTACAAGAGAGGGCGTGTTAACTTCACCATCCACATAGATGCGTTGATTGACAAAAGTGCGCATGATGACGGTGATCTCCGGTTGGTTCAATTCACGAGCATAGCTTTTTTTTAAGCGCTGGGTCAGCTCAACAGGAGTAAGTCCGGCCACCGGTATATTGGAGGCGAGTTGCAGAGAAATGCGACCGTCTGGCCTAACGGTGACCGATTCGTTCAACTCCGGGTTGTAAAAGAACTTGATCTCCATCTCATCGCCAGGTTTAATGCGGTATTCTGATGGATAGTCTTGGATTGCTGGCAGCGGATTAGGATTAACTGTAGTATGCGAGCATCCTAGAAGAAATAGGAGGGGTACAGTGATCACCAAAGCGAGGAGGTCGCCTTGCCGTATCCATAGCCAGTATAATCTCTTTGCAATACAACAAATCCACATGATATTAATTTTCTGAAAGCTTATTATCATTCTAAATCGATAAATTCAAAATTTTGTAACAAAACCAGTTTTTTATATATTTTAATGCGCCTTTCGGCGCTTAGATCAAGGAATTTTTGACCTTAACATCTCAAGACTTACGCATAAAGTCATCCATGCAGGAGAATCACTAAATTACCATCTAGTGAAGAAAACTCATCAAAACATACTATTTATTTGCGTAAGTCATCTGGTCCGTCCCATGATTATTGATGATAAAGTCTCTAAACTGCTCCGCGATTTTGAATAACAGCGGAAACTGTTTGTAACAGTATCTTTATATCCAGCCATAACGAACACCGATCAATGTAAAGCATATCGAGCTCCATCCATTGATTAAAGGTAAGATTGCTCCGACCACCAACCTGCCACAAACAAGTGATGCCAGGTTTCACGCTAAAACGGCGACGGTGCCAGTCCTCCTGAAAGTTATTGTAGTCTCTTACTGGCAAAGGTCGGGGGCCAACTAAGCTCATATCCCCCTTAAAAACGTTATAAAGCTGCGGTAACTCGTCAATGCTGTTCTTCCGAATAAACTTACCAAACGGAGTAATTCGCGGGTCGTTTTTAATTTTAAAAGCAGGACCTTTAACCTCGTTGAGGTGCTCGAGTTCCTTTTGCCTGTGGTCCGCATCTGGCACCATGGACCTAAACTTATACATATTAAAAAGCCGTTTGTTCTTGCCGAGACGTTTCTGTACATAGAAAATCGGACCTGGAGATGTCACTTTAATTAATAAGGTGATCGCAAGCAGGACAGGAGAAAAAAGAACTAGAAGAACGGCTGAACCCACTAAATCAAACAGTCGTTTGGCAGTGATTTCCCAGTCCTTTAGCGGGTTCGTAGCAATTCTGATCATCGGAAGACCTTCAAAAAAGCCTATCCGCGATCGAGCGAGATTAAGACTGAAAAGTTCTGTATATAGATGAACGGTCACACCTTGAGCTTCGCAAAGCGCAATAATGTTCGCCGTCTGCTCATAGTAGGATTTCATGGGAAGACAGATGAGAACTTCATCTACAGCAGTGTTATTCAAAAAAAACCGAAAATCATCGAGGCTAGCTAATAACGGATATCCGGAATTCCTGAAATCTTGGTTACCCTTTGGCGAAGGGGTGTCGATAAAGCCCATGATCCGGTATTTCAGTTCTGGCATAGATTCTATTTTTTGGACTAACCCCAAGGCCCGCTTGTTGGTGCCAACAATAATGATATCACGTAGGTTTTTTCCTCTTTGCCATTTTCTGTGAAAGACTATTCTTAGTACCAAGCGCCCCCACAGCATGACAACAAAAATGGAAGACCAGAAGATCAAAAGAAAACCATAATTAACCATGTTTATTGGTAGGATGACGGAAAAGAGCAGCAAAATTCCTGTTCCAATAAAACTCGCTTTAAGGATTTGGATAACTTCTTTGCGGATAGAGGAAGGCTGATCAAATTGATAAAAACCTACTGCAGTGTATACACAGTGCAAAACCACTAGCAATCCAATCATACTAATGAAATTAGACATCTTCATCCGCAGGGAGAGGAATTGCTCGAAAGATAAAACAGATGTGTTGTAGTTGGCTAACGCTGTCGTGAGTAAGAAACAAAACATTATTGCAAGTAAATCGAAGCCTCTAAGAGAGTTTTGTAAATTTCTCTTTAGACTTTCAAGGTTATGCATGGTAGTCGAGCCCTTATATATGCACAATATATGCACATTTATGAAACAATAGTGAGTAATTCTAAAGTTATTTAGTGAGTTATCGATAAAACACGAGAAATAATAGTAGTTTTTACATCGACTTTACCGCACAACAAAAAGTCTTTTATAAAATTTAAATTAATTTAGTATAAATGTGATATTAAAATTTAATGACAAAATCATAATAATGCCAAAAAGCATAATATCTAAAAAATAATCAGAACATTTGATTCTCGGATAGTTATATTTACCACATGTATTCTTTTTTAATTTTTTAGCTAATTCGCATAAGATATTTTGATTTTGTGCTCTTCCACAACGAAACCATCATTTACTTATAAAGATTTAACTAAATACCTTATTTTTTATATTATTTTGTAATATCAAGAATGTTGTTCTGATAAAGCATTCTTATATACAAGTGTATTAAAATGAACTTGTATGTCAAGTTTTATTTAACGCAAATTAATTTTAGATAAAAAAATTTAGAGATCTAAATTTTCAATGTTTACAGTATATTAAAGCTTATAGCACTAAAAACTAAAAAAAATAGTGCCAAAATATTGGTAATATTGCAGCAAAATGCATATCAATGTGAAGTAAATAGCTTAAATGCACAGATACATAAAAAAGTACATAGGATGTAATTCATCAAATATAGCTAAAAGTGGCAAGCTTCATAACCATAAATAGAATCATATACATCGAGGCTGTCAGCATCAGTTGGTAGAGTCGTGTCATGGCGAAAGGTCAGCGATGAGATGCTCTGCTGGGTAAGACTAATAAGCAGTGGCTATACTTGGCTTTGAATGAAAAGTGTCGATAATTCGTCGGAGTTCACATGGACAGTGGCAATGAACACACCGCATGCCAACTTTGGGTTCCTTGTCGGGTGTACATCGTTAATATGCGCTGTGTTACACCACCTGCTGAACCGCCTACACTCAGGTCATTCTCCCTAGACGCCATCGGGCGCTCGGCAAGGCGATAATCAAAATAAGCTATGGGATGACTTAATAATTAGATAAGATAAAAACACTCATTACCGTATGGATAAATACCGAGAGTATAGCGAAAGACTCTAAAGTCAGGATTTCTTTTTCGTTCGCCACAACTATTTGTCAAGATGATGATACGATAACCTAAAAGCATAGATCAAATTGGTTAAGAGTATAATGAATATGCAATTTTTAAAACTTAGTTTAAGCTCAAAACCCAATATAAATATATTGAAATGTTTGACGGTTTTCTCCTTGTCTATGCTAATGGGTCTAGCTGTAGGTTTTTTTAATTTACAGATAGCTGTTATTACTGCAGTTGGAATTTTAATCCCTATCTTGCTGCTTCTCTCTACTGATCATCGGTATTTCTGGTTTGGATTAATAACAATACTCTTTGGCTATCAGTTTTTTGGGAAAGGCTTTGCCTATATCGGCGTTTTTCCTGTTTATATAGGTGAAGCAGTTATTGCATTGGGTATACTAACACTAATTATGCTACCTTTTTTACCAAATCTGCGTATAAAAAACTTACTCCGATTATGGGTGATTTATCCTCTGCTTCTTTTTTTAAGTTTTAGTGTTTTACAGACGATTCCTTATCTCTCTGTTTACAAGATAGATAGTATTCGTGATGCAATGATTTATGGTTATGCCGTCTATGCGATTCTAATAGGACTTATCATACCTAGAAATACAGTGGAGAATTTCATCCAACTTTATCGAAAATTGATTCCTGTATTCTTGCTGCTGTCGCCTTTTATCAGTGTTGTAAGTTTATCACGTGCTTTTCCATTTTATTTCCCTGCTTCCCCTGTACCGCTTATATACAACAAGGCGAGTGACTTAGCTGTCCATTTGGTAGGGATAGCTGCTTTTATGCTATTGCGGCTTGATCATAAATATCGCCCGATATCTACCGTCAAGAATTGGATATACTGGTTTTTATGGATTGTAGCTGTTATACCCCTAGTGACAACTTCCCGTAGTTCCATAGTGGTTGTTTTGATGGGTATTTCGGTTGTTTTGTTTTTGCATCCTTTTTCTACCAAACTTTATAGGCCAATTGTTTTGGGTATTTTTGTTGTGTGTATGGTGTTAATTATTAACGGGTTCTATTCGTTTAAAATATCATTACCCGGGAATTACCGTGATGTTTCTGTTGAGCAGCTTGTCGATAATGTTTTAAGCATGACAAGTGAATCAAATAGCAACTTAGTAAGATTAAATAACACAATTCAATTTCGCCTTTTATGGTGGGGAGACATCATTGATTATACTTTTAATGGACCCTATTTTTGGGCTGGTAAGGGATATGGAATTAACCTTGCCAATGCGGATGGTTATCAGGTCACTGCTGATGAATCGCTGCGTAGTCCACATAACGGCTTTATGACAATTTTAGGACGATCGGGTGTTCCAGGCTTTCTACTATGGCTTGCTTTCTTGATTTCCTACTTTTTATGGTTGGCATATATTTCTTTTAAAGAAAGGCTAAACGAACCCATGAAAGCTAGACTGGCTATCTGGTTTATTGCTTATGGAGTTGCTATGCTGGGTGCTGCATCTTTTGATGTATATCTGGAAGGTCCTATGGGAGGTATTTGGTTTTGGAGTATGATTGGTATGTCTTTTGCTTACTTTGGTAATAATGTGAGCTCTTCCCATAAAACTGACTCTGTTGAACAATTTAGCGGCAGTGGCAATTACAATCGCTCAACCCCTATTATCTGATCGAAGTCAAGCACGGCGACCATGAGGGTTGTGTTGCGTTAATTTGCTTCTGGCGCAGTACGTTTATTCCGTTCAGGTTTTTAGGAAGCCAATGCATAGAAAAGTTGTGAGTATGCTTTTTCATACTATACCGATACTAGTGAGAAATCGTTGCTTAAAGTGCTTAAACAAGTATTGCTCTGCGACGAGACGTCTACTGCTATTGCCCATTTCTCGTACAAGATCTGGATGTTCTAGCAAATGAATAATATTGACAGCAATTTCCTGCGCTGATGTGGGATCAACAATACGTCCTGTTTGATTGTGTCGAATGACATGTTGAGCAGCATCCATGTTACCACCAATACAAAGTTTTCCATAGCTCATGGCTTCGAGGTAGACAAGCCCAAATCCCTCTGCACGACTAGGCATTGCGAACAGAAAGCATTGTTGGTATAGATTATCAAGCAGATCATCCGCTATGAATCCAGGCATAAAAATTTTGCTTTGAACATCAGTGTCTAAGGAACGCACAATTTTGTGCAATCGCGGCATGTCGTCACCCTCACCAATGAGTACTAATTGTGCATCAGGATACTGGCTAACGACCTTAGCCATAGCATAAATCATCACATCGTGACCTTTATGCTGTTGATCTGCTGCCATCCGTCCAACATGTAAGATAAAACGTTCGTTTAGTTCATGTTCAGTACCGTCAACTGCAGTCATAATGATCCGCGGGAGCTTTTCTAAAGCAGCTATTGACGGTAATGTATAGTGTTTTGGCAAAGCGGGTTCGCAAACAATGGGATTCAGGTTTGGATTGATCTGTTGAACAAGGTTTTTTCCATATTGCGATACACATAGAACCTTGGAGGCAGTATTCAAAGCTAATTTACCGCGCCAATCTATACGATGATGCATGACTTCCAAAGCATGTGTTTGAAGCACATAGCCGGTGTGCATAGTTTTCGCTAATGGCGCTAAAGTAAACGCAATACTGACGTGATCCGAATAGATCAAATCATATTTTTGATATAGAATAGTTTTCCATACCTTACGCATGAACCCCAAGCGACGTCTACTATACACTGAATAAGTTAACGGCTCTCCCTTGAATTGCGCGTCTATTGTCGGGTCATCTACCCAGACTGCATGAATATCCAGATGAAAACCCTGATCCAGTAGAGAGGAAATTACCAGGCGATTGACAACCGATATACCACCACCTGCTGTGAATGCATTACTAACAACGAGAAGAGCTTTTTGGTGAGCCATCACTAATTTTCTTATACCTCATGAATCTTGTATCAAGACAAATTATGTTTATTATTCGTCAGAATCGACAAGGATAAATCTACTAACTTCCAAAACGGAATTACTGCAAGGGAGAGTTCGATTATGAATGCGAATTCAGAGCTATTTTAGCGTTCCCCGCGGTACAAACATCTCTACCAGCAGACACAACAACACTCGACTGGCGGTTAGGTCTGCCCCATATGCTCGGCTCAGTACCCGTGCGCCGTTCCGCGCATAATCCTACTACCCGCAACACTGCGGCCACCGTCCGCCTGCCAGGGGCGAAGAATGGCGGCAACGAATAGCTCGCATGCCTGTTTCCATACTGACTCGCCGAATAACTGCGCAAATCGTTCTATAATCACCACTCAATCGGGCGGTAATCCACTCATTGAAAAATTCAATCTTTAGTTGGAGTAAATTTTTTATCATGGCCGTCACCCGACTTTCAGTCAAGTTCTTGATGGGGAAAGTCGAGCTGAGGTAAAGAATCAACAGAGTTAAAATACCACTAGTTATAGACGGTCGATAAAATTTATATGCGCAACGAAACCAAATCTGTCATTGTCTTTTCCATGCGCCGGTCAGGTTCGACAGCATTTTGGGAATGCTTTCGCCATTCCGGCCATTACCTGGCACTAGATGAGCCCTTCAACCCGCTCTTGCGAGAATTGCCACAAGAGCACCCAAAAGGTACACGTGCTGAGTTTATTGATATCTATTCAAAGTCGCCGTCAAACTTTAAAGCCAATTTTGCTCCGATAGATAGCGAAGGTGAAACCCATACTAAGTTAACTTATCAGCAGGTCAACTATTTAAAATGGTTGTCTAGTCAATCTGATAAACCCTTATTTATTGATGTCACTCGTTGTAATGCCAAGATGGAACACATGATTGATGAGTTTAATGACTCAGTGTTTATCTACTTATATAGAAATGCCCACAGAGTAGCTCGGTCACATTTGGTACCAAGTGGTAGGCGTGATCTGCTTGGGGTAAGGCGTTATCTAAAAGAGATCTTAAAATTTAGCCGCTATGTCAAATTCAATGGCTGGCAATACGAAGAGATATTGAAGGGTGCTTACTCAAAAGAAGTGCCTGACCTATTTAGTTCTGTGGACATCAAATACAACAAAAAAGATCCCGCATACATTTTTTTGTTGAAGTATTGGCTACTTAATTATAGATCTGCAATTAAAGCCTCTAAATATGCAGCATCTCAGGATATTCCCTTTTATATGATTAATTTTGATGCATTCTGCAAAAAGCCAGGGGAATATTTGCAAAGTCATGCGGCAAATTGGCTTGCTAAACCATTAGCTTATCTGGACACGGCTAATTTGAAGTTGCCTTCAAAGTACGGAGAGAAAGAAATGGCTGTATGGATGTCGGGTGGGTTAGATGTCGGTTTTTCTAATTTAGAGTTAAATTGGCTTTAATGTCTAAGTCCCGCAAGATTATAGACACGCCTATTAAAGAGTTTAGATCGTTTTTTTCTGCCCGTTTTTCATCGTCTGGAGCGAGGGGATCTGGCCAAGGGTCTTCTACTGGATGTGCTAGTAACAGCTTACTTTACTTTTATGCAACCAAGCCATGCAACTCTAAAATTCGTGTTCCTCTTGAAAAAAACCTCTACAAAAAAGTGAAATTCGCTGAGATGACGCGGTACAAACGGTGCTTGATGACACCATCAAGCACCATTTCAGGGTCTTTGCTGCTTCTCGACTTTGGGGAAAAGAGCATTTATGCTTCTTATAATTCCACAGTCCAGCGAGTACGATAATTGCTCCTCATCCTTTGACATCCTCCTCTTCCTTAAAGAAAGAGGATTCCTTAGCTTAGCCTCTCATGCCCGAGAGGGAGGACAGTTCGCATGACCTCTTACCCAAATAGCAGTCGCAGTCGAAACTGCCCAGTATTCGCGCCAAGCGGCATAGGCTTGGCCGGTTTTAAACGGGTATTACTCGATGTCGGCGCGTTGTCGCGTGACTCCGACACCCAAAAGTATAGAACAGTTTGCGCCTTATATCTCCGCCCTTAAGGGCCGAGCTTTACGGCGCGTCAGGTAACCAGACATCGTTCATTTGCTATAGAGATAAAGTTTCATGCGTATCGCAATCTTTGAATACCTTATGATTCCGACCAATGCAATTGGAGGATGTGACCGTCACATTGCTCATGGTTTGTGCGACGAACACGATTTCACCGTTTTTGCCGTAGAGTTTGACAACCCGGCGCCTGACCGCATCGAATTCGTCAAAGTTCCGGCGATTCGTCGTCCACTTTTCCTGCTCTACATCACATATCACATCATGGCGCCAATTATCTTCTTTTTATACAAGCGGCGAAACAATGTGCGCTTTGATTTAGTACAGAGCGTAGAGAGCAACATGTTGTTAGGCCAATTGCTATATTCGCAGTTCTGCCATCATGCATATCTTGATCAATACTGGGCAGTGACCAAACCGAGTGGGATTCGTGGATTTGCCCGCTGGATTAACCATAATCTACATGCTGCGTTTGAACCTCGGGTATATCGTCAGGCTTCCCATGTCGTTGTGCCTTCTCAGGGGTTAATGCACGAACTGAAAGCAACCTATCCTGTGCTAAAAGGCAAAATTGAGGTGATCTCCAACCCCATTGATGTAAAGCGTATGGCAAGACCCCAAGATTTTGACCGTACCGCTAAACGTGCAGAATTGGGCTTAACAGATGACGATCTCGCGCTTGTATTCGTCGCACTAGGTCATTTCGAGCGTAAGGGCTTACCGCTTTTGCTCGATGCCATCAGTAAGTTAAACAATGAGCACGTCAAACTCATTGTAATTGGCGGGATGCCTGATTTGCTGAGCGTCTATAAAAAGCGTGTTGAAGAGTTAGGTATTGCTGATCAGGTTAATTTTGTAGGACTGCAGAAGGATATTCGTCCCTTCCTGTGGGCTGTAGACTTGTTCACGTTCCCCTCTTACTACGAAACATTTTCACTCGTATCTTTTGAGGCAGCAGCAGCGGGTTTGCCTTTGTTGGTAAGCAAGTTACATGGTGTCGAAGATTTCTTGGTGCATGGTGAGAATGGCTGGCAGGTAGAGCGCACTCCAGCTTCTATTATGAAATACATCGAGAAAGCGCTCAATGAACCTGAGCAATTGGCAACGATGGCGCAGGTTGCGCTTAACAAAGTACAACACTACGATTTACCGCACTTTATCGAGGCTTGGCGACGCAAATACCAGTCGTTACGGATTGCTCAAGAGCAAACCACGGTTTCGACAACTTAAGAATGGATTTTGATTGATTGTGTTGCGTTAATTTTCTTCCGGCGCAGCACGGTCATACATACCGTTCAGGTTTTTAGGAGGCCAATACATAGAATTCTGCTGATAACTATTTCACTATCCTCGCCCGTCATCGTATCCAACCAAGCATGAACCGCAAAGGCAACCAAAATGTTGACAGATCGTCTGACTGAGGTGAGAAAAAAGATCATAAACTTGTCTGGGAACACCGCTCATCAGATGCACGGATTAATTGCTAAAAACTGCTACTTTAAGGGCTTGGAATGTAGAAGTTTGGAAAGTTATCGACAAATAATGTCATAAATAAAGTCACTTTTAGACGTGAAGCGCCAAGCAAATTAGAGCAGGGTATTTTCACGTTAGCCTGAAATTTACACATCAGGTTCATATAGAGTTGTTGTGATGAACTAGAGATGTTGTTGAGATGATTGACGATCATGTATCGGGATGAGGAGGCGGTTTACGCCGGTAAGACAACAAGCAAAAACCAGCTACATTGAACGCTTCAACACTACCCTACATCAACGATGTTGGAAGGTTGGTCCGCAAGACCTTATCATTTTCTAAAAAGTCAGAGAATTATATCGGCGCTATCTGATATTTCATCCATTATCACAATGCAGTCAAATCACTATCTTTTTAGGATTACCGGGAAATCTTATCCCGGAGATTGGAGACGCAAAGTTACCAGCTTAAGGGATTCTAAAGACTCGAGAAAGCAATACTATTTAACAAAACTTGACAATTGGCCTAATTCTTGCGAGAAAACTTAAGTTTTCTGAAAAAGGCAAACCCATCGAAAGGCGGGGACGCAAAATTACCGGTCTAAAGGGCTTCGACCCCACGACAGCGGGATTGCCAGAGATAACAGGCTGTGAGAACGAGCTAACGTTTAGAGTCTGTGCGGCAACTCCTTATTGTGTGGGGCAAGGTTCTACGTGACCCTAAAAAACATTCGGGAGTTTTCGACATGGATCATTATGTCTCCAATCATGGGCAGGCTAGCGTAGTAGGTAACGTCTTAAAAACCCCTCTTTCAGCCGAGATTTTAGACTTATTCTCTCGCTTCATGTATTTAAGTCTTTCAAAGTTTTCTTCGATTGCACGTCATATAATTGTTCTTTTTATGTCTTTTTCAGCTGCCGTTATGGCTAACAATGCAGTTGCCGCTCAGCTGACATTTACTTGGTATCCCAACAGCGAACCACACTTAGCCGGTTATAAACTTCATTACGGAGAGACCAGCGGGAAGTATACGTCGACCGTGGACATAGGCAACAAGACCAGTTACACGGTATCAGACTTACAGGGTGGCAAAATCTATTATTTTGCTGTCACAGCTTACGATACCACCGGAACCGTTAAAAGTGAGTTCTCGAATGAAGTCAGCGCCATCATTCCTAGTTCTGACGTCGCGCCGACAGCTGATTTCAGCGCTAACTCCACCTCTGGCATAGTACCCCTGATTGTCACCTTCAACGATACCTCGACCGGCAATATTGACACCCGGTCTTGGAACTTTGGTGATGGCGGCGCCAGCGTAGGCCAAACAGCTGTCTACACCTATCAAAACGCCGGCAACTTTACAGTGAATTTGACGGTGAAAGGCCCCGGTGGAACGGACACCGAAACTAAACCAAACTATATTACCGTCTTAGCCAATCCTAGCAACGACAGTACTATTGACGATGATATACATGGTGGCAGTTCCGATGGCGATCCAGTCGTCGACGACAATCCTAGGGAAGCGACGTTAGTGGAGGCTAATGAAGTTGAAGTTGATCATCAATGGCAGCGGGTTACTTTTACTCGGTCCTTTGTCGATCCGGTGGTGATTGCCAAACCGTTAAGTTACAGGGATAACGATCCGGCAGTAATTAGAATCCGCAACGTGGACAATACTGGTTTCGACATTCGAATTCAAGAATGGGAATATCTGGATGATACACATTATTTGGAGACGGTCGGCTACCTGGCGATGGAGCGTGGTAGCCACGCCTTGGCAGACGGTACGCGGGTGGAAGCAGGTCAGTTTAAGGCGAACAAGACCGGTTCCATTACCAAGGTGAAGTTTAACGAGGTCTTTCAAAAAACGCCAGTCGTGCTGACAGCGGTGACTACTTTCCGGGGAAGCGACGCAGTGGTGACGCGTGTGCGAAATATCAACACTGCCGATTTTCGGCTTAAATTACAAAACCAGGAGGCTAATTCGAACACTCACCAGGCGGAAACCATTTCCTACATTGCTTGGGAACCTTCCACAGGCACCGTCGACGATGTAGTCTTTGAGGTCGACAGGACCGCAAAGGCGGTAACACATCAGCCTCACCGTATTGCTTTCCAGAAAACCCACATGGATGTCCCAGTGTTTCTGGCTGACATGCAAACCATGAATGGTGGCGATACTGCAAATCTGCGTTGGGAGAGCAAAGACATTTACAGTGTGGATGTGCACATCAACGAGGAGCATTCGAAAGACAACGAAACCTACCATGTCAGTGAAACACTGGGTTATGTGCTAATCTCGCCTATCCAGTAAGCTTGGTTGTGTTAAATAATGTACCCTAGGCTACCTACAATTCTGGTTCGTGGGGAACCTAGTCAAAGTAATTCCATCTTGTAAGATAAAGTTTTGGATCGATTTTTTTATATTGAGTTTTTTCCTTTTAAACAGACTCTTATAGTATTAGACACCAACAAGGATTTAGTAACCATGAACTTGCCAAGGAACCTATTACTTAGCCAGGCGATAACTTATCTAATCATTTTTTTCTGCGCTATTGTATCTGGCATAGGCTATGCTCAAGTCTCTGAAGTACACAGCACCGATGAATCTGCAAAAATCACTTCACTTGTATTAGTTGATGCGGTTACTGACCAGGATTTAGCTACACTGACCCCTGGGGGAGTCATTAATTTATCGCAGTATAGCACCAGGAGTTTTGCGTTCCGTGTGCTTACCTCTAGTGCAGTGGAAAGTGTAAAGTTTGTATCTACATTAGAATCGCGCGTGGAGAATGTAGCACCGTGGGCATTATTTGGAGACACAAATGGCGACTTCGCGGGTAAAAGCTTAACACCTGGGAATTATACAATTACAGCTACCCCCTATAGTGCTGATAAAGCAAGGGGAACTGTAGGAGTCGGGTTAAGTGTTTCCTTTACTGTAACTAACATACAATCATTGGCACCTCCACAGTTTTTGTCCATTGTTGATGCCCCACCCCCACCCTCCGCCTGCACTCGACTGGCGCCGCCCTCCAACGCCGTGACGATCAGTCCCGGGACAGACATCCAGCAGGTCGTGGATCAGCATCCTGCTGGCGCCTCATACTTGCTGAAAGCCGGTATTCATCGTATGCAAAGTATTAAGCCCAAAAAGGGAGACGCTTTCTACGGTGAGCTTGGGCCTAATTGCGAGCGGCTCGCCGTGCTTAATGGCTCGCGCCTGCTTACTAGCTTCAAGCGCAGCGGAAACACTTGGTCGGTCAGCGGCCAAACCCAGCAGGGTCAGGTGCATGGCCACTGCCAAGACGGCTGGCCGCGTTGTCGCTATCCCGAAGATCTTTATTTCGACAATAAGCCACTCAAACATGTCGACAGCCTGAACAATGTGGGTCCGGGCCGCTGGTACTTTGACTACGATGCGGACACCATCTATTTGGGCGACGACCCTGTCGGTCACACCGTGGAGATCGGCGTCACGCGCAATGCGTTTAGTCCGAGCGCGACACACGTTAAAATTGTTGGGCTCGTCGTAGAAAAATTTGCCATTCCACCGCAGATGGGCGCCATCGGCGACCAATTTCCCAAGAGCGACTGGCATATCGAGTTTAACGAGGTGCGTCTCAATCACGGTACCGGCGTTAACATCGCCGATCGGAGCAAGTTGATCGATAACTATATCCACCACAACGGCCAAAAAGGCGCGGGTGCAAGCGGTGAGGACGGGCTCATTGATGGCAACGAGATCGCGTACAACAATTATACCCACCACCGCTTGGGGGACGCAGGCGGCACCAAGTTCGCCCATACCAATCGGTTGACCGTTAGTAACAATTGCGTACACCATAACGACGGTCCCGGGCTGTGGACCGATATTAAAAACATTAATACCGTTTATCATGGCAACATTGTCTTTCGCAACTCACAAGAGGGCATCTTCCACGAGATTAGCTACGACGCGCTCATCGAAAATAACTTGGTCGGGTTAAATGCTCCCAGCGGTAGAGACTGGCTTTATAGCTCGCAGATTCTCATCTCGACGTCGAAAAATGTCGAAGTGAGAAATAACATTGTCGAGGTCAATCCCAACCACGGCAACGCTATCGGTATCATCTGGCAAGATCGGGGCGGTGATTATGAGAGTACCGGCAACCACGTCCATAATAACGACGTCACCTTCCTTGGCGCAAGTGGTCAAATAGGCGCCGCAGGTACGGCAAAGATCTACGAGACGAACCGCTTCGATCAGAACAGCTATCATGTGACTGATCTCCAATATAGGCACTTCGCATGGGAAAATGCTAGGCACACGTTTGCGAACTTTCAGTCTAAAAGCCAGGGGCAACAGAGCGCGGTCGATACAAAGGTCGTGCCGCGAAACTGGAGCTGCACGATGGCGAAAGAGTGAAAGCTTCTGTCGATGGCATAGACGGCTAAACCGACTTCCGCAATTCGGCGCAAGAAGCGACATAACCTAATCTAACAGTTTACATTTATAAGACAGAACTTCCGGTGTTTAATAGTGTTGTTCTAGATGCTTTGCCTTCGCCTGCAATCTGGCCAAAGGTCTGCAGGGACGTTTTGCCGTAGCAGTAACGCCCTGCATGAATGCGTTCGGCGTTATACCAGGTGAGCCACGCATTCAGATCGGTTTGTAACTCATCCAGCGTGCGGCAGAGTTTTTTGTGAAACGCCACACTATAGAACTCTTCACCTTGGGTCTTGTGGAAGCGTTCACAGATACTGTTGGTCTGGGGGCTGCGGTGCGGTTATGGTCGATATTTTCAATGGCTAGATACAGCTCATATTCGTGCTGCTTGCGGCTGCCAAAGTACTCCGTTTAGAATGTTTGACGACGACCTTTCAGGCCGTCGACACCGCTTTTATGAAGCTACGCAAGCCCTGATTTGTATAAGTATTAATAAATTAGATTAAACCAGCAACATCTCCAAATAACGTTTAGGCGGCATCATTTCATGACGGGGATAAACGACTAAGGCTAGCGCAAAGCGTCGCGATTCTCTCATTTGAACTTCGTGGAAGGTAATTTCATCCCCATTACCGGAAGCGTTTACTTGGATACCTAATCGATTCAGCATTACTGATACTGTTTCTAGCCGCAAATACTTTTCTGGTTGACTTAAAACCCCATTAACCTGGGCGAGGTAATCATCTAGGGTGCGCAAATCCACTTTCGCCTTGTGAAGCTGATGCTCTATCTTGCGTAACTGAAGCAACGTTTCTTCACTGACCTCGTCATCGTGATCATAGTCATCGTTGGCTTCCAAGACAGACTCTAAACCATATCGATTTCTTTTTTGGGTACTCAGTTTTTCTTGCAATAAACGCCGTTGCTCTTCCAGTTCATGCTGATGTACCCGGATATCTAAGATGTTTGCAAGGGCACACTCCACCAGGGTATTAAAAGCAAGTTTGCGTAATTTTTCTTTGATCATATTGGCGTTTCGCGCCGGCGCCAGTAACCGATGATCGGAAAAAGTAACCGCCGTTTGGGGTACATCCCTTTTAATAATCCCTGCTTCCATCTCGTAACCAAAGATCTTTTTTTCTTGTTTTTTCATAGCCAATAAAGCGCAGCCTTCCTGTAGCTCCTGATTTTCGGGACGCCCAAAAAATGTTCGCATACCTTTGTCTAAACTGAAGATGCGTTGCATTTCATCGGCCGAGGTGAAAAACGCATGTACTCGTGGATCAAGACTGTATGCCTGGCGATTTGTCGGAATAGGTTGAGTAGATCGGGTGACCAATATATCCGTATATTGAAGTGCGCTTTGCACTGAATTTGCCAATTTTTTTTTGTAGTTGTGTACTAACCGCAAGCGGGGATCAGTTCCCTCTACCGTCTTTTCAATGGCAGCAGCGAGTGCGTTTTGGTCATAGAGATTTGCGTTGACGGTTGGGTCAAAAAAGGTTGCTAACCACTCCCACATAATCGCTTATTCTCTTGTCTGGGCTAAAACCAATCAATCACAGGAATTATTATGGGATAAGAATAGGCTTTTGTCTGTTGCTGTAGCTATCGTGGCTATTTTTTCAAAGAGGATAATACAACCCACGGCTATCACAGTGCTAGCGCCTCAAGTCGAGAGCCGCTAGCATCACAGTACAGCACACTGCCTTGACTGTACCAATCCCCCAAAACGATACGCTGAGCAGATTCACCTCGCATAATCCATTCATGGATGGCAGGGCAATGGGTATGACCATGAATCAGGCGGCGCACGCCATAAGCTTCCATAGTATCGATTACCGCCTGGGGATTCACGTCCATAATGGTAGGGGGTTTATCTTGTATCGCCTGTTGGCTACCATCCCGCAGTTGCTTTGCCAATGCTCTGCGCTCTGCCAACGGTCGAGCTAACATGTGGGTTTGCCATTCGGGGGAACGTACCTGGGTACGAAATTGCTGATACGCCACATCATCGGTACATAGGGTATCACCGTGCATCAGCAAGGTGGGGGTACCATACAGATCCACGATGCAGGGGTCTTTGAGTAAAGTGGCCCCGCTGGCTGCCGCAAACGCTTGTCCCAGCAAGAAATCCCGATTGCCGACCATCAGATAAACCGGCACCGATTGCTCGCTGAGCTGTTTTAGCCCAGCGGTCACTTGTTGGCCCAAGGCACCATCATCGTCATCGCCAACCCAAGTCTCAAAAAGATCACCCAGAATGTATAAGCTTTCTGCGTAGCTAGCCTCCTGGGTTAAAAAACGCAGAAACAAATCAACAATGGCAGGACGCCTTGAGTCTAAGTGCAGATCCGAGATAAAAAGGCTAGCCATAGCCTATTCGTCGCTGACCTCCACGGATTCAATGATGATATCATCCTGCGGTACATCTTGATGACCTGACTTAGATATGGTCGGCGCCTTGACGATGGCATTCACCACATCCATGCCCTCCTCCACCTTGCCAAACACACAATAACCCCAACCATCCTGCCCCGGATAATCCAGAAAGGTATTATTGTTCACATTGATGAAAAACTGCGACGACGCCGAGTGTGGATCGGAGGTGCGCGCCATGGCCACGGAACCCACCTCATTTTTGAGTCCGTTTTTAGCCTCGTTTTCAATGGGAGCACGGGTGTCTTTTTGGGCCATGCCTGCAGTAAAACCGCCGCCTTGAATCATAAAATTAGGAATAACCCGATGAAATAAGGTACCGTCGAAAAACCCTTCTTTGGCATACTGCAAGAAGTTAGCAGCCGATACGGGCGCCTTTTCGTGATTGAGCGCAATGCTAATAGTACCTTTATTGGTGTGCAGTTTGACCATTTTTTCCTCTCGCTGGTGGGAGTAGATGATTTATTCGGAAATCACGGTTGCTTCATTTATAATGACTGGCGTTTCGGGAACATCGGTGGGAAAAGGGCCGCCTGAACCGGTGGGCAGCTTGCGAATTTTATCCACCACCTCCATACCGTCGACAACCTTGCCAAACACAGCATAACCCCAACCGTCTTGACTCGGATAGTCTAAAAAATCATTATCCGCCACATTGATAAAAAACTGCCCGGTGGCTGAATGGGGATCGCCAGTACGGGCCATGGCCACCGAACCCATCTCATTTTTGAGGCCATTTTTAGCTTCGTTTTGAATGGGTGGTCGAGTGGGCTTTTGATTAAACGATTCGTCAAAACCGCCGCCTTGGACCATAAAATCGTCGATGACCCGATGAAAAATAGTGCCATCATAATAGCCATCGCGGACATACTGGAGAAAGTTTGCCACGCTTTTTGGCGCCTTTTCTGAGTTTAACGCTAATACGATGTCACCCATGTTGGTGGCTAGCTTAACCTGAGGCTCAGCCATGGCAAGGGGCATTCCTAAGAAAAATACTAGACAGACGAACCATATCTGTTTGAACATGCGAAATCCTTCCTTTAAATAAAGCGACTTGGCATGATAATAGGTGTTGCGCAATATCAGCAACTTTTATGGCATTGTTGACCTCGTTTTAATTAAATTTAATCGACTATCGACTATGGATAATTACCTGGTGAAAACTCGTTTTGCGCCCAGCCCCACAGGCCATATGCATTTAGGAAATGCGCGCACTGCGTTGTTCAGTGCATTGTTGGCTCGAAAACATGAAGGCGTTTTTCTATTACGTGTGGAAGATACGGATCAAGAACGCAGCACCCTTGCGTATAGGGACGATCTCTTAGAGGATCTCAGCTGGTTAGGCTTGGCTTGGCAAGAAGGCGTCCAGGTGGGGGGGGCGCTTGGACCCTATGCGCAATCTGAGCGGGAAGCCATTTATCAACACTATTATCAGATCCTTGAGGATAAAGAACAGGTTTATCCGTGTTTTTGCTCGCCTACGGAGCTGGCGCTGGTGCGTAAGGCACAATTAGCCGCTGGTCAGCCACCCCGATACCCGGGCACCTGCGCCCGCCTCAATGACGCTGAACGCCAGACCCGTTGGGCGCGGGGACTAAAACCTACCTTGCGGTTTCGGGTTGCCGCTGGAAAAACTGTCGCTTTTACCGACTTGGTGCGCGGCCTACAACAATTTAGCAGCGATGATCTGGGTGATTTTATCATCCGTCGGGCCGATGGCAGCGCCCAGTTCTTTTTTACCAACGCCGTCGATGACGCGCTGATGCAGGTAACCCATGTGCTGCGGGGCGAGGATCATCTCACCAATACCCCCCGGCAATTGCTGTTATTAGACGCGCTGGGTTTAGCTGCCCCCCAATATGGCCATATCACATTGCTAGTGGGCGCCGACGGCAGTCCTCTCTCCAAACGCCATGGCAGCCGCAGTCTACGGGATTTGCGACAGACAGGGTTTTTGCCCGAAGCACTCACCAATTACCTGGCCCGGCTTGGCCACAGTTACCAGCGGGATGATTGGATGACACTCACCGAACTGGCGCAAAACTTTGCCATTGAACGCTTGGGCCGAGCCTCAGCCCGCTACGACGAAAACCAGCTTTTGCATTGGCAAGCCGAAGCCATTGCTAGGGCTGACGCCGATGCTCTGTGGCGCTGGATGGGAACAGCTGTGCATAGCCAAGTGCCTGAAAACCAGCGGTTGGATTTTATCGAAACCGTGCGGCCCAATATACGCTTTCCGCAAGAGGCACAGCAATGGGCGCAACAATTGCTCCACGACACCATTCCCTTGCAGCTATCTGAAGCCGCTGTTCAGCACATCACCACTGCGGGACCCACCTTCTTTGCTCAGGCGCTGGCGGCTTTTGAAACCCATGGCAGCGATTATGGGGGGTTGATAACCCAGCTAAAATCCGCCACTAATCGTAAAGGTAAAACGCTTTTTATGCCATTACGGTCAGCACTGACCGGAGAAATACATGGGCCGGAGCTGGCGCGGATTCTCACCCTCATGCCAGCTGAGTTGGTGCGCAAACGGCTCCAGGCCGGGACTAAACTGGGTCAACCTGAAAATCTTTAAACCGTCTATTCTGGAAGTTTCCGCGTGCAGATTTACAACAGCCTAACCGGCAAAAAAGAGGCATTTGTCCCCCTGGAACCCGGCAAAGTGCGCCTATACGTGTGTGGCATGACCGTTTATGACTACTGTCATATCGGTCATGCTCGGGTCATGGTAGCGTTCGATGTGGTGGTTCGTTATTTTCGCTACAAAGGTTATCAAGTCACCTATGTGCGCAATATCACCGATATCGATGACAAAATCATTCGCCGCGCTCAGGAAACCCAGCAAAGTCTGCAAGCATTGACGGATTATTTTATTCAAGCCATGCACGAAGATGCCCAAGCGTTGGGCGTGCTGACGCCAGACCTAGAACCCCGGGCGACCCAAACTATGGACGCCATCCAAGCCATGATCCAACGTTTGTTGGACAATGGTTTTGCCTATTGCGCTGATAACGGTGATGTGTACTACGATGTGAGTCGGTTTGCCAGCTATGGCAAATTAGCTAACAAGCGGTTGGAGGACCTGCGCGTCGGCGCCCGGGTGGACATCGATGACACTAAAGCGGACCCCTTGGATTTTGTCCTTTGGAAAGCCGCTAAACCCGATGAACCTAGTTGGCCTTCGCCCTGGGGCGCGGGACGACCGGGTTGGCATATTGAATGTTCGGCCATGTCCACCTTGCATCTGGGCAATCACTTTGACATCCATGGTGGCGGCATGGACCTGAAGTTTCCCCACCATGAAAACGAGATCGCCCAATCTGAAGCAGCCCATGAGCAGACGTATGTGAATTACTGGATGCACAATGGCTTTGTGCAAATTAACGACGAAAAAATGTCCAAATCCTTGGGCAATTTTTTTACGGTGCGCGATGTTTTAGAACGCTATCAACCGGAGGTGGTGCGATTTTTTATCATCGCCAGTCACTATCGCAGCCCCCTGCATTACTCCGATGACAATCTAGAACATGCAAAAGCCTCATTGGCGCGGCTTTACACCGCTTTACGGGGCTTACCTGCCAACAACGCTGCCATTGACGATGCCTATAAAACACGCTTTCAGGCAGCCATGGATGATGATTTTAATACCCCTGAAGCTCTGTCCATTCTGTTCGACTTAGCCCGAGAAACCAATCGGTTACGCAACTTACAACCGGAGAGTGCCACCCATCTAGCAAACAACTTGCACCAGCTTGGCGCTGTATTAGGCTTATTACAGGATGATCCGGAAACTTTTTTACAAGGCCATCCTCAAGAAATGGGTGAGGGTTTGTCGGCTGCCGATATTGAAAGCCTTATCACACAACGTAACGCGGCGCGCAACGCCAAGAATTGGGCGGAGGCGGATCGCATCCGAGCACAATTGGCAGCGGCGGATATTGTGTTGGAAGACGGTGCTAACGGGACTATTTGGCGGCGTAATTAAAAATAAGCTATTGACGCTAAAAACTCGAAAAAATAGTATAGTCAGAATATGGATGTATTCGGGGTATAGCGCAGCCTGGTAGCGCACCTGCTTTGGGAGCAGGGTGTCGGGGGTTCAAATCCCTCTACCCCGACCATTTTGAACACAAAAGGACCTTTGACTGGCTGCTTAGCTGTATAAGCTGTAAGCTGGTTTTATTATTTTGTCCTTTAAAATGCGCCTGTAGCTCATCCGGATAGAGCATCGGCCTTCTAAGCCGAGGGTAGCAGGTTCGAATCCTGCCAGGCGCGCCACATTGTTGTGTTGTTATGGTAGAGTTTGGCATTCAAGCATTATGGTGGGCGTAGCTCAGTAGGTAGAGCCCCGGATTGTGGCTCCGGTGGTCGTGGGTTCGAATCCCATCGTCCACCCCATCTTGATTTATATTTAGCTTAATTTGGCATCTTATCCGACAGGTAAGCTATGTAGGGGCCGTTAGCTCAATTGGCAGAGCAGGGGACTCTTAATCCCAAGGTTATAGGTTCGATTCCTATACGGCCCACCAATAAAACAGTTACTTACCTGTCTTCCTTTCCCCTCCCCTTTTTTTACTTCGTAGGCCATGGCATAAATATAACTTGAGAATAAAAGACTAAATGTGGTTAGTTATTTAAAATAAAATGATAACTTTTTTATAAAATCTAAAATAACTGTTGCAAAAAAGCATGATTTGATTGTTTTCTCCTATTAAAGCTAGGTACCTAAGGCAAAAACTATCTTGTATACTCTAATAGCTTAGTTAGGACTTACGCAAAAAGGACTTGCGTAGCTCGTGAAAGAAGTGTCGACGGCCCG
>CAZGON010000009.1:0-16725 GCA_964527085.1 uncultured Candidatus Competibacteraceae bacterium
ATGGTCATTACGCATTTTACCCACATAAATACGCTCGGCATCCCGACGCACTAATTCAAGAATAGCCGGCGCAACTAGACGATCATAAAGAACCACATCCGCCTGTTGCATAAGTCGCAGGGCGCGAAAGGTCAACAAGTCGGGATCACCAGGACCACCACCGACTAAGTAGACTTCACCCTGGCTTTGCTGATCCATTTTTTCAGCCTTGCTCAAGGCCGTCTCAAGGGTAGCGCGTGCCGCTTCCATCCGCCCTGAAAAAACCAGTTCAGCAATGGGACCCTGCAATATGGTTTCCCAAAAGGCCCGCCGACGGGAGCTGGGTAAGCGGTTTTTTACTTCATCGCGAAAGCTTGCCACCAAGGTTGCTAATCGGCCATAAGCAGCAGGTATCAACGACTCCAACCGAGCCCGTAGTAACCGCGCCAAAACCGGCGCCGCTCCACCTGTGGATACGGCAACCAATATAGGCGAACGATCTACCAGGGCGGGCATAATAAAGCTGCACAGAGCGGGTTGATCCACCACGTTTACCGGCAAATGCTGAGCCTGACAAAGTTCCGAAACCTGGCGGTTAACCGTTTCATCGTCAGTGGCAGCAATCACCAGCGTCATAGCCATCAAATCGGCGGAACAAAATGGTGCCGCCCGATGGCTAATTCGTTTAGCTTCCCATAATTCCGCTAAAGCGTTACATAAAGTAGGCGCGACCACGGTCACACGGCTACCCGCCTTGAGCAATAGGGTTACCTTACGCAAGGCAATGTCACCTCCTCCCACCACCAGACAGGATCGATCACGAACAACCATGAAAGTGGGAAGAAACTCCATGGTTTAATGCTTTTGGAGGTTGCGATCTAATGTCAAAGTAAACCCTAGCAAACAGCTACAGTTGATTGAACGGTTTGCTAAATGAGACATTATTTTCGTAGCAAACGTTTTACCGCTGTATGATGCCACCGACCGCTGCCACTTAGGGTAGGTACTGCGTCTTCATTGAGCTTGGCAGCGATGGCGGTCAAGGACATGCCATCGTCACGCATATTCTGAACCTGTTCTCTAACATTATCTGAATCACTAGCAGGCAGGATTCCCGATACCGTTTCATCAGTTGTCGCAACTGACTGGTCCACCGCTTCGACCGGCTCTGGTTGCGCTATGGCAGGTTTTTCGGCAATCGGCGCTCGCTTACGAGCAGCACCTGCTTTTCGAATGGGACCTGAGGCCGTTTTCAAAACAGTCGGCGCAGTAGGCTGCACTACTGGGCTTGACTCATTCGACCCTATTTGACTACTCACCTGAGCCGGATAGCGCTGTTGCCATAGCAACATAATTGCATCGCTAATGACTTTAGGCGTATCAGTATCTTCGGTCAGTATTTCTAGTCGCCGCACCACATGTTCGGGCAACTTCGAGATCAAGTGCTCGTATCCTGTAAGTTTTGTTTGCTGTCGTTCATTACGCGCACGTTGTTTTTTTGCTTTACTTTGAACCATGCTAGTTCTCCATATTTATTGGTGACTTGTTATATTATCAACCGACCCTACCTTACTAAATTAAGAATCCTCTGTCATGTTCATAATCACCAATATAGTGATCCGTGGTCATTAAAACAATCGCCTATGTGCTAAATCATCTTGATGATTGTTATGATCACTCTTCGTACAGGTTGCTTAAATTAGAGTACATGACCAAGCAAACCCCATTTTTAAAAAAATTTGTTGTTCGGTCTTCCCATCGTTTAGTTTTCTCATATAAAATGAATAGTTTTATTTGGCATATCTATGTCATATTCAATTTCTTCCATCCACTAGAGGACACCCATGGTTACTATACGATTAGCCCGCGGAGGCGCTAAGAAACGCCCTTTTTACCAAGTGGTTGTCACAGATAGCCGTAACCGCCGTGACGGCAAATATATCGAACGTGTTGGTTTTTTTAATCCAGTCGCCAGAGGCAAAGAGGTGCGCCTAAACCTTAAGGGTGAACGGGTCGATTACTGGCTCAGTCAAGGCGCCCAAGCTTCAGAGCGAGTCGCCAGCTTAATCAAAGAAAATGCTAAACAAGCGACACCTCAAACAGCAACCACTCATGATTAGTAGCGACTGTGCCCAAGTGGATTATCATCGGACAAATTATAGGTTTTCATGGCCTAAACGGATGGGTTAAGGTGTTTTCTCATACCCAGCCCCGCACCAACCTCTTAGAATATCGGCCTTTGTACCTCAATAGACATGACGAGTGGCGCCCCATCGAGGTTGAAAACAGTGGCGCTCAGGGCAAAAGCATTATTCTCAAACTGAAAGGCTTTGATAGTCGAGCTGCCGCCACTGTGCTACTGGGTTGTGATATGGCGATTCATCGCGAGCAGCTGCCGCCTTTAGCGCCAGGCGAGCATTATTGGACCGACTTAGAAAATCTGCGGGTAATTACCCAAGAGGGTGTGGACTTAGGCAACGTGCAACGACTATTTGAGACCGGTGCTAACGCTGTATTGGTCGTTACGGGTGAGCGGGAACGACTGATTCCCTTTTTACAGGGCCCGGTTATCAAAAAAATAGACCCTGACAAGGGGTTTATACAGGTCGATTGGGATCCAACGTTTTAAGGTGTGGAAGGCATGGGAGCATATTATGCGGGTCGATGTTATCACCCTTTTTCCAGAAATGTTCTCAGTTTTAACTCAGTGGAGCATCTCGGCTAGAGCTATTCAGCGAGGTTTGTTGGAGCTGTTTACTTGGAACCCTCGGGAGGCAACGTCAGATCGACATCGAACCGTGGATGACCGACCTTATGGTGGCGGTCCTGGCATGGTCATGAAAGTTCAACCGCTGCGAGATACGTTGATCCGTGCTAAACAAGCGGCAGGAAACACGCAGGGGGTTACCATTTATTTGACCCCCCAGGGGCGGCTTCTGGACCAAACTGCGGTAAAAAAATTGGCCACTATGTCCCATTTAATCCTATTAACAGGTCGCTATGAAGGCATCGACGAACGACTCATTACATCCCAGGTGGATGAAGAGTGGTCCATCGGCGATTATGTGTTAAGCGGTGGTGAATTAGCTGCCATGGTCGTCATTGATGCGGTTACTAGACTGCTACCTGGTGCTTTAGGCGATCCGGCATCAGCCCAACAAGATTCTTTTATGGACGGGTTACTGGACTATCCTCACTATACAAGACCAGAGCATATTGATGGCATATCCGTTCCACAGGTTCTTTTGGGCGGCGATCATGCTGCTATTGCCCAATGGCGTTTACGAGAAGCGCTGGGTCGCACCTGGCTACGCCGTCCAGATTTGTTAGCCAAGTTAGATTTAACTGCTACGCAACAGGCACTACTGCAAGATTTTATTCAAGAACATCAACAAAATCAAAAGCGTACCGACATTGATCGATATGCTTCTGATGTATAAGGAGCAGCAATTCATTATGAGCACTATTATCGACGAGTTAGAACAAGAACAAGTCACCAAAGAGATTCCCCCCTTTGAGCCAGGCGACACTGTCGTGGTACAGGTAAAAGTTAAGGAAGGTACCCGGGAACGGTTGCAGGCTTTTGAAGGCGTAGTCATTGCCAAACGAAATCGAGGGCTAAACTCGGCTTTTACGGTCCGCAAAGTGTCCCACGGTGAAGGCGTGGAACGGGTTTTTCAAGCTTTCAGCCCTACTATTGCCGACATTAAGGTCAAGCGCCGCGGTGCTGTTCGACGTGCGAAGCTCTATTATTTACGTAACTTATCTGGAAAGGCTGCCCGCATTAAAGAAAAGTTGTCGTAACATCCCCACCGGTCCTGCTGCTTGCTGCTATTGCAAAAGGACCGCACTTTAACTGCGTACATCCTGCTCATTTAAAAGTAGTTACTCAAATTTCAGTGGAGGTCATAATAATGGGTTGGACTGAAATTTGTGAAAATCCTCTATTGAGAGATCTTCCCTATAAAGTTCAGACTGATAAGTGGGGAAATATTATAATGACTCCTGCCACCAATGAGCATGGCATTTATCAAGCCAGAATCGTCACTCTCATCAGCAAACTAACAGAAGAAGGCACCTTAATTTCAGAGTGTTCGATCCAGACCAGTGAAGGCGTTAAAGTAGCTGACGTAGCATGGGCGTCAAGTGCATTTATGCAGAAAAATAAAGGTAAAAATCCCTTTAGTGAAGCGCCTGAAGTCTGTATCGAAATATTGTCGCCCTCTAATACTAAAATGGAGATGGAAGAAAAAAAAGAGTTGTATTTTGCGAGAGGTGCAAAAGAATTCTGGATTTGTGATAAGGAAGGAGATATCACGTTTTATAAAAATACAGGCACCCTGAAAAATAGTGAGATCATAGCCTCATTTCCCAGTAAAGTCATACTTTAGCCTAGTTAAGCTATTAGCATTACCAACAGCATCATCACTCCTATTTGATGGTAAATAAGCTTCGAAAAACCAGCAAAGGCGAGGGTTTTCCATTAGTCGCGAGTGTCAATTTTTCCCATCTCCATATCCTTAGGCTGTGTCAAAAAAATTGATCCCTAATGCTACTGATCGCTTAACCAATGTTATCCGATCAGTCTCGGGAATGGCATTCCATCCATTACATTTACCATTAGTATTGTTAGGGTCGCCAATTTGCCAAGACCCAAAGCCAAACTGATTATAAATCATTTTTCACTCTTTTAAACACAACCTAAACTCAAAAGATATCCGCGTTTTATCACTATTTTGATTAAAGGCTAAGCCGTGAATTAGATGTGATGAAAAAATCAAAAATTCATCGGAGTCTGGATTCATTCTTACTAAATCTCGACTTCCTTGCCACTCAAGGATGCTATTAACACTATATTTCTGAGAGTTCAAAACACTTCCAGCTTTGCTTCTCTTAATCTTATGTTCTGATATTAGATGGCTCCTCGGTGCTATAGGTAGTCCAGAAGTTTTATTGACCCCACACACTGGGATCCATACGTTTATCATCTTAGGAATAACGCCTAATTTATCAAACACTTCATATATATCTTTGTGGACTGGATTATAGTCAAGGCTTTGCGGCTTATTAAGTCGAGCTATCATCCAGTGCTCGCTATTAGTCCTGGGTTATAGAAAGTTAATTCGGCACCTAAATATAAACCAAGGTTCTTTACAATTTCTTCACTATCAAACCCCAGATCGCTCGGAAATAATCTTCGGCTTTTTTTGATTACTTCGCCGTGCAGATTATCATCAACATATTGATGATAATTTTCTAAGTTAAACTTTTTTAAATCTAAATTAGGCTTCAATTCTTGTATTATTTTTTTAACGCCGTGGTTGTTGCTGAACAAATTTCTTTAGGTTGATAGAAGGCATGTGAATTTAGAATAATATATCCTTCTTCAAACCAGTGCATTCCTTGTGAAAGGTCGTTGTACCTCTCAGCCAAAATCTCTTGATTGCCAAATTCATAGATATCTTCGGAACAAAGCTCAACTTCGGTTTTTTCCCCATCAATTCTATATTGATGTTTCATTTCTTACTCATACCTTCAACACGTTAACACTTCTTAGCTATCTCCATTTGTTCTTGGATAGCCTCCATTTCAGCTTTCAGTTCGTCATACAATTTCGTCTCACATCTCCGTTCGTTAAGTATCAGTATGATACTGTAGACTTAGTGATCAATTATTTAAAAGATAAAACTACTCCCACTCAATGGTAGCAGGGGGCTTACCCGATATGTCGTAAACAACCCGAGAAATACCTGCGATTTCGTTGATAATGCGGCGGGACACAAGATCGAGAAATTCATAGGGCAACTGCGCCCAACGGGCCGTCATAAAATCGATGGTTTCCACCGCACGCAGAGCGATCACATACTCATAACGGCGGCTATCACCCATCACACCCACCGACCGCACTGGCAAAAATACCGCAAACGCCTGGCTCACGTTGTCATATAAACCCTCACGACGCAGTTCCTCGATGAAAATCGCATCCGCCAGCTGTAACAACATCACAAATTTTTCAGTCACTTCACCCAAAATACGTACCGCTAAACCTGGTCCTGGAAAAGGATGGCGATAAACCATGGCTGAAGGTAGACCTAGCTCTAACCCGAGACGGCGCACTTCATCCTTGAATAACTCCCGCAAAGGCTCGACCAGTTTTAACCGCATGGCGGAAGGAAGCCCCCCCACATTGTGATGGGATTTGATCACCTGAGCCTTGCCGGTTTTACTGGCCGCCGATTCAATCACATCGGGATAAATGGTGCCTTGGGCCAGCCACTTGACACCTTTGAGTTTAGCGGCCTCTTCTTCAAAGATTTCTACAAACGTATTACCAATAAGTTTGCGTTTTTGTTCGGGGTCGACGATGTTTTTTAACAGGTCAAAAAAACGCCTAGCGGCATCGATACGGATAACCCTGACCCCCAAATGCTCTGCCAGCGTAGCCATGACCTGATCACCCTCGTGCAGACGTAGCAGACCGGTATCCACAAACACGCAGATTAACTGCTGACCAATGGCTCGATGCAGTAAGGCTGCCACCACGGAAGAATCCACACCCCCGGAAAGCGCTAGCAATATCTCATCGCTTCCTACCTGAGAACGGATTTGGTCAATGCGATCTTCGATGATATTGCCCGTGGTCCATAGGGCTTCGCAACCACAGATATCGAACACAAAACGGCGCAAGATACGCTCGCCTTGCCGGGTATGGGTCACTTCTGGATGAAACTGAATTCCATACCAACGCCGTTCTTCATGGGCCATACCAGCCAACGGGGCATTCGCTGTGCTGGCGATACGCACAAACCCTTCCGGCAGTCGAGCCACTCGATCACCATGGCTCATCCAGACATCCAACAGTCCATACCCTTCCGGCGTGGTGTGATCTTCAATGTTATTAAGCAATTTGGAATGAGCATGGGCGCGAATTTGCGCATAACCAAACTCCCGTTGGGCGGCGGTCTCAACCTCACCACCCAACTGGACCGCCATGGTCTGCATGCCATAGCAAATCCCCAATAACGGAATCTGCAAATCGAAAACCACGTCTGGCGCTCGCGGTCCGTCCAATACGGTGACAGACTGGGGCCCCCCGGAGAGTAAGATCCCCTCGGGGCAAAACGCCTCAATCTGCGAGGCTTCTGCGTCATAGGCAAAAATCTCGCAGTAAACCCCCAATTCACGAATTCGACGGGCAATCAGTTGCGTATATTGGGAACCAAAATCCAGAATGAGAATGCGTTTGGCATGAATATCGCGGTTCACCACTGATTCCTTACTTTTAACGGCTCACTCGTCATTCTGGCAGGGATTGCCGGAATCTAGCTGCCAGGGAGGGTGGTAGGCGGTTGTCTACCGGTGCTTGCCGTCCATGCTACTAGATTCTCGCCAGTCCATGGCGAGAATGACGGGAGGGTGAGTAATTACCAAAAGACTTTATATGTCCTAAGTTTAATCGAACCGATAATTAGGGGCTTCTTTGGTGATGGAAACATCATGTACATGACTTTCTCGAACCCCGGCGGCAGATACTTGGGTAAATTCCGGTTTGGTCCGCATTTCGTCGATATCTTTACAGCCCACGTAACCCATACTAGAGCGTAATCCACCCAACAATTGATGGACGATGGCTGACAGACTGCCTTTGTAGGGAACCCGACCTTCAATACCCTCTGGCACCAGTTTTTCAGTGGCGCTCTGTTCCTGAAAATAACGATCTCGAGAGCCGTGTTTTTCAGCCATGGCGCCCAGGGAACCCATACCTCGATAAGATTTATAAGAACGACCCTGATATAACTCTATCTCACCCGGGGCTTCTTCGGTACCCGCAAATAGACTACCAATCATAACAGCATTGGCTCCCGCGGCAATAGATTTAGCAAAATCACCGGAATAGCGGATACCGCCGTCGGCAATCACAGGTACGTCGAACTCATGGAGTGCTTCCGCCACATTCGTAATAGCGGTGATCTGAGGAACACCGACCCCGGTGATAATACGTGTGGTACAGATGGAACCCGGCCCGATACCCACCTTAACCGCATCGACCCCTGCTTCTACCAAATCCCGCGCCGCCTTACCTGTGGCAATATTGCCACCGATAATTTGCACATTAGGAAAATGTTCTTTAATCCAGCGCACCTGTTCTAACACACCCCGGGAATGACCATGGGCGGTATCTACGACAATGACGTCAACACCCGCACCCACCAACGCTTCTACCCGCGCCGCCGTATCAGCGGCGGTACCCACCGCAGCGCCAACCCGCAAGCGGCCTAAACCGTCCTTACAAGCATTGGGAAAATCGTCGGATTTCTGAATATCCTTAACCGTAATCATCCCCCGCAACTGAAATTCATCGTTGACCACCAGCACTTTTTCAATGCGGTGTTTATGCAGTAACGCCACCACGGCGTCTTCGTCGGCATCCTCTGGAACCGTGACTAAACGCTCCTTTGGCGTCATAACACTGCGCACTGGCGCTTCTAAATTGGTTTCGAAACGGAGATCTCGACTGGTCACGATACCCACCAGATCCTCACCATCCACCACGGGAACACCGGAAATATGATGCGCCCGAGTCAGGGCTAAGACATCGCGAATAGTACTATTTGGCAAGGTGACGATGGGATCTCGAATAACACCACTTTCATACTTTTTAACGCGGCGTACTTGATCGGTTTGATTTGCTACCGACATATTCTTGTGAACAATACCGATACCACCTTCTTGGGCCATGGCAATGGCCAAGCGCGCTTCAGTGACCGTGTCCATGGCCGCCGCAACTAAGGGCACGTTAAGCACAATATCCCGGGTAAGACGGGTTTTAAGACTGACATCTTTTGGTAAAACCGTCGAGTAAGCGGGCAGCAACAACACATCATCGAAGGTTAAAGCGTCATGAATAATACGCATGGGGAGGGCCTCTGGCTTAATTAATAAATCCATTTTAGGTGGCACGCATTATAGTTTCTGGCGCCAAAAGGGTAAACTTAATGTTATTTCGGTAGACCTAAACCAAACCGTCAAGTTCTTTATCGGGTCCACGAAGATATTATTATGGCTCTAGAATTGCCTATACAACCACCGGCTGTTTATACAGTATCTCACCTCAATAGTGTGGTAAGAAGCCTACTTGAAGACCATTTCACGTTGATTTGGTTAGAGGGAGAAATTTGCAACCTTGCTCGTCCCTCTTCTGGACATCTGTACTTTTCCCTTAAAGACGCTAATGCTCAGATCCGTTGTGTATTATTCCGTCAGCGTAGTCTGCAAACAGGAAAATCTATTACTAATGGCCAGCATGTGCTAGTCAGGGCGCACATCGGTCTCTACGAGCTGCGCGGTGACTTACAGCTTATCATAGATTACTTAGAAGAGACGGGTGCTGGCGCTCTCCGGCGTGCCTTTGAAGAACTTCGTCAACGCTTGGATCAAGAGGGTCTTTTTGCCATCGAGCATAAACGCTCCCTACCCCGGCTTCCCAGCCGCATTGGGGTAATTACCTCGCCGAGTGGTGCGGCCATTCGAGATGTGCTGAGCATCCTCAAGAGGCGTTTTCCAGCGCTGCCGGTACGTATTTACCCAGCACCCGTACAAGGCAACCGGGCTGCAGAAAAGATTGCCCAAGCTATTAACTTAGCTTCTCAGCGCCGTGATTGCGATGTGCTGCTACTAGTGCGGGGTGGCGGTTCCCCCGAAGATCTGATGGCTTTTAATGAAGAAATAGTGGCCCGCGCTATCCATGCGTGTACAGTGCCTTTGGTGTCCGGTGTCGGTCACGAGATAGATGTCACTATTGCTGATTTCGTAGCCGATGTACGGGCGCCAACCCCTTCAGCGGCCGCCGAATTGGTCAGTCCAGACCAGCTCGAATGGCTGCACAGGTTTAGCCAGTTGCAGACACGCCTGATGAATGTTTCACAACAACGGTTGGCAGGATTGCAACAGGGTTTGGCATGGCTGGAACAGCGCCTTAGCCGCCAGCACCCAAAAAATCGTCTCCAGGATCAAACCCAGCGTATCGACGAACTGGAACAACGTTTACAAAGAGCCATGGCGCTACAGTTCGAGCGGTATAAAACCCAAACGGCCAGTCTTGCCAATCAACTGCGTCTCAGCAACCCTGCTCCGCGCATACAACAATTTCAAGGGCGCTGCGCTGTGCTCCAGGTTCGCCTCGAAAACAGTATGCGGCATCGGGTGGAACAGCAGACGCAACGACTTACCCATGCCGGACAAGCGCTGCACGCCGTCAGTCCACTCGATACGCTCAAACGTGGCTACGCCATCGTGCGGCATTATCCAGAAGGTGAGATCATCCGCCGTGCAGACCAGGCAAAACCTGGCGATGAGGTGGAGGCTTTACTGCACGAAGGTCGGCTAATCTGCAAAGTCGAAAAAGTAGAGTAATTTAGACTTGGATTTCTGCTGTCCATGGCTCAGCATCTCTCTATGAAATCAAGTCAGCTTCTTTAAAGCCAACTCTGCACCAGCTAACAATTCCTCTTCATTTAGATCATCATCGTCTCGCAAATCCGGATCTTCACAAAACGCTTCTACTTCTGAGAATAGATTACGGTTCAGGTTTTGCTGGAGATATTGCTGGGAAAGGGGTTGAAGTGGGTACAGATGGTGCTTGGCTAGGGAAACCAGGTAGCTGTCCTAATTGTCGGGCGTCTTCGTCGTTTTGAGCTCTAAATCCTATCAGCTGTCTAGGGTGGGCAGAACTACTAACTACCACACCTGAAAGCTATTCAAGTTACTTGCTGGTTATTTATCCAAAACATTGAGTAATGCAATGCTGACCCGAATAATGATCAGACAGCTTAATCATGTCAGGATATTCTTCCTCGTCCAAGTATTCTATCAATACTTTTTTTCCGTTATTGAACAAAATCTCTACGCCAAACTCACTGGGATAATCCTCCGACCAATCAGAAGCCTTCAACAAAGTCACTTTACTAATCATTTGATTAATTCTACTGCTCCAAAAAGAGTTATTAGAAACATCAATCTGCTCATAACTATTACCGTAGTGAGACATGACCTTAGCAATAATTCCAACGCTAAATATCTCTGTTTCTGCAAAAAAATGCACTACTGTATTATCGTCAAACCTAAATTCGATGGGACCATCTGCGTTTTGCTGATATTCATCTAAATCCATATCCTCCTTGAAAAATTGCCGCTTCACGGAAACAATCTTCTTACCTAATAAAGATTTCAATATTTCCATATTTTTTGAAGGGAGCGTGCTAGTCATAATTTCTCTCATTATTTAAGATTTACAAATGTGTCAAATCCGCCGTCAATAATTCTGACACCTCTGCCCGTGCCTAAATCAAATATATCTTCTACTGTTTGGCCATTTCTAATTGTGGTTCGTATAACAGTATTTTTTGCCCCTAAAATTTGCCTGATAAGATCATTTGCGGCATCCTGCGTTTTGGGAAGATCAGAGAATGCACCATCTCCACGATCAATCTTTTTCTTTAAGGCTTGAAGTGCTCGTGAGTCTTTAGAACCAGTACGTGCTGGACGAGAAGCACTACTGATAATGTCGTCTATGCTTGCAACATTAGAAGAATCTACCTTTTGCGTCTCACCGCCTTCTGCCTTTTTCTGCTGCATCACTGGGTGCAACAGCGTATCTGCCCCTTCAGTGACCGGAAAACCGGTGCTATGGGGTTTAAGCTGCTCAGCAGGTCGTCCTGGCGCCAGGGGTGATGATGGCGCGGCTTGAGGAAAACCGTTCGATTCAGGTTTTGCGGGAGATACTGCTGGGAAAGGGGTTGACGTGGGTAGCGGTGATGCGTCGCTGGGAAAACCTGGTAATTGCCCTAGCTGCCGGGCGTCTTCCTCGCTTAGGGGTTTAAACCCTATCAGTTGTCTTGGGTGGGCGGGACTGAGGCGCTCAGCATACACCGGGGTAACTTCCACTAACGTGGGTAACCAATTATCGGCATTATCGCGTCGCTCGATGCGTCCATGGCGTTCTGGGGCCATAACGCTGATGCGATACTGATCATTACCAGGGATAGTATACAGCTCCTTCTGTCCGAGCCCCAGCGACCAGATCGCCGCTAGGACGCCACCCCCCACTGCGGTGGCACCTGCTGAGAGGGTGGGTATCACTAATCGGGCAGTAGCGCCTTGGGAAAGGGCTTGGCCTGGGAGCAATCCGGCTTCGGCACTGATAGACCCCTTAGCCGCCAACCCCAAAACATCGTCTTCAAGACCAAGCCCAGCGTATCGACGAACTGGAACAACGTTTACAAAGAGCCATTATGCAACATTAACCAAAAGGTGAGATCATCCGCCAGCAGACTAGGCAAAACCCGGCGATGGTGTGGAGGCTTTACTGCACGAAGGTCGTCGTCAAGCCCACAGGGACGTGTTCACGGCGTCCTCTGGAACGAGCTGCGTAAGTCCTGTAAATTAAACATTGGCGAGTCTATTCTCAAGCCTCATCATTTGCTATTCGACTAAATGTGGAGCCTCCACATGCTGGACACTGGGGAATCTTGCCTGCGCTATGAAAAGCAAGACGTTTACCACAATCATCGCATTGTAAAGAACCAGGCCCGGTAATTTCACCCGTTTGATAGGAAATCGTTTCTTTAACCGGAGCATTAAAAGCGAGCAGCTCTAAACGAGTGCGATCGGCGGTGTTGCCAAACCACTCCAATAAACGGTCTTCCATAAGTTCTATATCAAACCTTAACCAGGTCTTAAAATCCGCTCCTGTCTCTGCCAGGTAGTGACCTGCATCCTCTAAGTCCCGCTTTAAATAACCGCTAATTAGCTGCGCCTCTTCGCGGGTTAATTCACCCAACTCTACCGCCGTTTCCGACGCATGCTCAATACTGTGCTGGATAGCAGGCGCTATGTCTTGTTCTGCTTTTCGCACTTCGTCGAGCTGTAGCTTCACCCGTTCCATCATGCGATGGTAAGCGTGGGTGAGTTTAGTCATGGGGGACTGGTTCATCACAAAAAACCTCTAGAACATTCCTCATGTGGCTTTACCTACCCCTGGTTAGCTTTTTTTAGACCTTGCTGTATTGCCTACCGTTGGGCTTTACGCGCTGCGCGCCGACGTGGCTTGCGTTCAGGGGCTTGTTGGAGCAACGTTTCGCACTCCTCTTTAGTTAAAGTAGCAGGCTCTCGATCTTTTGGGATACGGGCATTCTTTTTTCCATCGGTAATATAGGGTCCATAACGCCCTTTAAGGACTTGTATCGATGCATCTTCAAAAGCTTTTATTATTTTATTGGCATTAGCAGTTTTATGTTCCGTAATAAGTTCTAATGCCCGTTCACGGGGCAGCGTATAAGGGTCTTCCGGCTCTTTGATGGAGACATATTTTTGTCCATACCGCACATAGGGCCCAAAACGCCCGATATTGACTAAAATAGGTTCACCCTCTGGGGTCTCACCCAACTCTCGCGGCAATTGGAATAACGCAAGGGCCTCTTCCAAGGTGACTGTGTCCATTCGCTGCTCGGCACGAAGACCCGCGAATTTGGGTTTTTCCTCATCTTCTTTAGTACCGATTTGCACAAAGGGGCCATAGCGTCCCATGCGCACGCTGACTGGTCGACCTGAAACAGGATCAATGCCTAATTCTCGCGCTTGCACTACTTCTTGGCGAGTCACACTTTCCGCGGTGGTATCGACCAAATCTTTAAAAGGTTTCCAAAACGCCCCCAGCAGTGGGACCCAATTTTTTTCGCCCCTCGACACCGCATCCAATTCGTCTTCTAGCCGTGCTGTAAAATCATAATCCACATAGCGGTTAAAATACTGGGTCAGAAAACGGCTGACAATCTTGCCCATATCGGTGGGACGAAAACGGCGATCTTCTAATACCACGTATTCACGCTGTTGTAGGGTAGAGATAATAGTGACATAGGTGGATGGACGACCGATGCCAAATTCTTCTAACGCTTTTACAAGACTTGCTTCGGTAAAGCGCGGTGGTGGCTCTGTGAAATGTTGCTCGGGCCGAATGGCTTTTAGTGCGATTAAGTCACCCACTTGGAAAGCAGGTAAAACACGCTCACTGCTGTCCTCCTGCTTGGTAGCATCATCCACGTCTTCCTTATAAACCAACATAAAACCAGGATCAGCAACAGTGGAACCGGTGGCGCGAAAAGCGTTACCGGCGCCGCAACCTAAAGTTACCGCTACCATATTTAAAGTAGCATGCTGCATCTGAGAAGCGACAGTACGCTTCCAGATCAAGTCATAAAGTTTATATTGCTCTGGCGTTAACTTGTCTCGAATAGCATCCGGCTCTAGTTTTACCCCGGTGGGACGAATAGCTTCGTGGGCTTCTTGAGCGTTCTTGGTTTTGGTTTTGAAGACGCGCGGTTTAGCCGGTACATTATGTTTACCATAACGTTGGGCAATCAGCGCACGAATCTCATCCAAGGCATCGCTGGCCAAATGCACCGAGTCGGTGCGCATATAGGTAATCAGACCCACCGCGCCGGCACCCACGTCGATACCTTCATACAGTTGTTGAGCAAGGCGCATGGTTCGCTGGGTCGTAAAACCCAATTTGCGAGATGCTTCTTGCTGCAGAGTAGAGGTGGTGAAAGGCGCTGATGGATTACGGCGGCGCTGCTTTTTTTCTATATGGTCGACTTGAAGTTTGCCGTTAGCTGCCTTCCATAGGGTCCCTTGCGCCGCATGGGCAGTATCTTTATCGGTAATGCTAAATTGAGTTATTTTTTCCCCTTGATACTCCACTAGCTTGGCGCTAAAGGCGTGATCCTGGTGGATCCCATCCGCTTCAATACTCCAGTACTCCTGGCTCTCAAAACCCTCGATCTGTTCTTCACGCTCGACAATCATGCGCAGGGCCGGCGACTGCACGCGGCCTGCTGAAAGTCCGCGACTAATCTTGCGCCACAGTAATGGTGAGAGACTAAAGCCGACTAAGTAATCCAAAGCACGGCGAGCTTGCTGAGCACTGATAAGCTGGCTGGATAAATCCCGGGGATGGGCAATAGCCTCGCTAATGGCCCGTTGCGTAATCTCATTGAATACCACACGGTGGACTGGTTTGCCATTGAGCACATCGCGAGCTTTCAGCAGTTCACAGAGGTGCCAAGAAATCGCCTCGCCTTCCCGGTCTTGGTCAGTCGCCAAATATAAGGCGGCTGCTTTAGCCATGGCTTTAGCAATGGCATCCACATATTTTCCGTGCTTTTCCACAACCTCGTACTTCATGGCGAAGTCACGATCCGGATCGACAGCGCCTTCTTTCGGCACCAAGTCGCGCACATGCCCGTAGGAAGCCAGGACTTCGAAGTCTTTGCCGAGGTATTTTTGGATAGTCTTGGCTTTTGCCGGAGACTCAACAACTACCAGATTCTTACTCATAAAACACAACTAGAGCATTTCCCATTTAACTGTACACGTCGTTAGCCTTCGGTATCGGCGTGCTCAGGTACGGCAAGTACATTCCGCGCGCCTCTCCTCGGCTGCCTTGTGTACAGTTAAAGCGAAAACGCTCTAGTCCACTGCCACACAAGCGTCGGCAAATCTCTCCGACAACACGTTTACCTAATCGCAAAGCACCGCTGCAATAGCCGCAGCGCAAGGAGTTATCAGTGTAAATACCCCTCCACTTCCTCAAACATAAGATCTTCCATCCAAGCATACGCTTCTTCCTGACCAGGTTGATTAAACAGGACCATTAAAATAATCCATTTGAGTTGGGTCAAATCCATATCATCGTTTTCCAGCGCCATCACTCGATCAATGACGAGTTCTCGCGTATCGGAATTTAAAACCCCAGCCTGCTCTAGAAATAACAGAAAACCTTGGCATTCCAAGTCTAGCCAAGCGGCCTCTTGATCTGAATAAATACGAAATGAACAGCCTTCGTTAACGGCTGTTAAGGGAATAGCCTGCCGAGCAACCAAACCATCAAGCCATTCAAAAGCACAATTAATTTCCCGAGAAGGAAAACCAGCCTCTAATAATTCCGTTGCCATGGACTCACGGTCCGGGTCAAAGTCCATGTCGGTATTCACGTTACTCATATAATGTTGGAAAAGATACATCAATACGTCCAACGTATTTTCTTTCATAGGTAGACCCTCAGGCATTAACGACACCGGTAATACAAACCGCCCGGAACAGATACAACCACACCTTGCAACTCCAAAATGAGCAGCATGGAGGAAACGGCTTCTGGCGTCAATCCGCATTGCTCCACCAGCAAATCAATGGAAACGGGTTCATGGCCTAAATGTTTTAGCAGCTGTTGATATTCTTCGTCGAGTTCCGGCTCAGAGACAATTGTCTCTATTTTTTCCGGTAGAGGATCCACTGCCGCCGCTGCCAGAGGCGTTAGCTCTTCTAAAATATCCGTTGCATTTTCCACCAATTTAGCCCCTTGGCGAATCAACCGATGGCAACCTTTCGCCATGGGATTATGAATAGATCCAGGTATCGCAAAGACTTCTCGACCCTGTTCCGCCGCCAACCGGGCGGTAATAAGCGACCCGCTGCGTAGCGACGCTTCAACAATCAAGGCGCCTAAAGATAAACCGCTGATGATTCGATTGCGCCGTGGAAAATGCTCAGGGAGGGCAGTGGCACCAGGCGGTAGCTCAGAAACCAGAGCGCCACCCTGCTCGCAAATTTCGTGGGCCAGTTCCCGATGGCGGGCTGGATAGATACGATCCGGGCCTGTGCCCATTACAGCTATAGTACGACCCTGTTGGA
>CAZGON010000009.1:16753-37270 GCA_964527085.1 uncultured Candidatus Competibacteraceae bacterium
CGCCACGATGGGCTTCGGCGTCTATACCCAAAGCCAGGCCACTGGTGATCACTAATCCAGCATTGGCCAGATGAGCGGCAAACTGCACAGCGGCTTCCCGTCCTGTCACGGTAGGATTGCGAGTGCCAACGATGGCGATTTGATGCGCAGAAAGACAGTCAGGATTGCCACTGACAAACAAAATGGGTGGCGCTGCTGGGATATGTCGAAGCAGCGGTGGATAACCAGGCTCGCCTAAGCAAAGTAGGTGGTTATTTGCATCCGCCAACCAAACCAAATCCCGTTCCACCTGGTCCCAGTCTGGCGCGGCTAAATAGTCTAGGGTAGCTCCCCCAAGCCCCATCGCTTCCCAGTCCCTGCGCTGGGCGGCGAACACGGCGGCCGGTGAACCAAACGTGTTAAGCAATTTTGCGAAACGAGCAGGACCAATCCCTGGCGCTCGCAACAGAGCCAACCAAGCGGCTGGCTCAGATGATACAGAAACGGGGTCGCGATTATTATTCAGGGTGACTGCACCCGATCCAAGACTTCAATAGTATCATTCATATCAGTGACCAGTCCGTAACTCACGCCATTGTAGACCTTATAAAGCATCACAGAACCTACTTGATGATCGACTTTATTAGCTGACGCTAGGAAACCTTGCTGAGGCGCCTGATCTGTGCCCACAATATCCAGCACATAACCGGGTTCCATGCCGTCTTGCTCGCCTAAATTCACCACCAGACTCTGATATTGGCTAGCTAGCACATTTTCCCCCAATAAGGCAATTATATGGCCTTGGGTATCTGGCGGCGCCATCTGCGGCTCAAACTGGACCGGCTCAACTCCCTCTTCGTCCAGTGCAAACAAGCGATCTCCTGCTCGAACCTCTAGTTGAGCATCGGTAAGCACCAACACCGACGGATCGTTTACCTCTTCCAGTATCGCCTCCCCCACATAGAGCCCCGCTAGACCTAGCAGTTTCCCTGTCAACGGATCTCTGTACTGGTTACCCGGACGAAATATTCGATAATTGGAAGGATAAGTTGAGGTAATTCCACTCACATAAATTTTACCACCCGTTGCATTAAGAACACGGTTTTCAGCATTACCTATAATTTTAGGGGCAGCTTGCCACGCTGATGCATCAGTAACAACGGATCTTTTAAGAAATGAGCTTATTGCCTGACGGGGTATGGTAGGTACAATCTCTGCAATAGGTTGAACACGAACTTCAGGCGATAATTTAATGGTGGGCACACCTGCCACAGGTCGAAGCCGAGGCTGACCCCCTTGATAATAAAGCTCAATGACTTCACCTACAAAGAGTTGCTCAAGATTATTTGTTCCTGGGCGTGGGCTCCAAAGTTCTGGCCAGCGCCAGGGTTGATTAAGGAATACCTCAGCCACTTTCTGGGGAGTATCGCCTTGCTTTACGATATAGCGTTGCGGATGATCAGGGCGTAGTGCGATGGGTCCAACCCGACGGAGCCGTGAACTAAAACCTCCACGACCATCAGTTGCCATCGGTGGCGGTTCCATGAAGCGAGATTGAGTCGGATCGATGGAGGGATTAGGTCCTTTTTGAGCACAAGCGGTTAACGCACCAAATACCGCTAAAATTACAAAAGTAGTAAAAAGACATTGTCCGAAATATGGTTTTTCAATCATTGCTTTATCCTTGCAGTCATTCAATGCCAGTGTAGCGAAACTTTTTACATCGGCAAAGTATAGCGGTTTTCGCAGAATTTCTTGTATCATTTGCGATACTAGTCACATACTCTTACTTTTAGATATTTGTAAACATAACACAAGTGATTTTGCCATGGCTCAACTTACAATTTTGCATTTTCCTGACGCCCGGCTGCGGAAAAAAGCCGTGCCAGTAGACACTGTCGATGATGGCATACGCACCCTCATTGACGATATGCTGGAAACCATGTACGCAGCCTCGGGTATTGGGCTTGCTGCGACTCAGGTTAACGTACAAAAGCGGGTTATCGTTATGGATATTTCCGAAACCCGTGATCAGCCGTTAGTATTGATTAATCCCACCATTTTAGAGCGACAGGGAGAAGAAGAAATGGAAGAGGGATGTTTGTCGGTACCCGGTTTTCATGAAACCGTGCGGCGCGCTGAAAATATTCGATTAGCCTCTCTAGACCGGCACGGCGAGTCCTTTGAGATAACCACGGATGGTTTGTTAGCCGTGTGCATTCAACACGAAATGGACCACTTGGAGGGTAAATTGTTTGTCGACTATTTATCGCCTCTCAAACGAAATCGAATTCGAAAAAAACTTGAAAAACAAGGACGTATAGAATCGCCCGTGCGACAACTTTAAATATTTAAAAAACGGGGTTTATTGGCGATGCTTGATGGAATATTAGCGGCTAGCATTCCGCAACCGGTTTTTTAACTGAAACGCCCATGGCTGATTCACCGTTACGCATCGTTTTTGCTGGCACGCCTGAGTTTGCAGTAGCAAGTCTACAAGCGCTGCATAGCGCTGGCCATAAAATTTGTGCAGTATATACCCAACCGGATCGACCCGCAGGCCGTGGCCGTCAGTTATCAGCGAGTCCCATTAAACGACAGGCGATGGGATTACCTGTTTTGCAACCGACAAGTCTGCGCGATAGGGATGTGCAAAACCAATTGGCCGCTTGGCAAGCTGACCTGATGGTGGTTGTCGCTTATGGTTTACTACTCCCTGCGGCTGTGCTTGCCATTCCGCGACTCGGTTGCATCAATGTCCATGCCTCTCTATTGCCCCGCTGGCGAGGCGCTGCACCCATTCAGCGGGCGTTACTCGCCGGTGACAAGGAGTCAGGTATAACCCTTATGCAAATGGACGCGGGACTGGACACAGGGTCTATCCTTGCGCAAACCGTACAGCCTATTACAAATACGATGACCGGTGGCGAACTACACGATCAGCTGGCTCTTTTGGGGGCCCAGATGTTGGTCCGTCTACTACCGAAACTAGCAGCCGGCCAGGTAACGCCACAGCCACAAGATAATGCTTTAGCCAGCTATGCACCCAAACTGGAAAAAGCCGAGGCTGAGTTGGATTGGTCATGCTCGGCGGTTGATCTGATGCGCCAAGTATTGGCTTTTAATCCTTGGCCAGTGGCTCAAACTCAAGCCGGTGGGCGGATTCTTCGTATTTGGCAAGCCGAGGCGCCAACGGCCTTATCGGCTACTGACGCTGTCCCAGGCACGGTTATTGGAGAGACCCCGGCGGGCATTGATGTAGCCACTGGCGCAGGTGTGCTGCGGTTAACCAAACTGCAGGTTCCTGGCAAGCGCCCTCTTCCTGTCGCCGATTTTATAAATGCTTATCAGTTAATGGGTCAGCAGCTTGGTAACAACGCTGGCTTACGGAGGTAAGCTTGAGAAAAAGCTATCCCCGATTCGTGGTAAAGGTTTATGACTAAAAAGACTCTCAATACCAACATACGCTGTATTGCCGCTCAGGTTATCCAGGAAGTCATCGCCCAAGGTCAATCTTTATCAAAGGTTTTTCCACCGGCGTTGGCGCGTGTCGATGCAAGAGAGCAGGGTTTATTTCATGAGCTCTGCTACGGAACCCTGCGTTGGTATCCTGGGCTACAGCGTCTCCTGGAGGGTCTTTTGGATAAGCCCTTAAAACCACACCAGAGCGATGTGCAGGCATTATTATTGTTGGGGCTTTATCAGTTACTACATTTACGGGTACCCGCTTACGCCGCTGTTTCAGAGGTGGTTTCAGCGACCCGCCAAATGGGCAAGGGCAAAGCGGCTGGATTAGTCAACGCCGTGTTGCGAAATTTTCAGCGGCGCCATGCCAGTTGGCTAAACGCGCTTGCTGACGATGAGACGTGGCGTCATGCTCACCCAGCTTGGTTGTTACAGCATTTTCAAACGGATTGGCCGCATCATTGGCAAGCTATTGTGCAAGCGAATAATAGTCGCCCTCCCTATACACTACGGGTAAACTTAGCGCACGGGTCTCGTCAGGGGTATTTGCAGCTTCTCACAGAAGCAGGCATTGAGGCTGAAGCAAACGTTTGCAGCGCTGCGGGCATTAGTGTTGCTAAGACGCTCCCAGTAGCGGCGTTGCCTGGTTTTCTAGAGGGTTGGGTATCACTACAAGACGGCGCTGCCCAACTGGCGGTAGGGTTGCTTCGCCTAGCACCTGGCTTACGGGTACTCGATGCTTGTGCTGCACCGGGAGGAAAAACCTGCCATGCTTTAGAAAGCGAACCTGATTTAGAATGCCTAATTGCTTTAGACAGTGACGCTGAACGGTTATCTCGCCTGCAAGATAATCTGCAGCGTTTAGATCTTAAAGCATGTACCTTAGTGGGCGATGCCCGCAAACCTACCTCATGGTGGGACGGGCAGCACTATGACCGCATCCTACTGGATGCACCCTGCTCGGGTAGCGGGGTCATTCGCCGCCACCCCGATATAAAAATATTACGCCGAGCGAGTGATATTGCCAGCTTAGCTGAACAGCAGTTGACCTTGTTAGAGAAACTATGGTCACTGCTTTCTCCTGGGGGTATGCTGGTTTACGCAACGTGTTCAATTTTAAAACAAGAAAATGAAGACACTATCGTCCGCTTTCTCGCCAACCGACAGGATGCTCATGAGCAACCTATTGTGGCGCCTTGGGGTCAAACAGGAAAGCACGGTAGACAAATCCTGCCGGGGGAGTTTGGAATGGATGGCGCCTACTACGCTTGCCTTATCAAGAACCCTTAATTTAGTGCCCAAACAGGTACTACGTGGATCGTTTTCGAGAGTAACGTCTCTCAAGCGTTGTTGTGGAATTTTTTTAGCACTCAGCTCTCTACTGCTTATTTCTCTAGCCTGGGCAGCCGGTTTTCGGGTGCTTAGCGCTGACACCCGGTTAGAGAACGGTGTTTACCTATTAAGTGCAAGGGTTGTTTATCGACTTGGCGATACACCTCGGGAAGCACTGGAAAACGGGGTACCCCTGACCATCGAATTGGAAATGGAGGTAATGCGTAAGCGCGAGTGGCTCTGGGATGAAACCATTGCAGAACTACAGCAAAAATTTCGTTTGGAATATCATACCCTTTCTCAGCAGTATCTTGTCACTAATCTTAACAGTGGTCAGGTCAAAAGTTTCCCTTCCCTTACTACTGCTACTCAGTTTCTTGGGCGCATTGATGATTTCCCATTACTGGATGCGAGTTTATTAGAAAGTGGTGAAAGTTATTATGGTCAGTTAAGAGCAATTTTAGACATCGACGCCTTACCAGTCCCCTTACAACCCATCGCCTATTTATTCGGAGAATGGCGTCTTAGCAGTGAATGGTACCCATGGCCCCTTTAACATCTCGGCTCACAAAAAGGCCAGGCTTACTGCTCACCTTAATACTATTTGGTCTACTGCTAACCGCCCTCGGTTTAATGAGCGACATAGCAAAAAATACCGATGACTTTGGACGTTCCTATACGTTGCTATTGGCGTTCAGTGTGTCTGGATTATTTATTCTGGCAATTTTTATCATTCGTAGCTTGTACATTTTACTTCGCCAATTTTTTGCCGGGGCCCCTGGAACCCGGTTAACATTACGTTTAGTCGGTATGTTTATGATAATTGCTTTTAGTCCGGTGGCTATTGTGTATTTCTTTTCCTTGCATTTTTTGCAGCGGGGAATCGATAGCTGGTTTGACGTCCGGGTTGAGGAATCTCTAGAAGACGCTCTAGAATTAAGCCGCACAGCACTTGATTTTCGGATGCGCGAAGTCCTCAAACAAACTAACCGGATGGTCAATGAGTTAAGCGGTATGAGCCCATCGCAAGCAACGTTTCGGCTCGGCAAACTTCTTGAAACCAATGACACGACAGAATTGACCCTATTCGGTCAGGACGGACGCATTATCGCCACAGCCAGTATAGATCCTTTGCTTGTCATACCTACCCCACTACCCGAAGTGGTATTGCTACAAGTGCGCCGAGATCAAAGCTATGTAAGCCTAGAACCTGCCAATGGCGTGGGTTTTCACATTCGAGCTGCTGTTCGAATACCGACTCAGAATGTGCGTCAAAGCGAAACGATATTGCAAGCTTTGTTTCCTGTCGCGGGTCGTTTCAGCGTCTTAGCGGATTCCGTACAGTCTGCTTTTGACAGCTATAAAGAACTGGTGTTTTTACGTGCTCCACTAAAAACCAGTTTTATTTTGACCCTGTCTTTAGTCATGTTATTTAGCGTGTTAGCCGCCCTTTGGGCCGCCGTCTACTCAGCAAGACGGCTAACAGAGCCAGTCCGGGATTTGGCTCAAGGCACCCAAGCCGTTGCCGCGGGTCATTATGATCAGCAACTGCCGCGGTCCAGCAATGATGAACTTGGTTTTCTGGTGGATTCTTTTAATCAAATGACACGCAACCTAGCACAAGCTAGAAACAGCGCACAACAAAGTCAACAACTTGTAGAAAGCCAGAGAGCCTATCTTGAGGGTGTGTTGGCCCGACTTTCCTCCGGGGTGCTGACTTTAGACTATAATGGCTGCCTACGCACTACCAACACTGCCGCCTGTCAGATTGCCGGCATCAACTTGCATGAGTTAGTCGGTACCGACAGTGCTTATATTGGCAAAGCACATACTCATTTGCTACCCCTGTTTGAGACCATCGCGACGCATTTAACCGATACCAGCGGTGATTGGCGACAAGAAATTACCCTGTTTGGCAGTGCAGGACGGCAAATTTTAATGTGTCGGGGCAGTTCATTACCAGACCCAATAGGATTTAGAGGAGGATATGTCATTGTTTTTGATGACATCACTACGTTAGTTCAGGCTGAGCGCACTGCTGCCTGGTCTGAGGTGGCTCGACGCTTAGCCCATGAGATTAAAAATCCGCTGACACCGATTCAATTGGCGGCTGAACGTATTCGTCATAAATATCTAAAAACCCTAGATGAGTCCCAGGCTCGGGTACTGGATCGAGGCACCAACACCATCGTGCAACAAGTGCATGCCATGAAAGAAATGGTAGACGCCTTTAATGACTATGCGCGAGCGCCGCAATTAAAACTCACTGCGCTATCCCTTAACGATGTCATCACTGAAGTGCTCTACTTATACCAAGAGTACCCGCCCGTGGGCGTGGAAATCCAACTCGACCTGGACCCACAACAGCCTATTATTCAAGGCGATATAGGACGACTACGCCAACTGTTACATAACTTGGTTAAAAATGCTATTGAGGCGATTGTGGAGGGTTCTGGTTCAACCTTATGTATTACCACGCATTGCTCTATTAATAACAGTGAGACTGGCCACAATTATGTAGAGTTAATATTTCAAGATGACGGCGTGGGTTTGCCGAACGAGAAGATTGGCGATATTTTCGAACCCTATGTCACCACCAAACCCAAAGGAACTGGGCTAGGGCTAGCGATCGTTAAAAAGATCGTTGAAGAGCACAGCGGTTCAATTCGAGTGGAAATTCCTTTTGAAGGGGGTACCCGTATGATCATCCTTTTTCCTCCTATCCCTGAAGCAACCGCGTCAGCAACAACCACTCCCATGATCTTTTCTCATACCGAGGAGGCAGAATGAGCGCACTCCATATCCTGGTCGTCGATGACGAACCGGATATTTGCGATCAAGTTAAAGAAATCCTAGAGGATGAAGGCTATGAAGTCAGTACTGCTGAAAATGCTGGCGGTGCTCGAGAAGCCCGCCGTGCTAGACGGCCTGATTTGATTCTTCTAGATATTTGGATGCCGGATATCGATGGTATTAGCTTGCTTAAGGAGTGGGCTGAAGGCGATCATCTGCCCTGTCCGGTCATCATTATGTCTGGTCATGGCACCGTCGAAACCGCAGTGGAAGCTACTCGTTTAGGAGCCTATGACTTTCTAGAAAAACCCATGTCCTTAAACAAGCTGTTGTTGACGGTGAAACGGGCCCTAGAAGCGGATCGGTTGGTGCGGGAAAACCTTGGGTTGAGCCGTCAAATTCGACCAGTTACCGAACCCATTGGCAAGAGCGACGTGATACAACGATTAAAGACTCAAGCATTACGTATTGCACAACACGAAACCCCGGTACTGATTTTTGGCGAGCTGGGCACTGGCAAAGAAATCTATGCTCGATTTATACACCTCAATAGCTCACGACGGCACGGTCCTTTTATCGAGGTGGGGGTAGGCTCCATCGCCCGCGAAAATGCAACACTTGAGCTATTTGGTTTTGAGCAGGGGGATAAAATTCATTACGGCAGGCTTGAGCAAGCCAGTGGCGGCACTCTGTTTTTAGATGAATTAGCCGATATGCATTTGGAAGCTCAGGCAAAGTTGGCGGGCGCTTTAGAAAGTGGTTCGTTCCTGCGTATCGGCGGTAAAGAGCCGGTGCAGGTCAATGTGCGAGTTATTGCCGCCACCCATCGGGATTTAGAACGTCTTGTGGCAGAGGACCGGTTTCGGGAAAACCTTTACTACCAACTCAATGTGGTGCCCATTCGGTTACCACCGTTGCGTGAGCATGTGGAAGATGTACCGGAGTTACTTAACTTTTACACCAATTATTTTGTGGATCAAGAGGCATTACCCTATCGGCACTTTATCACAGCGGCTCAAAATCGGCTGCGCAACTATAACTGGCCAGGCAATATTCGTGAACTAAAAAATTTAGTGCAACGCTTGCTGATCCTGGGTTTAGAAGAAGAGATAGGTCTTGAAGAAGTCGAAGCCGCCATCAGCAATACACCTTTGACAAAGTCTCGGGAAGTAGGAAGTATTCCTTTGGACTTACCACTACGGGAAGCTCGGGAACAATTTGAGCGGTCTTACTTGCTACAACAGTTTAAAGATTGTGATGGCAATGTGGCGCGGCTAGCCGATCGGGTTGGCATGGAAAGAACAAATCTTTATCGTAAGTTACGCGCTTTAGGCATTGACCCCAGAAAAGCCTTGGATAATGAGTAGCCAAAAATCATAGCAAACCCAACGATGGCATACATACTACTGATCAGTTGGTTGTTGGCATGACAAGTAGTGCTTTAACATGAGAATTCTCATCCTGGGTGCAGGTCAGGTAGGTATTTCTGTAGCGCAAAACCTAGCCAGCGAAGCCAATGATATTACCGTCATAGATTATGACGGAGTACTTTTGCAAGAATTGCAAGGCCGTCTGGACATTCGGACAGTGGAAGGGCTTGCCTCACACCCTGAGGTGCTGGCCAAAGCCCGTGCAGAGGATGCCGACATGGTTATCGCTTTGACCAATAGTGACGAAGTCAATATGGTTGCCTGTCAGATTGCCCATACGTTATTCAATATTCCCACTAAAATTGCTCGGATACGCTCGATGGAATACTTGCGTTATCAAGCAAAATTGTTCTTACCAACAGCCCTCCCTATTGATGTTCTGATCAGCCCAGAGCAATTAGTGACTGAACATATACAGCACATTATTGAGCATCCAGACGCCTTACAAGTATTGGATTTTGCCGACGGTAAAGTGCGTTTAGTGGGTGTTAAAGCCTACCACGGAGGCACCTTGGTAGGCCATGCGTTGAATACATTACCGGATCACATGCCGGGTATACATACCCGTGTCGCTGCTATTTTTCGCGAAGGCAAGGCTATTATTCCCGAAGGAGACACTATTATTCGTGCCGACGATGAAGTATTTTTCATCGCCGCTAGCAAGAATATCCGGGCTGTGATGAGGGAGTTGCGCAAGTTGGATAAAAAAGTAAAACGACTGATATTGGCGGGGGGCGGTAATATTGGCACCCGCTTAGCCAAAGCATTAGAGAGCCGTTTTCAGGTAAAAATTATTGAGTGCAATGCAACCTTTGCTCGGCGAATCTCTGAGCAACTGGGACGCACGATTGTACTACAGGGTGATGCCGCTGATGAAGATTTGCTGCTGGAGGAAAACATTGAGCATACAGATATTTTTTGCGCTGTTACCAACGATGATGAAGCCAATATACTTTCGGCTATGTTAGCTAAAAGATTAGGCGCTCGTAAGGTCATGTCCCTTATCAACCGACCTTCCTACGTGGATTTAGTTGAATCGGCAGGCATCATCGATGTGGCTATTTCTCCCCAACAAGCAACCATCGGCACCTTGCTCACCCATGTCAGGCGTGGCGATGTGGTTAAGGTTCATGCGTTACGCCGCGGCGCTGCGGAAGCGATCGAAGCCGTCGCCCATGGCGATCGCTCTACCTCCAAAGTGGTAGGACGCCGTATTGAAGAAATCAAGCTACCGCCAGGCACTACTATCGGTGCGGTTGTGCGTGGCGATGAAGTGGTGATCTGTCATCACGATACGGTGATTGAAGCTGAAGATCACGCTATTTTGTTTTTAGTGGACAAACGGCGCATTCATGAAGTAGAGGAGTTATTTCAAGTAAGCGTCACATTTCTATAATATTGTGAACATCTATGTAGCTCAACGCCTGATCGGTATTTTATTGACACTGTTCAGTTTTACCATGGTACCCCCCATCTTGGTGGGGTTATGGTACGGCGACGGCAGTGTTAAATCATTTGTTATTACCCTCTTAGTCACTCTGACTTGCGGCGTTCTGGTGAGCCTCCCGGTATTGAACTACCGCCGGGAAATGCGTTTGCGCGATGGCTTTTTAGTGGTGGCGCTATTTTGGACGGTGCTAGGGCTATTTGGCGCACAACCTTTTTTCTTAGAACATTCCATGTCTGCCACTGATGCGGTTTTCGAGTCTATTTCTGGACTGACCACCACGGGCGCCACGGTTATCGTTGGATTAGACGAGCTACCTTATGCACTTCTGTATTATCGCCAACAACTGCAGTGGTTTGGTGGCATGGGAATCATCGTTTTGGCAGTGGCTATCTTGCCCATGTTAGGTATCGGCGGTATGCAGCTTTATCGAGCCGAGACACCGGGTCCCATCAAGGATACTAAACTGACCCCGCGTATTACCGAAACCGCCAAAGCGCTGTGGTACATTTATCTGGGAATCACTATCCTGTGCGGGTTTTGTTATTGGTTAGCCGGTATGAACGTGTTCGATGCCATCGCCCATGCGTTTTCTACCGTGGCCATCGGCGGATTCTCAACCCACGATACCAGCATTGGCTTTTTTGAAAACCCCGCTATTATGATGATTGCTGTAGTCTTCATGCTTATCTCGGGCGCTAATTTCGCATTACACTTTTTGGTATTACGATCTCGTAATCCGCGTATTTATTGGGCAGATGCTGAGTTCCGCGCTTACATTATCGCCATGAGTCTGGTTGCCCTCATCACGATCACTTATCTGGAATTTACCCAAACTTTTGAAGGGTTTGAGGTCTTATCCCATGGGCTTTTTCAGGTTGTCTCTATGGCCACGACGACTGGCTTCACCACCAGCGAGTACTTTGCCTGGCCGGGTTTCCTACCTGTGCTGTTATTGTTCACCAGTTTTGTGGGAGGCTGCGCCGGCTCTACCGGTGGTGGCATGAAAGTAATCCGTTTCTTGCTACTGTATAAACAAGGTAAAAGAGAAATCATCCGTCTCATTCATCCTGCCGCCCAGGTACCGGTCAGGTTAGGCAATAAGGCAGTATCGGAAAAAGTCATTAATGCTGTATGGGGGTTTTTTGCCCTTTATATTGCCTCTTTCACGGTTATGTTATTGGCGCTGATGGCCACTGGTCTAGATCAAGTCACCGCTTTTTCGGCTGTTGCAGCTTGCATCAACAATTTAGGACCAGGTCTTGGTGATGTGGGGGCCACCTTCACACAGCTTAACGATCCGGCAAAATGGGTATTATGCTTTGCTATGTTGCTGGGTCGGTTAGAAATTTTTACCCTGTTGGTACTGCTCACCCCTGCCTTTTGGCGGCGCTGAGAAGCGGCCTAATGGCATTGCTCAAATCAAACAACACTGACTTCAGCTATGTTCGACCAAATGGGCTATGACAAATCAAAACGATATAACGCAGCACTGGAATCAACGCTATACAGCAAACAGCGCCCTACCGCAACCAACCCAAGTGCTGCTTGACTATGGTTACTTACTGCCTACAACTGGACAGGCACTGGATCTTGCCTGTGGCTTAGGCGCAAACGCTTTACTACTGGCCGAGCGAGGTTTAGAAACCTGGGCCTGGGATGTTTCTTCGGTGGCAATTGCCCGATTAAAAGAAATCATTACCCAGGTAGGCTCTGCTGTTCATGCTGAAGTACGCGATGTGACGATACCACCCTTCCCGGTCAATGGTTTTGATGTGATTGTAGTGAGTCACTTTTTAGAGCGATCTTTAAACCATGCAATTATGGCTGCTTTGCGCCCCAATGGATTGCTTTTTTACCAAACCTTTAGCAAACTTCGCATAGCTGATGGCGGACCCCGTAATCCTAATTTTCTCCTTGAAGACAATGAGCTGTTAAGGCTTTTTGCAAATCTTAGGGTACGCATTTATCGAGAGGAAACAGACCTTGGGGATGTTCAGCAGGGTTTTCGTAATGAAGCAATGCTAGTTGCGCAACGGGTGGTTTAGGCAAAGACAGGACCTTAGGTAGCTTGTTCCAGAAGACGCCGTAAATACGTCCGTGTAGGCTTAAAGACGGCCGTCCAGGCCGCCGACACTTCTTGCACAAGCTACCTAAGTGTCCTGTTAAAATTAAAAATGATTAAAACATTAGAAAATTTACTCGCCCAAGGCCAAGACAACGCACTGTTACGTTTTGGACTTGGCAGTGCTTACTTTAAAGAAGGCAAATTGGACCAAGCTATTGAACACCTACAAGTGGCGGTGCGTCACGACACTCACTATTCAGCGGCCTGGAAAATGTTGGGCAAAGCATTGGCGGAAGCCGGTCAGGACGATAACGCTATAGCCGCCTATAAAGACGGCATTCGTAGCGCTGAACATAAGGGCGATAAACAAGCCGCCAAAGAAATGCAGGTCTTTTTAAAGCGACTCCAAAAAAAAGCATAAAGCAAAAAATCTAATTAATCAGTTACTTGCAAATTGGCATCGCTGCTGCTGTTTAGTTAACGGGTAATGCTGGAACCCTCTCTAGTTTCCAAATCTCTTGGTTATAATCATTGATGGTGCGATCCGAGGAGAATCGACCACTCGACGCTGTATTGAGAATACTCATTTGTGTCCAACGCTGGGTGTCCTGATAAGCCTCGGATACCCGCTGTTGCGCATCGATATAGCTACGCAGATCGGCAAGTACCAGCCAGGGGTCAAAGGGGTTAGTCAGCGCCTCTATGATGGCATCAAAAACACCGGGTTCGAACTGGTTGAAATGACCGCTCTGCAAAAGCCGAATAATACGTTCAATATCCGCATCAGCCTCGATAATAGCCCGAGGATAATAGTCCTTGCGTTTTGCTTCCACTTCCTTAGCATTTAAGCCAAACAGAAAAAAATTCTCAGCACCGACTTCTTCAAGAATTTCAATGTTAGCTCCGTCTAAGGTTCCTATGGTGATGGCGCCATTCATCATAAACTTCATGTTGCCGGTTCCAGAGGCCTCCTTACCCGCCGTTGAGATCTGCTCTGACAAATCAGTACCTGGACAGATGATTTCCATAGCTGAAACCCCATAATTCGGCAAGAACACAACTTGCAACCGATCACCCACTTCAGAATCTCTATTGATGGTTTCTGCTACGTTGCAAATCAATTTGATGATATTTTTCGCCACAGTATAGCCGGGCGCTGCTTTACCACCAATCAATACACAACGGGGTGTCCAGGTTTCACTATCGCCGCGCTTAAGACGATCATAAAGATGTATCACATGAAGAATATTTAACAGTTGACGTTTATATTCATGAATACGTTTCACTTGAACATCAAAAAGAGCGTCGGTATTAATACTAATCCCACACTTAGCTTGAACCAACTGGGCAATACGGTTTTTGTTTTTCTGTTTAACCCCGTGCCAGCGGCGGCAAAATTCAGCATCGTTAATAGAGGGGAGGAGTCGGCTTAGCTGTGGCAGATCAGTAATCCAATCGTCACCGATGGCCTCACTGATAAGTTGGCTTAAACCGGGATTACAGCTTTTTAGCCAGCGGCGCTGGGTAACTCCATTGGTTTTATTGTTAAATTTGTGCGGCCAAAGCTTATAAAAATCACGAAACAGGCCCCGTTGCAGTAAATTAGAATGCAGTACAGCAACCCCATTAACGGAAAAGCTGCCAACAATGGCTAGAAACGCCATACGAATCTGCGGATCGGAACCCTCCTCGATAATAGACATGCGGCGCAGGCGGTCGTTGTCACCAGGCCACCGGTGGGCTACTTCGGCAAGAAAACGGGCGTTAATTTCGTAGATAATATCGAGCAAGCGTGGCAAAAGCTCGCCAAATAACCGCACAGGCCATCTTTCAAGGGCCTCAGGCAACAAAGTATGGTTGGTATACGCTAACGTGCGGCTAGTGATGTTCCAAGCCGCCTCCCAGCCCAGATCGTAGTCGTCCATAAAAAGACGCATCAGTTCTGGAACAGCGCAGGCTGGATGGGTATCGTTGAGTTGGAAACAATTTTTTTCAGGAAATTGACTAAAATCCGCGCCATGCTTTCTTACCCAATAATCAAGCACATCTTGAAGGCTCGCTGACGCCAAAAAATACTGTTGACGCAACCGCAACACCTTACCGTTTTCGCTGGCATCGTTGGGATACAACACCATGGTGATGTGCTCGGCTGCATTCTTGGCAGCCACCGATTCGGGATAACTACCGGCGTTGAATTCTCCTAGATTAAAGGCGTCTGTGGCGACCGCTTTCCACAAGCGTAGTGTATTCACTGTACCATTCTGATAACCGGGTATCGGAACATCATAGGGCACTGCTAAAATATCTTGAGTTTCTACCCAACGGACACGCAGCTCTCCCTTGGGGTTATTATAGAATTCACCATGACCACAAAACTGAACTTGCCGGGTATATTCCGGTCGCTCAAGTTCCCATGGATTACCATTTCGTAACCAGTGGTCAGGTTCTTCCACCTGTTGGCCATTAACAATCTCTTGCCGGAACATGCCGTACTCATAGCGAATTCCGTAACCCATGACAGGTAACTGTAACGTTGCACAGCTATCCAAAAAACAAGCGGCCAAGCGTCCTAAGCCGCCATTACCGAGTCCTGCATCGTGTTCGCTCGCGGCGATTTCCTCTAATGCCAGACCCAGATACCGCACTGCTCGATTTACCTCATCATTGACGCCTAAATTGAGCATTGCGTTACTTAGGGCGCGGCCAATCAAAAATTCAAGAGAAAGATAATAGACCCGTTTGCAATTTTGTTGCTCATAAGCGTACTGGGTTTTCCGCCAGCGCTCTATCAGCCGATCACGTAGAGCAAACGCGAGGGCCTCATAGGGATAGCGAGTCTCTTGGCAATACTTATCGCGGCCCAGGGTATGGTTAAAATAACGCCGAAAATCCGTAGCAATACTGACAGTATCCATGCCCAATGCCGGTAATTCTGTTAACCAAGTATTAGGGTTACTATCAAGCAATACATGTTTAGACATAGTCTTTTGATCCAAAAAGAAAAATGGAATAAGTTACGGCAATTCCTTGGCTACTGATGTAAAAAACAGGTTATTTGTGTGCTAATAAACTGCAAAATAGTGCATTTTTTAAATGCTGCTTTGCTTTTTGCAAGTATATTTCGGGGGTTTTAATTTTCTGTCAAGTCTAGTTCGCAACCAACAATTCCCCTACGATAACGTTTCCTTTAATAGACAAGCTAAAATTAAGATACCGAACAATTCTCATAAAGCGCCTTGTTGCACACCATGTCTGAAGCTTCCCAATTTCCTATCCTACGCCTTAAGAAAAATGAAGAACGCCGACTCAAAATGGGTCATCTTTGGGTCTATAGCAATGAGGTTGAAACAGCTGTTACCCCTTTACAGAACTTTGCACCGGGCCAGTGTGTCGCTATTCAAACCTACAACGGTAAGATATTAGGAACCGGATATGTCAATCCGCATTCCCTCATCTGTGCTCGCCTATTAAGCCGTGATCCAGCGCATCCGTTTAGCCCCCTTTTATTAGTGCATCGTTTGCGGTTAGCTTTGGCCCTGCGCGAACGCCTTTATCCGGATCCATTTTACCGTTTGGTATATGGGGAAGCCGACGGTTTGCCCGGACTCATCATTGATCGCTTTGCGGATATCTGCGTAGTGCAATTGACGACTGCTGGTATGGAGCTATGCAAGGCGAACATTCTACAAGGATTAGATACAGTCCTCAAACCCACCGCTGTGCTATGGCGTAATGATAGCCCAATCCGCGAACGGGAGGGTTTAACTCGTTATGTGGAAGTTGCAGCCGGTCATGTACCGGCAGATAAGGTTATTGAAGAAAACAATACCCATTTCAAAGTTCCGCTTATTGATGGACAGAAAACCGGCTGGTTTTTTGACCAGCGGGATAACCGTTATCGCTCTAGCAAATATGTAGCCCATCAAAGGGTATTGGATCTTTATAGTTATGTGGGCGCCTGGGGCATTCAAGCCGCAACTCATAATGCTCGTGAAGTGCTATGTGTCGATGCCTCTGCCCTGGCTTTGGAATACTTAGCTTATAATGCACGTTTAAACAAAGTCGATAAGCAAGTCAGCGCACGCCGAGGAAATGTATTCTCTGTGCTAAAATCATTGCACGCTGCGCAAGAGCATTTTGACGTAGTCATTTTAGACCCACCCGCTTTTATAAAAAGTAAGAAAGATTTAAGGGCGGGTGTGCGAGGTTATTGCAAGCTTAACGAGATGGCTATGCAGGTGTTAAAGAAAGACGGCATATTAATGACTTGTTCCTGTTCTCAGTTGTTGAATCAAGAAACTTTTAAACAGTTGTTATCTCAGGCGGCCTATCGTCTTAATAGATCGTTACAAATTCTCGAGCACGGTCAACAGGGGCCCGATCATCCCGTCCATCCAGCCATTCCGGAAACACAGTATTTGAAAGCATTTTTTATCCGGCTATTACCCATTTAATAAACATCGATTTAATACACATAAATCCTGAGTCATGCTTAACCACCCTAATTTTGATCCCATTGCCTTCAGTCTGGGGCCCCTCCAAATACGATGGTATGGCCTTATGTACTTGTTTGGCTTTATTGCCGGATGGGCTTTGGGACGCTACCGAGCTGCTCAACCTGGCGCTTCTTGGCAACGTGAACAAGTTGATGATCTACTTTTTTACATTGCGCTAGGCGTTATTTTCGGCGGCCGTATTGGTTATGTACTGTTTTATAAATTTGCTGTTTTCCTAGACAACCCAGCCATGCTGTTTAAGGTCTGGGAAGGAGGTATGTCGTTTCACGGTGGACTGCTAGGCGTAGTATTGGCAATGATTTTTTTCGCCCATAAGCATCATAAAGATTTTTTCGACGTCACTGATTTTATTGCACCTTTGATAACCCCCGGCTTATTTTTTGGACGCATCGGTAATTTTATCAATGGTGAGCTTTGGGGTCGGGTCAGCGATTTGCCTTGGGCTATGGTTTTTCACCATCCAGCAGCCGGAGAATTACCCCGCCATCCTTCCCAGCTCTATGAGGCCATTCTGGAAGGCTTTGTGTTATTTTTAGTGCTCTGGATTTACTCTGCCAAACCTCGTCCACCCATGGCAGTTTCAGGCTTGTTTCTGATAGGTTATGGGGTATTTCGCTTCATTATAGAGTTTGCTCGCGAGCCTGATACCCATCTTGGGTTTGTCGCCTTTAGCTGGGTAACTATGGGGCAGTTATTAAGTATTCCCATGATCCTTGTGGGAATGATTTTGTTTATTTTGGCTTACCAATGGAAAACACATTAGGATGCGCCAGTACTTAGAATTGTTACAGCAAGTGCTTGACAATGGCATCGTCAAAGAAGACCGAACAGGTATCGGTACCCTATCCCTATTCGGCTATCAAATGCGTATTAATTTAAACGAGGGCTTTCCATTACTCACCACTAAGAAACTCCATGTAAAGTCGATCATTTATGAGCTTTTATGGTTTCTTAAAGGAGACACAAACATCCGCTATTTGACGGATAACGGTATATCTATTTGGAATGAATGGGCTGATGAACATGGGGAACTAGGGCCTATTTATGGATATCAATGGCGATCATGGCCTACACCTAATAATCGGCATATTGATCAGATTAGCACTGTCCTCGAGCAAATCCGGCAAAATCCGTCGTCACGCCGACTCCTCGTATCAGCGTGGAATGTGGCTGATTTGGATAAAATGGCTTTAGTACCCTGCCATGTGTTATTTCAATTTAATGTCGTCCATGGCGCTTTATCTTGCCAAGTTTATCAACGAAGCTGCGACGTTTTTTTGGGAGTACCCTTTAATATTGCAAGTTATGCGTTGCTAACCCACATGGTGGCCCACCAATCCGGTCTTGAGGTGGGGGAATTGGTTTGGGTCGGTGGTGATACCCATTGCTATTTGAACCATTTAGAACAAGCTCGTTTACAACTGACCCGGGAGCCTTATCCCTTACCAAAGCTTGTTATTAATCGCGCACCACCGTCGCTATTTGACTATCACCATGAAGATTTCGCTATCTTAAACTACCAAGCACATCCTCATATTAAAGCGTCTGTTGCCGTCTAATCCTAAAAATTGATGACCTCCTTGACAATTCTCCACGTATAATCTGTTGGTGCACGCTCGAGATGGAAGACAGTGGGACTTTCGCTGCCATCCGCAAAGTAAATAGTTCCATTTACAACAGCACGATCAGAGCTAGGTTGATGAGTGTTTTCTAAGCGAAACCACGCATTGGTATAATTTTTCTTTAAAAAGGTAGAGTACTGGGCGTTTTCTTCCAAAAGAACTTTTTGTTCTTGGTAAAACTCACCCGCCACAGAACTTTTTATGGCTTCAACATTACCGCTTTTAAGGGCATCAAAATAATAGATTACCGTTTCAGAAGGTTCTAAGGCACCGGCATAGGAAAAGGAACACAAACCAAGCAAACCCAACCAAAGGGTAATCCACAAAGAGTTTATTTTCATTTTATTAATTCCCATTCTTTATGGAACCCCCGTCAAAGTATTGGACCATAACTCAGCCATGCCTTGATAACCGACACCATTGGGGTGCAGGTTATCAGACATTTGACCGGGGTTGGCTCTAAAATAATTATAAAAGTCAGGCGGTATGGTTTGAATACCATTAGCACTGTTCAATTCATCAATGACTTGGTTGTATTCCTGAACCAGTAAATTTCTTTGCGCACTATCGGGATCTGAAAAAGGCTTTGATCGACTACTAGAACCAAATGTAATCGGCAATTTTGCTAGTATGGGTGTTTTGCTCGATGCGACGATAGCATTGATGATCTGCTGCATATTATCTTTAAATGATCCTGCGTATCCAGGGTTACCGGGACTCAAACCTGCACCGCTTGGTACACGTAAATTGTGCGAATCATTGGTTCCATACTGCACTAGAAAAAATTTGGCTTTTGGATGCTTAGCTAAAACAGTGTTAATTAAGTTCTTACCATCGCGAGATCTATCACCCGGCATCCCTTCATTAAGGATAGTGTGAGGATACTTTTTCGCCATTGTCAAAAGGTTGTTTAAGATGGGTGTATAACCACCACCTGTGCTGTTGTTTCGAGCATCGTTGGAAATATTATCCGAGTTAATGTCGTCGCCTGTGCCAAAAGTAATACTGTCGCCTATTGCCACATAGTAATCACCAACACCAAATCGTTTTTGGTCAAATGCCTGTTGACGAACTCCCTGCTGATTCACCACATGCGCTTCAGCGATATATTCGGCTAACGGCAAACTAGATACCAACTGTTGAAAAGGAGCATCAAAATCGGACACTGTTTGAACCACGCTGCCGGTAGAGAAATCCTTAACCACAAATTCGATGCCCCAACCAATAGGAAAATTAATTGCCACCGCTTTTAATGTGGGACTAGGATTAGTCTCTACACCCATTTCCACCGGGTTTACAATCTGTACGAGACCACCGTTGCCCACAAAAACTGCATCGGCTGCAACCTCACCTGAAGGCGAACTTCGCAAAACCACTTCTAAAGTACCCACCTCCAACTCAAAAGCGCCTAGTTCAACAAAACGACCTCCGTCTATTCGTTGATCTTTCTGAACTGCCCCCAACGTTATGCCGTTGTTTATTATGGAATAAGTCGCCTCCGACGATCCATTGGCAAGTGCTGGCCATTGTGCAAAAATTTTGTATTGCCCTGCAGAATCAATTTGAAAAGGCCAAGTTGCCGAATCAGATCCATCCCCGGCTGGTACAAATTGATAATCTTCTTCAAAGAAACCTGGTGCAATTGTCGATGCAGTCCAATTTGCACCTAATGTACTGAAACTAGTATCTTTATTATCAATAATAACACCATTTCCCACCACGTTATTGAGTGTTAGCTGATGAGCAAGAGGTAACCACCCAGCCCCAGGGGGTCCATAAAGAAATGTAACTTCAGCCTTGCCGACGTTATTGCTATTGCGCAAGTAAAAACGACTGTTCGATGGGTTATAAAGACCTACCGTGT
>CAZGON010000010.1:0-31825 GCA_964527085.1 uncultured Candidatus Competibacteraceae bacterium
AGGAGGTACCCATTAACCCCAGGCTTATCCAGAACTCACGTTACTTTACTACTGAACTTGCTATTACCAACAAACGTGTTATTGCCAAGTTTGGCCTAATCCGTCGAAATACCATAGAAATGAATATTTCTAAGGTAGAGAGCATTCAAGTAGATCAAGGAATTCTTGGTCGCATGTTTAACTTTGGGAGCATTCTGGTTGCCGGTGCTGGAGATCCAAAAGCGCCTATTCCCGGTATTTCTGAGCCACTCAAATTCCGAAAAATGTTCTTTGAAGTACAAGAAGAGTCCACGAATCCACAATCCAATCAGGCAGTCGTTAAAGCTGCGTAAGCCATAGTAATAGCTGTTATAGATTTGCAATTCTTGACAACAAGGACCTTGGGGCATTGACCCAAGGTCCGCATTGAATCCAGCGTTAGAAATCCATATCATCCATACCACCGCCCGGCGGCATTCCAGAAGCCTTGTCATCCTTCTTAGGCGCCTCGGCCACCATCGCCTCGGTGGTAATCATCAAACCGGCGATAGAAGCGGCATTCTGTAATGCGGCGCGCACCACTTTTGTGGGGTCGAGAATACCCATCTCTACCATATTGCCGAACTCTTCAGTGGCCGCATTGAAGCCAAAATTGCCTTCGCCTTCAGCCACTCGCCGTAATACGACGGACGGTTCGCCACCGGCATTAGCGACGATTTGCCGTAACGGTTCTTCCATGGCCCGGCGGGCAATTTTAATACCTACCGCCTGGTCGTGATTATCGCTTTGCAGATTATCCAATTGCTTCAATACTCGAATTAAAGCAACCCCGCCCCCTGGGACAACGCCTTCCTCCACCGCAGCGCGGGTAGCGTGTAAAGCATCCTCCACACGGGCTTTCTTTTCCTTCATCTCCATTTCCGTGGCCGCACCGACTTTGATCACCGCAACACCACCCGCCAGTTTAGCCAACCGTTCCTGAAGCTTTTCTTTATCATAGCTGGAAGTGGTCTTTTCAATTTCAGCACGAATTTGTGCGATACGTGCTTCGATATCTGCCCTAGTGCCTGCGCCATCCACCACGGTGGTATCTTCCTTGCCGATAATGATGCGCTTGGCTGCACCCAAGTCCTCTAGGGTTGCTTTCTCCAAGCTCAAACCTACTTCTTCTGATATAACCTGACCACCTGTGAGTATGGCCATATCCTGCAACATGGCTTTGCGACGATCACCAAAACCAGGGGCTTTTACCGCGGCCACTTTGATAATGCCACGGATGCTATTGACCACCAGCGTCGCTAGGGCTTCTCCTTCAATGTCTTCGGCAATAATCAATAACGGCTTGCTAGACTTTGCGACACTTTCTAACAGCGGCAATAAATCCCGGATGTTAGAGATTTTTTTGTCGTAGAGCAGAATCACGACATCCTCTAACTCGCAGTTCATATTTTCTTTGTTATTGATAAAGTACGGTGATAAATAGCCTCGATCAAACTGCATGCCTTCCACCACATCCAGTTCGTTTTCTAGGCTTTTACCCTCTTCGACGGTGATAACCCCCTCTTTGCCTACCTTTTCCATGGCCTGGGCGATAATGTCGCCAATCACCGAGTCGCCATTGGCAGATACCGTACCCACTTGAGCGATGGCTCTATTATCCTGGACGGGTTTGGAAATATCCTTTAATTTCTCGATGGCTTCCAACACTGCTTTATCAAGGCCCCGTTTTAAATCCATGGGATTCATCCCAGCAGCCACCGATTTTAGCCCCTCCCGCAACATGGATTGGGCCAGCACGGTCGCAGTGGTAGTACCGTCACCCGCTATATCTGAGGTTTTGGAGGCAACTTCCTTGAGCATTTGCGCCCCCATGTTCTCAAACTTGTCGGCCAACTCGATTTCCTTGGCCACCGACACGCCGTCTTTGGTCATGGTGGGTGCGCCAAAACTTTTATCCAGCACCACATTGCGACCCCGGGGACCTAATGTGACTTTGACAGCGTTAGCCAAAATATCCGCACCGCGCACTAAGCGCTGACGTGCTTCATCGTGAAACTTGACAACTTTAGCAGCCATTTTAAAACCCTTTAGTGTGTGCTTTGCTAACCGATGATTCTTAAATCGTGATTACTTTTCAATGATCGCCATAATATCGTCTTCACGCATCACCAGAAGCTCTTCATCGTCAATTTTGACCTCGGTTCCAGCGTACTTACCAAACAACACTTCATCGCCTGGCTTAACGTCGACGGGCCGCTGATCGCCATTGTCTAACATCTTGCCCTTGCCAACCGCAACAACTTCACCACGGATGGGCTTTTCCTTCGCTGCATCAGGAAGAACAATACCCCCTGGCGAGGTTTGTTCTTCTTCCTTACGCTTTACAATAATTCGATCGTGTAAAGGACGAATGTTCATACAGGTTTTACTCCCCGGTAACCTGAAAACGTAAATACAAAAATTTTATTAGCACTCTTTGGCGCCGGCTGCTGATATATAGGCGTGAAGAAAAATTTCAAGCGATAGAGCAAACTTTTTTAACAGTAAGCTGTAAAATATACTTTTGCCAACGACTTTTCTCGTGCAGGCGAGATGCAGTAGGTGATGTATGCTTACTCGGGTGAACTAAGATAGACTAAGAAGAAATCGTCAACTACTCGCCCCTAAAGGAGACGAGCTTGTAAAAAACTCTTGTTGACCAGACCACGAAAAGAGGTTCAAGAACGTTGATGAAAACTTTAAACTTACAAGTAGATAATGCACTCTACGAACATCTCTTAGCTGTACTAAAGCAGCTTCCTCAGGAAAAAATTCAGATACGAGAATTAGCGCAAGATGAAACTAATGCCCCGCTCATAGCGACAGACGACGCTAAACATCTTATGGAACTTGTGGGACAGCTATCAGCATTTAAAACAATTGATAATCCGGTTGCCTGGCAAAAACAACAGCGGGAGGAGTGGAAGAAGTAGCAAAAGAAGCAAATGCCATTCTATTAACAAATGATATGGCTTTACACAGGATTAGGGAAATAAAGTGTCAGTCATCGCCAGTAGATGGGGTCTAATGAGTATCAAATTGTTCCCTAGCGCGGAAAATAAGGGTTAAGTACGCTCAGTCGTCCCTGAGCAATTTTGACATGTCTGCTGTGTTCAACAGCTAGGGCTAGAACATCTGTCTATCTGTGATAGCACTCAAAAAGATTTTTAATTCCTAGCTTACCAATCTAAAGCTAGACCTATAAGATATGGTGCCGAGGAGAGGACTTGAACCTCCACTGGGTTACCCCAACTAACACCTGAAGCTAGCGCGTCTACCACTTCCGCCACCCCGGCACTACCATAAGCATTCTAATGGATGACTTAAAGGTTGCATTAATATAGGGTTCAACAAATCACCTGTCAAATATGCAATAAATGTTTTTTTAGCGGGTCGAATCTTTTTAGCCAAGGCACGTACCTACGTTACCCATGGCGACTGACTGCGCAAAGGCAAACCACAAGGACACACTGAGAATATAACGCTAAAACCATGACAACAAAAAAACGCGCGCGCCGCTGGCGTGAGCTCGATACCTCGTTGCAGAGAGAGCAAACAAAATACGAACTCCCCATTCCCAGCCGTGAGTTTATTCTTTCTTATCTAGAAGACCAGGGTGTACCGGTTACCCGAGAGGAGTTTTATGATACCTGGAATATCGTTGACGAATGGGAAAGGGAAGCCCTGCGTCGTCGCTTTAAAGCTATGGAGCGAGATGGTCAACTGATTCGCAACCGGCGCAGCGGCTACGGCGTCGCCACCAAGATGAACCTTATCAAGGGTCGCGTGGTGGGTCATCCGGAAGGCTATGGTTTCTTAATTCCGGATGATGGTAGCGAGGATCTGTATATCTCACCCCGACAAATGCGCCAGCTCCTGCATGGCGACCGGGTGATGGTACGGGTGGCTGGCATCGACCATCGGGGTCGCCGGGAAAGTGCTGTAGTGGACATTCTAGAACGTGGCACAGAACGAGTCGTGGGACGCTTATTTCAGGAGCGCGGGGTTATTTTTGTGGTGCCGGACAATAAACGCATCCACCACGATATCCTGGTGCCTGGGGAATATTTGGGAGCCGCCCAGGCAGGTCAAATTGTTATCGTGGAGTTGATCTCACAACCCAGTAAAAAGAACCCACCCATTGGTCGCGTCAAAGAGGTGTTGGGTGAGCATATGGCGCCGGGCATGGAAGTACAAATTGCCATCGCTCGCCATGAAATACCCACCGAGTGGCCTGCCGCTGCTCTCGAAGAGGCGCAACAATTCCCATCGGAGGTGCCTGAAAGCGCAAAACAGCAGCGCGTAGATCTGCGTGATCTGCCCTTGGTCACCATTGATGGTATCGACGCTCGCGACTTCGATGATGCGGTTTACTGTGAACAGCGCGGCAAGAATTGGCGTTTAATTGTCGCCATTGCCGATGTGGCCTGGTATGTACGCCCCGATAGCGCCCTCGATGAGGAAGCCCAGCTGCGGGGCAACTCGGTATACCTGCCAGATCGGGTTATCCCCATGTTACCCGAGGCCCTTTCTAACGGACTATGTTCTTTGAACCCTCAAGTAGACCGCCTCTGTATGGCCTGTGAGATGACCATCAATGGGGAAGGGCGTATCGTGCGCTCCCGTTTTATAGAAGCGGTGATGCGTTCCCAAGCCCGGCTTACGTATGATGCGGTAGCAGCTATGTTAGTGGATAAGAATCCAGCTATCTGCGCACAATATAAGGCATTACTACCCCATCTGGAGGCGCTTTATGGGCTTTATAAAGTGCTTCATAGCGCCCGCGAAAAGCGTGGCGCTCTCGATCTCGATACCCAAGAGACCGCCATTGAATATAGCGCAGACCGCAAAATTGAGCGTATTGTACCGCTCACCGTATCATCGAAGAATGTATGCTGTCTGCCAACGTGGCGGCAGCTCGCTTTTTACAACGTCATCGGCTACCCACTTTATATCGTGTCCACGAGGGTCCGACGCAAGAAAAACTCACAAAACTAAAAGGTTTTCTGGGTGAATTGGGGTTAGGGCTTGGTGGAGGTGATAAACCCTCACCCAAGGACTATGCGATGCTTCTCAAGCGATCCTTGGACCGACCTGATTTTCATCTCATCCAGACGGTCATCCTGCGATCCCTGTCCCAAGCCGTTTACAGCCCAGAAAAACGTGGCCACTTTGGTCTAGCCCTCGACGCCTATACCCATTTCACCTCGCCGATACGTCGCTATCCTGACCTTTTGGTGCATCGGGCCATTCGCCATATCCTGCACGGGGGCGGCAGCAAAGACTTTAGCCATACGTTGCAAACCTTGTCTGGCTTAGGTGAACATTGCTCCATGACCGAACGACGGGCTGATGAAGCCGTTTGGGATGCTATCGAATGGCTTAAATGCGAGTTTATGTTGGATAAGGTGGGCGATGTATTTGACGGTGTCGTGACTGGGGTCACTGGGTTTGGCTTATTTGTGGAACTACAGGGGGTTTTTGTGGAGGGTTTAGTGCATGTTACCGCACTACACAATGATTATTATCAGTTTGACCCGGTGGGGCATCGCTTGCGCGGAGAGCGCAGTGGGCAAGTTTATCGGTTAGGCGATAATATACGGGTGCGTATCACACGGGTTGATCTCGACGAACGTAAGATCGATTTTGAACTGGCCAATGGGCAGAAATCGGCACCGGCTAAACGAAACCGAAGACGATCCCGTAAAAAAGTAAAACCCAGCCTATCGGATTAATTTCTTAGTCGTTACAGCTATTCATCGCTATCTATCAAAAACGTGTTGCGCCAATAAACAGTTAGTGTTTTTAAATAATTAAAAATCGTTTACTTACAATTTTTGTTTTTGCTATTCTTTATAGTTTTCACCCGCGCCTCTTCTCCAAAAGTAAGAAGGAAACGATTATGGCCTCTACTGACGACCTCGAGCGGAGTCCAGACTTCCAGCCTTATGTGGTGGTCCATGACGAAGAATATATGAATGATGTTCAAATGAACCACTTTCGTCATCTTTTGATGAGCTGGAAAGAGAATCTTTTGGAAGGCGCGGGTCGTACCGTCAATCATATGCAGGACGATTCAGCCACCTTTCCCGATCCCAATGACCGAGCCACCCAGGAAGAAGAGTTTAGTTTAGAACTGCGTACCCGCGAGCGGGAGCATAAACTGCTCAGCAAAATCAATGCTGCTCTCAATCGACTCGAATCTCATAACTACGGGTATTGTGATTCCTGCGGCGCGGAAATTGGCATCCGTCGGTTAGAGGCGCGTCCCACCGCCACCTTATGTATTGACTGTAAGACGCTGCAGGAGCGCAAGGAAAAGCAATCCCGCTTATAGGTTTCTGAAATACTGCGTCTTATGTCAGATTCATCGCCCACCTTGCTCAACACTCTTGGCAAGCGGGCTGAACGCGGTCGTTTCGCGCCTTCCCCCAGCGGTCCCTTACATTTTGGTTCGTTAATAGCAGCCCTAGGTAGCTTTCTCATGGCCCGCAGTAGCGGCGGCCAATGGTGGGTGCGCATGGAGGACATCGATACGCCTCGGGTAGTGGCGGGAGCCGCCGATGATATTTTGTGTACCTTAGAGGCTTTTGGCATGACCTGGGATGGCCCAGTCATCTATCAAAGTCAACGTATCCATTGTTACCAAGATGCACTGCAACAGTTGTTGGATAAGGGTTTAGCCTACCCCTGCACCTGTTCTCGACGCCAACTGACGCAGCTGGGCGCCGCATATGCTGCTAACGGCGTGTATCCGGGATTCTGTCGCCATAAGGTACGTCAACCAGGACGACCGGAGGCTATTCGGCTACGTACCGATAACCACATTATTGATTTTCAGGACACTATTCAAGGTCACTACCAGCAATGCTTAGAAACAGCGGTAGGTGATTTTGTCGTTCGCCGCACCGACGGTCTTTTCGCTTATCAGTTAGCCGTTGTGGTGGATGACGCAGAACAGGATATTACCCATGTTGTGCGTGGCAGCGACCTACTCGATTCCACACCCCGGCAAATTTACTTGCAGCATTTGCTGGGCGTCCCTACCCCCGGCTATAGTCACCTTCCTGTAGCGACCCATAAAGACGGCAGCAAACTTAGCAAACAAACTCGCGCCCTACCCTTGGATAAACGTCACCCTAGACCTGCCATCATCGAGGCATTGCGTTTCTTGAAACAAGATCCACCTACCTATCTCATCAGCGAGGATCTCAAAACCATTTTGGCATGGGCCATCGCTCACTGGCGACCCAGGCAAATTCCGGCTGTTTCTGGCATTCCTTGTCTATCACCTGCCAAAACTGAATCGGTCTTTTAGAAGCTGTTTCAAAATCTGCTCAGGTCCGCTGACTCGGCGTTACAGCCCCTTCTCCGCTGCTCATTTACCGTATGTAAACTGCGCTGCTCAAAGGTGCTGTGCCTTGATTCAACGAACGTCGCGCGTTTTTGAAATAGCTTCTTAAAATTATTTCGTATTATTATCTGCCAATCATGTGCGAAACAGCTAAGTTTTGACTATTATGAAAACGAGTTGCTGTGCGCGAAGTGTTTTTGTATCTTCAGCTTCTTGTACCAACAAACCGCAAAACACCACAGGAGAGAGCCCTTATGTCTGACGCCAAAGTCTACCCAATACCCTCCAATATTGCTGAACGTGCCTGGATCAATGAAGAACAGTATAAAACCATGTATGAACGCTCAGTCAACGACCCGGAGGGGTTCTGGGCGGAACAAGCCAATGAGTTTTTGACCTGGTTCAAACCTTGGGACAAAGTACTCGATTGGGACTTTAAAAAAGGCCATATCCGTTGGTTTGAAGGGGGCAAACTCAACGTCAGTCATAATTGCCTAGATCGCCATTTGGAAAAGCGTGGCGATCAAGTGGCCATTATTTGGGAAGGCGACAGCCCCAACGACGACCGTAAAATCACCTACAAAGAACTCCATGCCTGGGTCTGCCGTTTCGCTAACGCACTGAAAGATCAAGGCGTCAAAAAAGGGGATCGGGTTTGTATTTATCTCCCCATGATTCCGGAAGCAGCGGTGGCCATGTTGGCCTGTACCCGCATCGGTGCTATTCACTCTATCGTGTTTGCCGGTTTCTCGCCGGAAGCGTTGCGTAACCGCATCGACAATGCGGAAGCCAGTTTTATTATCACCTCAGACGAAGGTCTTCGGGGTGGCCGTCCGGTACCCTTGAAAGCCAATGCCGATAAAGCCTGTGCTGACGCCCCCAGTATTCAAAAAATGATCGTAGTCAAGCGCACCGGTGGCAATATCAATTGGCAGGAGGGGCGTGATGTCTGGTTTCATGAATTAGTAGATGCCGCCTCCACCGATTGCCCAGCGGAAGAAATGGATGCCGAAGATCCGTTGTTTATTCTTTATACTTCCGGCTCCACCGGGACACCAAAAGGGGTTTTGCATACTACAGGCGGTTATCTTCTCTATGGCGCGATCACCCATAAGTATATTTTCGACTATCATGACGGCGATATTTACTGGTGTACCGCTGACGTGGGCTGGGTCACAGGACACACCTACATCGTCTACGGGCCGTTAGCGAATGGCGCTACGACCCTGATGTTTGAAGGTGTGCCTAGCTACCCTGACGCCTCGCGATTCTGGGAAGTGGTGGACAAACACCAGGTCAATATCTTCTACACAGCGCCTACCGCCATCCGCGCCTTGATGCGCGATGGTGATGAGCCCGTTAAAAAAACCAGCCGCCAGAGCTTACGTGTTCTAGGTTCCGTGGGCGAACCCATCAACCCAGAAGCCTGGGAATGGTATTACCATGTGGTGGGTGACGCCCGTTGCCCGATTATGGACACCTGGTGGCAAACCGAAACAGGCGGAGTATTAATTACACCGTTACCGGGCGCCACACCTCTCAAACCCGGCTCCGCGACACGGCCGTTCTTTGGGGTTGTACCAGCCCTCTTCGATGCCGAGGGTAATCAGCTAGAAGGTGAGACTGAAGGCGGTTTGGTAATTAAACACCCCTGGCCCGGGCAAATGCGCACCGTCTTTCGTAACCATGAACGTTTTATCAAAACCTACTTCTCCACCTATCCAGGCATCTACTTCAGCGAAGATGGCGCCCGCCGGGATGCCGATGGTTACTACTGGATTACTGGCCGCGTCGACGACGTCATCAATGTATCGGGTCACCGTATGGGTACCGCTGAAGTAGAAAGCGCCTTGGTGCTTCACGATTCGGTGGCCGAGGCTGCCGTGGTAGGTTATCCCCATGAGATCAAGGGACAAGGTATTTATGCCTATGTCACTTTAATGGCCGGTATCGAACCCAGTGACGACCTGCGTAAAGATCTGGTAAAACATGTGCGTAAGGAAATTGGTCCTATCGCAACACCCGACATTATCCAATGGGCGCCAGGTTTGCCGAAGACCCGTTCAGGTAAAATTATGCGTCGCATTTTACGTAAAATTGCGGCCAACGACGTAGGCGCGTTAGGCGATACCAGCACGCTAGCGGATCCAGGCGTGGTGGATGAGTTGATTGAAAACCGTTCTAAATAAATAAACAATCCTATTAAGAAATAAACGATACCCTAGTTGTTAACCTAGCGGCTTACCGGACACTCTTGAGGGTGTCCGGTCTTTGTTTATAGCTTTATAAATAAGAGCATTGCTAACGCCTTTTTTAGGAGGGCGACCATGAGTGATTTGGATCCAATCGTAGGAAATTGGTATAAAAATCTGGAAGATCAAACCCGTTTTGAAGTGGTAGCTTTGGATGAAAGCGCCCAAACCGTTGAAATTCAGTATTTTGATGGAGAAGTGGAAGAATTGGATTTCGACACATGGTATGAACTGGCATTGGAATCCATGGAAGCACCAGAAGATTGGTCCGGCGCCTACGATGAGCTAGACCCAGACGACCTAGGTTACAGCGATGATGCAATACCCGATAAAAAAGATGATGATCCCCTTAAAAATCTTTATTGAATAAAAACTTACCTGCGCGGCGAAAAACGATCACTCGCCTTAGTACAGTAAAAACCCGTTTTCCATTTCTAAGTGATAAGATAAGGAACACCATGCGTTTATGGTAACGCAGTTTCTGAAATTACTAGACCATCTTCGTCAGCATAAAGGTATTGACCGGGCGTAAAATGGACACCTGCAAAACGGACAGGTATATTTTTTTCACCAGCGCCATGTTTAAAGCTATTGCGAGGGTTCTTCGCCAATGCTCTAATACCAATACCAATCTTTGCCAAAGCGACAGAATGGCGGATGCAACCATTGACAACAACACCAAGCCAACCATTTTTCTTGGCCAACTCAGCGAGTTGTTCGTTCATTAACGCACAGTGCATCGAACCACCGCCGTCCACTACCAATACTTGTCCCTGCCCAGGTCTTTCTAAAGTGGTTCGCACCAAAGCGTCATTTTCGAACACTTTAAGCGTAACAATAGGACCATTAAAGACTACGTTGCCGCCAAAATTCTGTAAAGCAGGTTCTGCAATCTGCAGAGTCGCCGCGTAGCGGTCACAGAGATCAGTGGTTTTTAAATTCACCGTTTTCCCATTAAAATTTGATTTATTTTACTCATTACAGTGAGTCAGTTTAGCCTTGTTAGCAGGGTTCAGGCAATGTTTCAGACAAGCGCTATGGCAAGCAACGTTGCTATAAATACTCGAAATGGTCGTAGTCACGCTAAAGCCCCTTCTTTTGCCAACCCAAATGACACTCTATATACCGCCTTATTTACCAACTCGGTTGGTGGTATTGTCGATAATGTGCTTAGCTTAAAGATGGCTCAGCCATCAATAATGTCATTTTAAAATAATCACAAAACACAAAAAATCACCTGAAGAGGAGTAAACAACTTATGGTTGAGCGAGAAAAAACCTCTCAACTTCCAGAAATAAAACTGCTAGAAGCCGCCCTTGCTAGAAGCTTAGAACGGCAACAAAGCACCTTTAAAGCCGCTGATGTTAAAGTTCCAGAAATTGCTAAACTAGCGGAAAATTTTTCCAAGATTGCCGAACGCAGTCAAAAACTTGTTCAACAATTCATCAATAAGCAATGCCAAGGTGACATTATTCCCTTTTCGATTCCAGACCCTGGGATCGTTGGCAAAGCCTTTTCAGAGATGACTCAAAAGTTACTGGCAAATCCTGAAAAGCTGTTTCAAGCGCAGGCTACTTTTTGGCACGATTATTTTAATATGTGGCAAATTGCTTCCCGACGTGCGCTGGGCGAAGAGATCGAACCCGCCATAACACCTGATCCAGGGGACAAGCGTTTTAAAGAGTCTGAGTGGGTAGACAATGCAATTTTTGATTTTATCAAACAATCCTATCTATTGACTTCTCGCAGTCTCTATCATCTCTTTACAAATGTAGACGGGCTTGACGAAAAAACCGCAGAAAAAGTTGACTTTTATACTCGACGCCTTACCGATGCCATGTCGCCGACCAATTTTGCTCTGACAAATCCCCAGGTAATACGTACAACTTTTGCTTCTGGCGGCGAGAACCTGATCAACGGTCTTAGCAATCTTTTGGAAGATCTTGACCGTGGTAAAGGTCGGCTGCATATCAAAATGACTGATATGGACGCCTTTGAATTAGGCAAAAATATCGCCACGACACCGGGTAAAGTCATCTACCAGACGGAACTGATGCAACTCATCCAGTATTCGCCTACTACAGAAAAGGTTTTTGAACGACCTCTCCTCCTGGTGCCACCGTGGATCAATAAATTCTACATCCTTGACCTACAGCCTAAGAACTCGTTTATCAAGTGGGCTGTTGAGCAGGGCTTTACCGTGTTTGTGATTTCCTGGGTGAACCCTGATGAAACACTGGCTGAAACAGGTTTTGAAGACTACCTCTCTCAGGGGACGCTGGCCGCTATAGACGCCATCGAAAAAGCAACTGGGGTACCCGATGTAAATTGTATCGGCTATTGCATCGGCGGTACGTTGTTATTTTCTACGGCGGCTTACCTGGCGGCTAAACAAGACGATAGAATCAAGAGCGTCACCGGATTTACCACCATGCTGGATTATGAAAAGGTGGGTGAATTATCGGTTTTTATCGATGATGAACAGTTTGCCCATGTGGATAAAGGCATGGAAGAGAAAGGCTATTTGGAAGGCTTTCATATGGGAGGGGTGTTTAGTTTAATGCGCGCCAATGATCTCATTTGGTCTTTTGTGGTTCGCAACTACTTACTAGGTCAAGCGCCTTTTCCATTTGACTTATTGTATTGGAATGCCGACTCTACCCGTATGCCCAAGGCGATGCACAGTTTTTACCTACGCAATATGTATCTTCACAATAAGCTTAAAGAGCCAGGTAGCCTTAGCTTTTTGGGGCAATCCATTGACTTAGGGAAGATCAAAAACCCGGTTTACTTTCTATCTGCTAAAGAAGATCATATCGCACCCTGGAGATCCACCTATGCGGGCACCCAATTGGTCGGTGGGCCGGTCACCTTTGTATTGGGAGAGTCGGGCCATATTGCTGGCATCATAAACCCACCTGAGGCGGGTAAATACAGCTATTGGACTCATGAAAAATTACCTGAAAGATCTGATACCTGGGAAAAAAATGCTACTCAACACGAGGGATCCTGGTGGCTACACTGGTTAGAGTGGGTTGAGCAGTATGCCGGCGATCAAGTACCCGCCAGGGTACCGGGCGATGGGGCGCTGGTACCCCTTGAAGATGCACCCGGCTCTTACGTGAGGGTACGGGATGTAGAATCTCCTTAGAAGCTGTCTTAGAAGCTGTCTTAGAAGCTGAATTTACTCATGTCCGCTGATGCGGCGTTGTAACACCTTCTTCGCTGCTCATTTACACACTGTAAACTGCGCTGCTCGGTGATGCCGCGCCTTGCCTCAGCAAACGTCGCGGGTTTTTAAAACAGCTTTTTATACTAACTCGACGTCACTTGGCGACGTGTCTGGTTCCTCTTGTGTGATTGACCCACCGTTAGGCGACGCCTTAGGCTGTCCCATATAGGGTAGCAACAGGTGTCTAGCGTTGAGTTCAGCGCCAAGTTCGGCTAAAAAAAGAAACACGCCGCCGAGCTTACGATGCAAAAAAATAAACTCCCGCGGCGGCAAACGAAACGATAATGAAAAGCTTGCTTTAGATGCCGCTACGGCAACCCGCTGTGGTAAATTCGAAGTGCGCCAGCAGTATTCACCTTGGCTATTGATCAGGGAAGCAAACTGGGGTTGCTCTGCAGGCTCCGCAAAAGGCTCTACAATCAAAAAGCATAACTCGGCAAAATGCTCTAGGGTCGCCGGCGATGTGTTGGCAGGCATAAATTTAAGATCGATGGCGGCTTTCCACAAACGTTCTTTGTCTCGCCAAAAAGCGCCCCGCACCATCTCACGATAGGCGTTCAAAAAATCCTCGGAAAATCGACATACTGAACCAAAATCCAGCAACACCAACTGGTCACCTTTAGTATCAAGGCGAATGCGGTAATTACCAAAATTTGGATCAGTTTGGATCCAATTCCACTGGAAAAATTCTTGTAAAAAAAGTTCAAGCGCTGCCGCACCAATCCGGTTACGCTGTTCCTGACTCAGGGTTTTGGCTGTTGCGCTGCTGACGGGCAAACCTGGCTCAAAGGTAGTGGTTAACACCCGCTTTGTGGAATATTCCGCAAACGTCTCTGGGATGCGATAGCGAGGATCGCCTTTTAATAACTGCCGACATCCCTCGACATTTTTCAACTCTAAGTCGTAATCGACTTCCCGATGGAGCATTTCCCGTACTTCAATCATGAAGTCGTCAATAGCTAGACCCTTAGGTAATAATCGAGAGAATAATAAGAGGGTTTGCAAGGTATTGAGATCGCTATCTACCGATTCCGCCACACCGGGATATTGGATTTTGATACACAGCTCTTTACCATCGCAGCGCCGCCGCGCCCGATGAACTTGGCCCAAGGATGCAGCCGCTAAAGGCGTTGGATCAATGTCCAATTCCTGCAAACGTTGACTGCCTAATTCTTTTTGCAAAATAGGCAACAACGTCTTCCACTGCAAAGGAGAACTGTCATCTTGAAGGGTTCGCAACACATCCACTACTTCTGGAGGCAAAAAAAGATGCTCGCCATACAAGGCCAATAACTGCCCGACCTTCATGACGCTACCCTTTAACTGACCTAGCTCCTCGACCAGCAGCTCTGCTTGCTGTTTTAACATCTGTTGACGCCGAACCTGCTTTTTATCACCAGGAGTTAAAAAGCCTGTCAGCGAATAGGCGCCAAAACGTGCTCCAGCTTTTAATCCTAGGGTACTCAGACTGATGCCTCGGGAGAGGGAGCCCGATTTGATGCGAGTGAGATTGGGTCGTTTTTTAGAGGGAAAAGATTGATCATGTTTAGACATAGGACTCACTAAAAACGTTAGGATTCCTCCTTAGAAAAGGATGTTTTTATTTTTCGAATACTCGATTTTGATCTTTAAAACTCTTTAATTCTAGGGCATTACCACTGGGGTCTTGAAAAAACAGCGTGGCTTGCTCTCCAATTTGACCCTGAAACCGTATGTGGGGTTCGATTATAAACGAGATAGACTCTGCACGCAGCTTTGCAACCAGTTCATGCCAGTCGCTCCAATCCAGAATCACGCCAAAATGACGTATCGGAACATGATCCCCATCCACTTCGTTAGTGGCAGATAAATCATTTAACTTGTGATTTAAATGGGCCGTTATCTGATGGCCAAAAAAATCGAAATCTATCCATGTTTGGCATTCACGTCCAACGCTACAACCCAGCTTGTCCTGATAAAAATTTTTTGTTTCAGCAAGGTTTTTGACTGGAAAAGCGAGATGAAATCGAGGTAACGAAGCAAGTTTTGAGTAGCGCATCTAGTCCTTCAATATCACAAGTTACACCCAACAACCGCTTCAACCGGACCGGCTTTTTCGCGACCGCCGCAAAGCCGACCGGTTAAGCGGAGCATTAGGCTTTTGAAGAGGAGTATAAGTGCATAATGCAACCAGAAACAGTATTTGATGCTCCTTGGGGATCAACTTTGCAGCTGATAACGCTATTTTTTTCAAGAGGTTTATTAACTCCTTTTCGGCTCTAAGTACTCTTTTAAAATCTTACGGTTCCATGTGATAAGGACTGAAAGCACAAAGAACAAGCCGTGCATTAGAAAAGACACCGCATTTTGTGCTGCTCCCTCATAATTATTAATTGAAATAGCCTCAACAAGCCCGTGAACAGTGCCAATTATGATTAAAGGAAGCCCTAAAATACCAATTATTCCACAAGTAAGTATGAATTTGTAAAATGTCATTTAATTAACCTTTTTTTGTATAGGATTAAAATCTTTGGTAATTGATTATTGCATCCTTTATTTCCTATTTTGTAAAAATTCAGTTTGAGCGCTTTTATCAAATCACTTCTCGTTCATTCACAAACTTCCAAGGGAATAGCATACCTTTTTTGGATAGAACGGAGTAAGTACCTGACCATAAGTTATCCGGTGTTATGGAAGGGCCTTCGCCGTTGGGAGACGGCGATGGAGCGTACACGGACGGTATTCACAGCGTTCCTGGAATAACACCGGATAACTTAAGACGTTTCACTTAGGACACCGTTGCCTACTATTAAATAAGATAAACGGTAGCACCCAAGCAATCAATTGACAGGTCAAGGATGTTTTTACATAAAGAGATTAGCGCAGTGCTGAATGGGTTTCAAAGTCTATTTACGGAACCGACGGAAGGAAATAGATAGTTATTGCGCCTTCTCAAGTTTTGCAGATACCTACAAAAATCAAATACTGCCATAACCCGCCATAAGCTTCTTGGGTATTGTCAGTGAGGGGCTCAAATAAAGCCTGTAACTTTGGCAACAGGTGACCTTCCATCCGTACATGATTTATTTCCATCCAGCGCTTAAAAAATGCAAACTGCGAGTCGTGGAAATCCACCACAGCTATTAAACCGCCAAGTTTTAGATCCTGTGCGGCCGTATCGATGGCTTGTTCCCAACCAGGATTTATCATGGACAACGAGTAGGAAAAAATCACAAGGTCAAAGGGTTTATCAGGTTCCAATGGGTGATCATAAGGTTGTTGCAGGAGTTGGATTCGGCCTCGTTCGAGACCTAGGTTACGGCGGGCCTGTTTGAGCATATCTGCAGATATATCGACCCCCACCAGCTCCGCGTTGGGAAATCGCTGGCATAGGGTTACCAGGTTTTTACCAGTACCGCACCCCACCTCTAGGATATGAGAGGGGTTGTGCTGAGCCAGGTGGTTTTCAATGATTGCTGAGCGCCCAAATAAAAAACTCCAGCGGGTAGCGTCGTAGACTTTAGCGTGGAAACGATAATAGCGCTCGATATTCTCAAAGGTGGTCATAGTACTTCTGCAAGGTGCAAACTACCGTAGGTGCCGACCCGATCTTGAGCATGTAGAGTGTTGGTGAGTTCAGGAAAAAAGCGTAACGACGATTTAACGGAATGCGGTAGAAAACTGACATCGGTACCCGCGGAACGCATCAATACTTTGCTACCCGAAGTGCTATTTTTTAAAATCAGTTGCCATTCCTCTGTAAGGGCTGTTGGATCGTGCCAAGCGAGCCAGTCTTGGTGATCTAATAGCACAAAATGACTGTAACACCCAGGGTTTTTTCTCAAAAACTCGCTAACCGTTGAATTATAGCTTTTCACGGTATTTATTTGACTACCAAGTACATGGAGGTTTTGCTTTTTAAGGTAATTTGGGCAGCAATTTTCTGTGTAGCAGCCTGTTAGATAAACGCGCCAAAAATAATTATCTCTAATTAATACTTCTGTCAAAACATGTTTTAGTTTTTTGTTCACGTAACCCCAAATGCCGTCTTCGTATTGGGAATTGATTAAACGGATTTGCGGCCGGGGAACACCTAGCATAGCCATGGTCATGGGTTGTTTGACCAGCCAGGCACTGAATTTCCCCCATAATACGGGCTCAATTTCGCAGTAAATCTCTTTTTGCTCCTGCAGAGTTTGGGCGTTGAGCAGATCAAGCACATAGTCTTTTTTATGTTCCGAGCGAAGCATATACTTTTTCAAAATCCACGCAATGGCGCCCGAGGTTCCATAATAGTAAAAAGATTTCTTTTTACTATCGGTAGCAAAGTATTGAATCTTTTCATCCCAAAAAGATTGGGCATAATGGGGTAGATAGGCTTTTATGGAATTGTAGACATCTCTAAATCGACAGTGGGAGCCGAGGCCAAACATGGTAAATAAATCGTCAAAATTGCCCTGTTTTATAAGTGCTAATTTGAGGTGAAGCAGCGCATTTTGACGAGGATTCACATCAACCGTGTGAATTTCCGCAGGAAAATCTAACAGATAATCTAGAGTATTGCAGCCCGCGCTGGTAAGCATGACAATTTTGCTGCTGCGGTTTAACTCAAGCAGCTGGCGATCAATGCGCGGGTCTTCCCAACAAATATTATAGATCAGACATCGATCATGTACTGTTTTAAAGAACCAATCATGGGCGTTGTTAGCCAGTTTTTTAGGAAGGTTTTTTACCATATTGCTTGGGCCGGTCAGCTTCTTGAGGAGTATTCCAACCCTACTATGTGGTGAGATTAGTGAAAAAATTGTGTCACTTCAGTTAAGGTTTTATTGCAATTGATGGATAGAAGCCCTAGGGTCAGCGCCAGGAAAACGCTGATAGATTTTTCGCAAAAGGGCTGTTACAAAGTTTTTTTAAGGCGTGGTTTTGAAAACCCGTTGCTAATCGCTAGGGTTTCCAGCGCTCGGGATGAGCCCAATGCTGGCTGTTAAACCAGTCAGGGCGTGTTTTATAACTTTCAATGGCATAGTGATAGAGATGTAATGGTCTACCTGCCACTTTATAGTGGGCCATTAGCGTCATTCCATAACCTAAAAGATCTGCCATATCCCAATGACTTCGCTGGTTTTCCCAGGCATTACCCATGGGAAGCAGGGCGACGAAACGGCTCGTGTGCAGGTCCCGTAACATGGCTAGCAGCCTACCAGCGTTTTTGTGGTCTAAATGTTCTAGGGTATTAGCGACAATACCTAAGTCGAAGCGCTCTAGACCGTGCAGTTGCTGCACGATATCCCCGTCTAAATAAACCAATTGACGCTGCTTAGAAAGGTTTGCCTGAGTTAGAGTTAGCAGGCTAGGGTCGGGGTCGATAAGCAGCAGGGAGGCTGGGCGAGCTACTTCTAGCAAGGTCTGTAGGTCGCGGTGGTGAATGGTATGCATAGGGTGGGCATTATTCAAGGCGTTAAATGGCAATTTTTAACCGGCTTACAGTTAGTCAGCTATTCTATGTTATTTAAGAGGCATAGCAAGGACAAACGTTGTGACAATTCGTAGAGCGCCAGATTTCGGTAAAGGACGAGGTCCGTTAAATCACGGACATACGGTCCGCCTTGGTAACGACTAATCCTTATGGCGCAGCGTTTATTACCCAATGCCCAAGTGCCTGTGGTGGGCTTTGTCGCTCCACAAGATAACGGCTTGACTGATCTGCTAGGTCAAGTGATAACGCTGCTTCAAGCACAACAGTTGCGGGTCGCTGTGGTGAAGGAGGCGCTAGAGGATTTCGACATGGATCAGCCTGGCAAGGATAGTTACCGATACAACGACCCTCATATTATCGCCATAGGGAGCGATCAACCGGAGCGATTACAGACATCAATCCCTATCTTAGACCTTAACAAACCTAGCACCATTGCCGAGTTTTTAATAAGTCTGATCCACGCTCACCGGCTTCCATGAATTTTATAACAACCCATACAACCCCCTGGCGGGCAAAGCTTTACGAGATCATTTTTGAAGCAGAGACTCCGGCGGGGCGGTTTTTCGACCTGGCTTTGCTGTGGTGTATTTTGCTCAGCGTTTTGGTTGTGTTTTTAGACAGCATCGCTGAATTTCATATGCGCTATCGGTTTTACTTAAAGCGTGCGGAGTGGTTTTTTACCTTTCTCTTTTCCGTCGAGTACCTGCTCAGAATCATTTGTATTACACGCCCCCTTCGTTATGCCAAAAGCTTTTTTGGCATAGTAGATTTGCTGGCTATTTTACCCTCCTATCTCAGTCTTTTATTTCCCGGTACCGAATCTCTTATAGTGGTGCGTGCACTGCGGGTGTTACGCATCTTTCGTGTTCTCAAAATGGCTCGCTACTTAAGCGAGGCAAGGCTGCTAGCGGGAGCTATTTGGGAGACTCGACGTAAAATTATTGTTTTTGTTATCACTGTTGTAACCCTAGTCCTCATTATTGGCGCTGTGATGTATTTGATTGAAGGGGAGGAGCATGGTTTTGACAGTGTTCCCCGGGGTATGTACTGGGCTATTGTTACTTTAACAACGGTGGGTTACGGGGATATTTCTCCACAAACGCCTTTGGGTCAGATTTTCGCCAGTATTGTGATGATTTGTGGTTATGGCATTATTGCAGTGCCCACCGGTATTGTTACCGTGGCCATATCACGAGCGAGTCAGCAACCAGTTAGCAGCCAAGTTTGCCCCCAATGTGCCGCGCAAGGGCATGATATGGACGCCAAGTATTGTAAATACTGCGGTAGTCCCCTCTAGAGGATATTTTCCATTTGGCCTTACAATTCGTTAACTTTTGGTATTGGCTGCCTTTTGTAAAACCAAAGCGAAAACCCTCTAGGGCGTTTTCTATTTCGCTGTACCGGTCTGACGCAGACCCACCACAGTGGGAAATCGACCGGAAACGTAGCCCTCTTTATGACAGGAAAAAAAGGTTTCGTTATGACAGCCAGTGCAAAGCTGTGCGTCATAGATATGGTGTGCTGCAATACCACAACGCTGCAATTGGGTTTTAAAAGCATTTATCAAGTCGATCCGATAGACGTCATCTCCGACGTCTGTCAGAAAAGGGCGCCAAAAGGGATCATGCCGTTGCTGAGGTTCTTTAATGCAGTAGCAGCAGGGATAAATGGCAGGCCCAATACCGACAACCAAAGATTTTGGCGCTACCCCATAGGTTGTCTGCAGAGCTTCCACCACCGTCTCGGTAAAATGGGCCATCACATTACGCCAACCCAAATGAACCAGCCCCATAAAAGAGCCTTGTGTGTCCGAAAAGATAGCCGGAATACAGTCGGCTGTACTCACTAAAAAATAGCTACCGGCAGTGCGGGTAAAAGCGCCATCAGTTTTATACAGCATGGCGTTGGTGTTAGCTTGCCAAGCAGCCTCATCGACAAAAACAATTTGGTTGCCATGACAGGGATTTAAAATACGTAGGGGCTGATCGACAATGTCTAAGGTCCGATACAGGAAATCACGATTTTGCGATGCCTGGGGATCTTGGGTGACATACGCCGTATTTAAGCTGGCGTAAGGAGCTGTGCTGATGCCCCCCGTGCGGGCAAAAAAGCCATGCCAGAGGGGGAGTTTGGCAAACCAATAGCGGGTTAATCCAGCGTGGGTTTCGACTAAACAAGGTGTCTTTGTATTAAAAAGGTTATTCACGGAGACTTTTTAATTCTTCATAATCGCTAAAGGGCAGCCGTTGATCGCCGATGATTTGGTAAGGTTCATGACCTTTACCGGCGACAAGAATGATATCGCCAGCCTGGCTTGACGCCATGGCTTGACGAATTGCTGCACGACGATCTGGTTCAACAATCATGCCCTGCTTAGGCATCCCCATTAAGATATCGCCAATGATTAACAGAGGATCTTCCCGGCGTGGATTATCCGAGGTAACCACGCAAAGGTCGGAACCTTGTGCCGCCACTGCGCCCATCAGCGGTCGTTTGCCCTTGTCTCGATTACCGCCGCAGCCAAATACGGTAATGATGCGACCGGGATTCAGGGTTCGCAGGGTCTGCAATGCCTTTTCCAGCGCATCGGGTGTGTGGGAATAATCGACAATACCTACCCGACCCTGTCCTAAAGGAACGGTTTCCAAACGACCGGGTACACTGCGCAATGCCATGCTGGTGGCCGCCAAATCCCATAGCGTTGCCCCACAAGTCAAGCATGCTGCTAAAGCAGCCAGCACATTGGAAACGTTAAAGGATCCTACCAGGCGAGTCGAGAAGGTTACGGTTTCCCCGTTATAGGTGACCGTGATTTTAGTTCCTTGCAACGTATAATCTGCGTGGATGGCCCGCAAATGCGCCGACGCGGAAAACCCAAAGGTCAACACCGAACAGGGTGAAAGAGTAGAGATTTCCAGCCCTATTGGATCATCTGCATTGACGATGGATAATGCGTCAGGTTTTAAGCGCTCGAATAAAGCCAGTTTAGCCGCCCGGTAGTTTTCCATACTGCCGTGAAAATCCAGATGGTCTCGGCTCAAGTTAGTAAACACAGCGATATCGGTATCTAAACCGAACACCCGATCTAGCGCCAAGGCATGGGAAGATATCTCCATGGCGACTGTGCCTATGCGAGCCTCCTGCAATTCTTTTAGAATGCGAAACAGGGTTGGCGCGAGGGGGGTGGTATAAACAGTATTCTGTTGCTTTCCCTGAGCCTGCAAGCCAAGCGTACCTAACGCCGCCGCGGGTTCCCTACAGGCCATGAGCCACTGATAAATGAGTTGAGTGACTGTGGTTTTGCCATTGGTTCCCGTAACGCCAATAACACGTAATGCCTGATCAGGCTGATCGAAAAAGTATTTGGCAGCAATTGCGGTAGCCTTGCGCGCATCGGCAACAATAATTTGCGGCACAGACAACTCGGGGCGAGGTTGTGTCGTGAGGAGGGCGGCTATGTGCTCAGCTGGTACGCAGTGAAGAAGATCACTACCCTGTTTCCAATGACCGTATTCAAGAAATTCTTCAATGACACAATAAAAACAGTTAGACTGCGTCTCCTCGGGTCGGCAAGCAATCGTTTGCAGGGCAACATCTGCCCAGTTAACTACTGCCAAAGGCGTGAGTGCTGTGATTACTTGACTTAGGGTTTTCATGGGATTAGAGTAATTCTAAAAATTATTCTACAAACTGTTGACAAAATTAGTGGATTCAGTACCCTATACTGCATAGTTCTTGTAAAGCTTTTACCCGCCTTTTTTTGTATCATAACGGCGTCCTGCTCTTGGGACCAAACCATTTACCATACAAGTCACCCAAATATGTTTGATTTGTAACCTGTATAACTTTATAGACCGTTGTAATGATTGAGTTTTTTGCGGCTTCTATAATTTCAACAAGACATGTTGATAAGCTTTTTTGTGATGCACAACTTTGTGATATGACAGCTTTCTTTAGCAGGCAGTAAAACCTTTGAGCGTTTGCAAAACGTAATAATGATTTATTAATACAATTATCAACCCCTAGCGACGCGAGGCCATAACTATGAACGATATGGAAAAAGATCTTAATTACCTTATCGAAACGGCAAAAGAAGCTACTAAGGTTTTGCGTCGAAATGCAGAATATTTTGAAGCCCAGGGCAAAGAAGCCAATGATGAGCGCGAGGCCGTTAGATGGTTGAACCTTGCTGTTCAGCTGGTTCAGTACGACCTTCCAGATGCTGATGAACCCCTCAATGAACGAAGTCATGGGTTGAACGAAAACCGCTCATTGGATGAGGAGCGTCCAACCTTTTTATAAGGTTTTTCTGCTTACTTAAAAGAGAATAAGCTTGCGTAAATTGCATCAGTGATGTTTTGAAATTGATGTTTTTTTCACCAATTTGCAAGCATTCCCTTCCAAGTAGATTATAAGCCTACAAAAGTAATCAAACCCTTTTCCGTTTGGCTGTAGGCCGTTATATATTTGTTATCAGTGTGCTCATGGGCGTTATGGATACAATGCCCATGAGCCATGCTGTATTTATTTTTTTTATCCCTTACAACCTTCCTAACTGCCCGCCTTTTTAAAAATTGCCCGAAAGGCGTTGAAAATGACGCTGAGTATCACTTTGGCACCAAAAGAGACACAAGCTCATTTTGCAAAAAGCAACCCATTGCTATACATATCAGGACTATTGTTGCTGCTTCCAAAGTACGCCGTGGGTAACATATTTCCCTATAAACTTGACGACAGTGCCCCAAACCGCCAACACCACTTCACGAGCAACTTAAAGAGCTGATTATGTCTGAGTCCTAAAATAGGTAAATTTGTGCCTTTGAATTAAATGAAAAAGTAAGCTGTTTTAGCAAGTTGGCTAAAAAAATGCTTATATTTTTCAAACCGAAGCTAGTTTGTCGAGTTTGCTTCTCATCAAATGAGATACTATTGATAACTTTCAGAAAGTTATTCCATTTGAGAAAGCGTTGAGCCTTAATTCATTCAGCGAATTTTACAACAGCATTGCTTGAGTGAAATGATATGATCTGGCTAATGGTCTTTTTTGATATTAAGTATTTTATTGATGTTAATTCACAACCTTTAACAGACTCACAACTGAGTGATGACAGGTCTTTTATATTTTAATTGCTATTTTTTTATTTATAAAATGTTGTTAAGTACCTGGCTATAAGTTATCCGGTGTTATGGAAGGGCCTTCGCCGTTGGGAGACGGCGATGGAGCGTACACGGACGTATTCACAGCGTTCCTGGAATAACACCGGATAATTTAGGACATTTCACTTAGTCGAAGAAACCTCTGAGCAATTAAAAAAATTTTTTGCAATTACTATTAATTATGGATTTTGCCCTAACTTGGGTTAACTCTACTTCGATAGAGTGCATTAGGAGTATGTATGTCAATCAAACAGGTTCTCGTAGTCGATGATTCCAAGGCTGCTAGATTAGTGCTAAGGAAAATGTTACAAAGTGTCAATTTGGCAGTGGATTTAGCCGCTTCCGGTGAAGAGGCGCTTAAATATCTGTCGGTTAACCGCCCCGACGCGATTTTTATGGACCATACCATGCCGGGGATGGACGGTTTACAAGTTGTACGCATGATAAAAAATGATGCGGAGACGGCAACAATACCAGTAGCCATGTACACCTCCAAAGAGGAACAGGGTTATGTGGATCAAGTAAAAGCGAGCGGTGCGGTGGGTATATTGCCGAAGCCCGCGTCAGCGGATGCCCTTTCTTATATTATTGACCAGCTTAGCGAAGCAGCTAACGCTGTGCAGGCTCAAACAGCAGCAATCAATGCCGAACAGATCCATGCGCTGATCCCTGGAAATACTGCCATGGTTTCCATTGAGGCCATCGAAACTACCGCAAAAGCAGCCGTTGAATCCCTGTTCAACGATGCTATACACATGCGTATCTTACCCATACTTGATGAAAAGCTAGATAATTTTAAACAGACCCTTTTTGGTGATCAGGAGTCAACCATTTTGGGCATTGCGGGAGGTATTTGTGATACACGTATTAATGGGTTCACTGAAAAATTAAATCGCCAATTTAGTGAGCAGATAAAGGAAATAAAAGAAAGTATCAACGGGATTCGCCTGACCAACGTAGCAACCCCTGAGCTGGTGGGACAGGTTGAAGCGGCTATGGAAGAATTTGTTGAGAAAAAAGCCAAACAAATGGCCGAAGACATTGTGCAACAGCGTATCAGTGGACTTGTCCAGGAGGCAGCTAGTGTCGTCTACGAAGAACGGGCTGGTGAGCTTGCCAGTCGCTTGGCGCAGCAACTGGGTAAGCAGCTTACAGCCACAAAGACCCAGCCTCGCGCAACTAAACCAGAGCAGCAAGCCTCCCAAGCTATGCACGATAGGGTAGAGGCCATCGCTGTTAGTAGAGCAAAACAGTCGGCTCAAGAGGCGGCCGAGAAAACAGCGAGCGACATTGTCAACAAAATGATAGTGGATATTAATAGAAACACTAAATCCGTCATCAATCGTATGTATTTTTTTACTATTTCAACCGTTGTTTTTGCAGGCGCAATGGTAGGTACGGTTATTTTTTACATTAAATAACCACTGAAATTCTATTTTGGAGCTGTATTTAACAAGGAGCAAGAATTATGTTGGCAACGGTCTATCTAGTTTGTGGTGTGGGTCTCGGTTCAATAATAAGCTTTATTTTATTTTATAATTTCTTTTTTCGTTCTTTGAAAAAGGGGTCTATGGAAAATGAGCAGCGGTTAGCTCAATTGCAAGCAGAACAGGAAACTTTGAGTAGTAAACTCTACAATGAAGGTACCCAGCGGCAACTTGAAAAACAAACCTTCACCAAAGAAAAAACCCAATTGCAAGCTGATCTAGAACAACTGGAAGAGACTCAATCCGAGCTTACTGACGGCTACGATGCTCTCATTGCCCAGTCCAACGAGACCCAGCAAGCGCAAAAGAAAGCGATACACCAGTTACAACAAGAATTAGCGCAAACATTAAAGGAAAAATCCGGCTTGGAGGATCAGTTGGCCCGTACCAAAGTTCATCATGAACAAAAGCTAAAAAGTTTAGAGTGGGATAATCTGCAATTACAAAATGATCTTAATCGCCTCGCCCTAGAAAAGTCTGTGTACGAAAAAAAAGCCGAAGAACGACGAGATGATTGGGAGCAAAAACGTCTAGATTTAGATATTCAGATCGCTCAATCTCATAATGAAATAAAAAAACTGGAAGCCAAACTAGCGGTTTTAGCTCATAGTCAAACCGATAGGGCAGAACAAGGTGATCAAGCTTTAGCTGATCAGATTAAACAACTCTTATCTGAAAAAGGTATCATGGCGCAAAAATTAAACGCTCAAACCGATCATGCCCAAGCGCTAGAGGAAGAAATCGAGCAGCTTATGGAACGCTTGCTGCGAGTACAAGCCAGTGGTGCGCAAAGCTATCGAGGATAATAGATCAGTCCACTTACACTATTAAACTAACAGGCGTTATGAAAGAACTTATTCTAGGAGGAGCGCGTTCTGGCAAGAGTGCTTTAGCCCAGCAACGGGCAAAACAAAGCACCTTTAAGATTATCTTCATCGCTACTGCCCAGCCTTTGGATGAAGAAATGGCCAAGCGTATTGCAGCTCATCGCAAGGAACGTCCTAATACCTGGAAAGTAGTAGAAGAACCCCTGCATTTGGCCGCCGCACTGCAAAAACACACCACTCCAAATTCCTTACTTTTGGTAGATTGTCTAACTCTCTGGTTTTCCAATTTGCTTATCGCTGGAGACGACTGTTTGCAGAAGGAAAAAGCTGCTCTACTAAATGTTTTGCCGGGTTTGTCAGGGGATGTAGTGTTGGTGAGCAACGAGGTAGGACAGGGTATCGTTCCAAGCCATGAAACTTCTCGTTATTTTAGGGACGAAATGGGCGCTCTTCATCAAAAACTTGCTCAACTCTGTGAACGCGTCACATTGGTGGTCGCAGGACTTCCATTAGTGTTAAAACATTCTCCATGAAGAGTTAAGTGTATTTTTCAATGTTGATTGTGAATAAAAGCTTTATCAAAGATTTTTGAAAATTTAGTAACCAACCCAACTGATAGCTCTTATTAGTCGATTACCATACTAGAGCATTTCCCATTCAACTGTACACGTCGTTAGTCTTCGGTATCGGCGTGCTCAGGTACGTTATGTACAATCCGCGCCCCGATACCGACGCTGCCTTGTGTACAATTAAAGCGAAAACGCTCTAGCGATAAGCAATAATTTTTACGCGACTCTCCCAACTACCAAATAGAGGGCTGCCTGTTGTTTCTAAAAATATTTTTCGATTGGTTGGCATAGGCAACCAAAAATTATCGGAATTATATGACCACTCCTGTTGCATGTTAGCGATAGAGTAGAGATAAAAAGCAGCTTCTTTTGATTCGCTTGGTTGTACCGAAATTTTAAAACTGTGTCGTTCTCCTCGAACATAGCTGGTTGCTATATAAGCGTAAATGAGAATTTCCCGAGCTTCATTGGGTATGCTAGTGGGTATATCTTTGATTATTTTTTGTGGTCGACCAGAGGGTAAGGATCCTAAATCAGCATTCACAGACTCATAATGAGTTAAAGAGAATTTGAGGGCGCTATTGAATAGCTCAAAAAATTTATTTTTTTCAATATACCTGTCAGTAAATATTATGATTTGGTTTTGTAGGGATCTTACGATTTTTATATGATCTTTCCTTGAATTGTGAATCTCTGCCTTGATACTTTCTGATAAATTATTAAGTTCTGTTTGACTTTTTTCCTCTAAAGCAGCTAGCTCTGCTTTGTTAGCTTTCTGAAATAATGTCAGTACCTCTGTTATTCTTTTTAGCTCGCTTTCATGCATGTCTTTCCATTTATTTACCTTATCGACCAATAGCTCTGTATCCTTGACATATAAGGCAAGTTGCTGATTTATTTTTCTTTTATTGCGCTCAACTACCTCCTGCTGGTTGCCGAGATTATGCTCTAATCTATCGATTTTATCCTCCCTGGATAGTAAGTTTTTTTGAAGCGTTTCCACCTCAAGCTGTTTTACATATCGTTGCTGTAGAAAATAGTATCCTCCTGTTGCTACCACGGTGATTGTTATTAAGAAAGTCAAAAAATGTCCCATTAACTTCATTACTTTCTTTCTCCAGACCGTTGCTACCTTATTTTTCAAATGAGCAGAAGTATAAGCATGTCAATTAGATTTCATGCAGTAATCAGTAAGATTATACGGTGCATTGTCGTCTTCTACTCCTCAATTTCTCATTAATTTTCTGTTTGGACCATTTCTTGCTCTATTAATTACGTGAGTTGCTCTCTGGGGAGCAGGATAATTATAAAACGCGGCTTTGTTATAAATTTTTATGCTCGCTGGGACGAGGCTTGTTGTGATATGCAAAGGATTGGTTAACATGTGGAAAAAATTGGTTGTTTGTTTCTTTTTTTTGATCGTTACCGTTGTTTCACCGTCTGAATTGCGTTCAGAATTTTATAAATATATCGATAATCGTGGAATTGCACATTTTGTTGACAATATAAGTAAAGTACCTATGGAGTATCGAAAAGATCTTCAGTCTCGCAAGTATAAAAAAAACGATCCTCTGTCTCAGAACAAAAGAAGCGTATTACTCGATAATGAGAAGAAAAAACGCCAAGCAATGATTCAATCGTTTTTATCTAAAGAAATAGAAACCAATGTCATTATTATAAATAACAGAGTATTAGTACCTGTACGGCTCGGTTATGGGGGTAGAGAGATAAACACTTTGTTGCTCCTTGATACGGGCGCTTCGATAACATTGTTACATCAAAAACCTACTCGACAATTAGGTATAAAAAAACTAAAGGATGCACAAGCACAGGTTGCGGATGGTAGTTTTATAAATACAGGTATTGCTGAACTAAATTATATGATTGTGGGACCTTTCAAAAAAACCAATGTTGAAGTGGCTTTTGTTGAGCATAAATTTGCTTCTGGAACCCATGATGGTTTATTGGGTATGAATTTCTTACGTGGTTTTGAATACAGTATAGATTTTGAGAGAAATGTCATAAAATGGAAAAAACCGTAAATTGTGAGATTCATAAACATCGTTTCAATCTCAATTCTGGTGTAAAAAGTCATTAACCAGGTTGAAGCGGTTGTTAGCGATCAGTCATCAGTCATTTCTTGAACGTGACCAATTGCAGAATCTATGTGTAAGACGTGCATTCTCCGCTACCGTTTTACCATCACGCCAATACTGCTCAATATGGTCAAGCGCGTAATCATCCATCAATTGAATACGTTGACCGCATATTTGACATGTCGGATCGGAATCAAATATTTCTCGTTTCAAACTGTAACTAAAACAGTGGCGTTCCCGATGTTGAATTCCAATTATTTGCTGGAGTGCAGTACGCCATTTATCGAATCTTTTAGTCACTGCTTGAATCGAGCTTGTAGACAACTCCATTGAGTCTATGAATTCTCGGTCAAACGTCATTAAGTAGCATAACTTACGCAAAAACAGGACTTGGGTAACTCGTGCAAGAAGTGTCGGCGGCCTGGATGGCCGTCGTCAAGCCTACAAGGACGTATTTACGGCGTCTTCTGGAACGAGTTGCGTAAGTCCTGTCTATTTCGGGATCACCCTGGTCTGTAAAGATCTTGTTCCGTCCAGTTTTGACATCAGCTTCTTCGACTTCCTCTAGAGGTGTTTCGAATTCTAGTTCATCGACTTCCATTAATAATTGCTCCTTGTAAGCTTCTTAATTTATGGCTAACGACAAACTAACCCACCGTGAGCGACATGAGCGATTGGGTTGAGCGCCTGGTTAGGCCAGCCTTTGCACAGCACGCTGCATGTATTGCTTCTCTGAGTTTACATATTTCTCAATGTCTGTTCGGTATAGTTTAATGCCAATGGTTTTAAATAACCGCGAATATTCTTTGAACTCCTTGTGTAAGTAACGCTACTCAGTCCATGGTTGAATCGGAAGATGCCGGTCGAGCGCTCGAATATACGCTCAGCGTTGTAACTGTGACCAAAATCAGTCCCATACCTAAGAGCTGTAAACCAACCAGGCTTTCATTCAAAACCACGACGCTAAATAGCGACGCGGTGACCGGCTCGACCATTGCTACAATTGAGGCTACGGCCGGCGCAGTATGATTCAGGCCGACGATATAGAGCATGAACGACAATCCCGCGCCAAGCACACCCAGTGCTGCCAACAATGGCCAACTTGACATGCTTAGGGCTACAACAGTCTGGTTGACGTCGCCTGGCCAGATGAGGATGGTGACGAGTACCGCGAACGCTATAACGAGAATCGCCTGCGGGCTGCCATGCGGCGCCGCATACTTGAAGCCGAAAATGAATACCGCATAGGACAGCCCGGAAAGCAGCCCAGCGCCAACGCCGATCCGGGTGACACCGCCAGCGCCGATGTCGTAAATACGTGTGAGCAGTACAACGCCAAGCATCACCATCGCAATTGCGGCCCACTTAAGTGGAGTGGAACTTTCGAGCTTAAGTGCGAACGACAAGAGGTAAACGAACACCGGTGCGCAGTACATCAGCGTAGCCGCAACCGCAACGCTGCCTTCCGCGATACTGGTGAAATAGAATGCGAAGTTGCCAGCTACACCGAGGCCGGCAATCGCCGACCAAAACCATAAGCGGCGATTTGCCAATCCGCTCCCGCGCGGGCGCAACGCCAACCAGACGAGAACAAACAACAGTCCGATCGCGCCCCGGTAGAATGACAACACGAACGCATCCCAACCGTTGGCTATGAGGATACCGCCGATCCCGCCTGATAACCCCCAGCATAGGGCCGCCAGCGCCACAAACGCCGTACTCGCAATCGTCATATGTCACCTTTGCATCTGATGAAATTAACCCTGTTGGCAAGGGCGGGTTCCGCGGCACGCGAGCCCATGACATCTAAGCTATCTTGAATTCGATAATCTCTGCAATTCGTTGCCGAACCTGTTCAGCCACTTCATAGATCACCTAATTCTTTCATGCGGCGATAGGCTGCTTGGTTAACTCGTATCACAGCCGCACCAATTAGAATTACTAACAAGCAACTCAAAGCTATAGACATTTTAGTTTTTCTCTTCGTGCGCTTAGACGCCAGCTTTTTGATTTTTCAAAATAACGAGCGAATGTTAGCGCCTATATTGGTATTATTGTTCTATTGATATTATCAATGATTTAGCAATAGCGATGCCATTTAAGAAAGGACAAAGCGGCAATCCCACCGGGCGACCTAAAGGCGTCCCTGACCGGCGTGGTGAGTTTCGACGAAGCTTGAGGCAAGGGCTAATGAAATTCTTGATGCTGCCATAAATCGCGCTATTGATGGCGACTCCTTAGCCCTAAAGTTAGTCATGGAACGCCTGATACCCACCTTAAAACCTGAAACCACTCCCTTAAGCCTGGATTTAGGCAAAGACCAAGAAAAGTTGGAACGGGTAGCGTTAAACGCGCTAGTGCAAGTACTAGCGGCTGGCGACTTAGCCCCAGAGCGCTTGCCCCAGTTGATAGAAGTGGTCAAGGACTTTAGCAAGATGCGAGATAGTGCTGATAGCCGGGAAGAACATGCAAGGCTGTTTGGCAGCCTAGGTATGAAATCTTTCTAACAGGCAGTAAGCATTATTTATCATTGATTTCCTATCGATATAATCGAATTATTAACAACTTAGGAAATTTTTTTGTTGCTTAAGTTCGTATTTGATCGCCATCATTTGCCCTTAAGTGTGCCATGAGTGTGCCATAGGGGAAAAGTCAAATCAGCCTTTGTTGTTATGCCTAGCTGATTCCGTGGCAGACCATAGAATAGCGCCAATGAATATCACGAATGCTGATATAAATAACCACTCACCCATCATAATTCCTCCAGTTCATCCAACTTACGATATACCTGCCGAGTCACCCATACGATAGCAGCCGATGCCAATACTATTGCAAGCCAACACAGAATCGACAGCACCAGATCAGCCGTATCATAGTGCTGAGCAAACCACGCTATGAGCGATACATTGATCGCAACCAAAATAGCGTAGACCACTTTTAGCCATGATAACTCTTCTTTCAATCTATCGGTCTTAGACATATTAGTTATCGGATAACAGCTTACCAGTGCGATCATAAACAGGGTTTCCCTCTCTATCCCAGGTCTCCAGTATTAACCGCCTAATGGTTTCTGTCTTGCTGCACTTCCAATGGGCTATGAGGTGGTCCAGCTTGCGTGCATCCTCAAGCGGTAGCTTTGCTTCAATCCGTTTGATCTCACCGTGTTTTATCTTGTCTCGGTAGCGGGCTTGGCGTTCAGTATTGCTCATTGCCATTGTTCTTACACTATTCGTTATCGGATAACAAGCAGTATAGTTTATACGTTATCGGATAACAAACTTAGAAATGCATAGCAGCAGTCAACACTATGATGTTTTTTAGGGGTACTGTATGGCCATCGAGGAGCAAGACTATGAGCACCCCGGACAACCCACC
>CAZGON010000010.1:31835-36306 GCA_964527085.1 uncultured Candidatus Competibacteraceae bacterium
GCCACTCCCAATCTCAGCAACGCCGACCTTTAAAAAGCCATCAGCCAAGCGGTGGCCAAGCAGAGGCAGGAATTGAAAGCCGTGAACACTGAACTTATGGAAAAGTTACGCCAGAACCAGGATCAGTTAAAACCCTGGGAGGGTTTAAACGCCCAGCACGTCAAAACGGTTATGCAACACCTTGAGTCATCCGATTAGTCAGAATTCCAGCCCTCCGACATTGAGCATAAAAAAACTAATCTTGTAGTTCGAGCCGTCGATTGATCCGGTCTAGTTGGCTTTCTATGCGGTCAATACGATTGCCATGGATAGCGTAAACGGCTGTAGTAAGTCCCGCTAACTGTTGCCCCATGGCCGTTATTTGCAGCTCAATATTAGTTATTCGGTTTTTGAGATCGGCTGTGTCGCTGCGGATAGCACGTAGATGCTCAAGAACAAGATTTTCTGTATTTTCAGTCATTGGCTGACTCCAAAGCTCTGCGCAGTCCTTCGCTAATATTGCCATTACCGAGTTTGCGGGCTTTCTCGGCTAAGCGATTACTGAGTGAGATGTTGCGTCTTTTCTGAACTTCGTCCTCGACCCGTGGGCGTCCAACTCTTTCCCGAAGACTACATTTTTGCTTGCTCACCCTTTGTAGGCTCCTCAAACTTTTAATTAATATTGTACACAACAAATATAAAATATCTGTGGGTAATTGTTACGAACTGCGAGACCGCTTAAGGTATATCAAAGGTAAGTGCTTTCTGTTTTTGCACCAAATAGCGCTCCAAAACAGCTGCACCAAACTAGCTGCACCATTCTATAGCCGTTACTTACGCTTAATCTCTGGCCGGTTAGCAAGCCATTCTTCAATATCGCAATAGCACCAACGCCGATATTGTGTGCCAACATAAAAATCTGGGGGAAACTCGTTCCGTTTTATTAAACGGTAGATAGTGGTTCTAGATAAGCCAGTCAGTTTTACAACCTCTTTGGCCAAAATAAGCCCTTGGTTAGGTGAGGCCGGATAATTTGCCCTAAACTCTTTTTTGTCGAGGTTTGCCTCAAGTTTTTCTAGGCGCTCCACCAGGCTTTCAAAACGCCTAAAGAATTTATCGGCAACGTCTGTTGCTTTCTCGAATGTCTCGGCCGTTCGGATAATCTCTGCTAAGCCGGGTACCGCTGATTCCAAACATGCATGTATCTCTTGTTCCCGGTCGATTTGCTGACTTGGACTCTCCCGAGAATTTCTATTTTTATACATATGCCGTACCTTTTTTGTAAGGTTATCCGATTTACCAAACTACTCCAAGATTACCTTTTGTGACTTGAAATATAACACTTAGTATGATAGTTAATATTGATGTTGTGGGAAGATAGAAAAATGTTGCGGATCTTTAAAAACGCCTGGTTTCAGCGCTTTGCACGCCGCAATAAAATTACCGATACAACTTTAATAGACGCTGTAACCAGAGCAGAAAAAGGCACTATTGATGCTGATCTTGGCGGAAACGTTATCAAGCAGCGTATTGCTAGGCCGGGTAAGGGAAAATCAGGCGGATACAGAACCATCATTGTTTTTATGAAAGAAGATAAAGCCTTTTTTGTGTTTGGGTTTGCCAAGAGCGAGCGGGAAAATATTGACCAAGCAGAAACCACCGCTTTTAAAAAGGCTGCCACAAAATTGCTAGCTCTGTCCGACGAGCAGATTCAGGAGCTGGTTAAGAAGGGAGGACTAACGGAGATTCAACGATGAGCAATAAGAAACAGTACAAATCAGACGCCTTTGCAGCCATTCACGAAACAATGGACTCACTCGCTCAGATAGGTGCGATTGATAAAAAAACCATGCGGGATTTCGATGCTACTTGCCTTGAGAGTATTCCAGTTATAGAGCCAGAGGATATAAAGGCTTTGCGCGAGCGTGAGCACGTTTCACAGCCAGTCTTTGCCGCTTATCTTAACGTGTCCAAAAACCTTGTATCAGCTTGGGAGCGCGGCATCAAGAAACCTGGAGGTCCTGCCCTTCGCCTTCTAAGCATTGTGGATAAACACGGGCTAGACGCTTTGACGCGATGATGATTAAAGCTTAAGAGAAGGCGAAGAATCGACACGCTTGTTTGCTTTTTTGAGCAGCCGTTTTCCCAAAACGTCTACCATACGTCTACCCTGATTTTGGCCGTCTGCTCGTAGAAAATTAAGTACTTGATTTTATGGTGCCGGAAAGAGGAATCGAACCTCCGACCTACTGATTACGAATCAGTTGCTCTACCGACTGAGCTATTCCGGCATGGTGAAAAATAAACCGCAAAGAATATGCACCGGTCTACCGCTGACTAAAAAGGGTAAGATTCAATAACAAAATACGGCTGCTAAGTATACTAATTTGAGTTGAAAATACAAATGGGTAGCCTGTAACCAAAAATAATGACGATGAAGTATTGATCAATGGCCGAGAGATGACGCCTTGATTTTTAAGATTCGCTATAACATAGTAAGCGCTATCTGGGAGTCGATTGACAGCGAACGACAAGGTGTTTACCGGCACATTTTTTCTTACTTAGGCAAATTTTATATCGAGAGTCTCTCTCGCTCCACGCCGCCGTTGCATAAATATAACGCCACCCAAAATCAGTAAAGCTGGAATAAACATCCAATACTTGGACGGTTGCTCTAGAGGTATTTCAACGGCTCTGATTTCCCAGTCCATCTCGATACCTGCGCGTTGCGCAAAACTGTCCCAAACCACTTCATCCACCAGTACTCTGTCATCTTCGGTACGTAGTATAAGCCCTGCTTGTTCCAGACGCGCCTCGCCGGATGCTTGTGGACCCAACGGCAGCAACAGGGATTTGCTCACTTGATTACCGTCTAAAGCTTCCCCTTCCACAATGAGACGCATACGGGCGCCGGCCGGTTTTTCCCCAGCGATGGTAGTGACTTCTAAAGGATTTACTTCTTCTCGGGGCGGGTAGAGGGTATCCATCCAAAAACCGGGGCGAAACAGGGAAAACGTCACCAGCAATAAAATAAGGGTCTCCCACCAGCGGTTTTTGACCAGAAAATATCCTTGAGTGGCGGCTGAAAAAATTAGTATCGCCGCTATTGCGCTGGTGATGGTAAAAAACAAATCCCACCAATGGTCGATGCCGATCATCAATAATTGCGTGTTAAAAATAAACATAAACGGCAAAATGGCGGTACGAATATCGTAGGTAAAACCCTGAATACCGGTGCGAATCGGATCGCCTCGGGAGATAGCCGCCGCCGCATAGGCGGCCAAACCCACCGGCGGGGTGTCATCAGCCAAAATACCAAAGTAAAACACAAACAGATGCACGGCAATTAAAGGTATGATCACACCGTTTTGTTCGGCCAGCGCCATCAGCACGGGGGCCATAAGGGCCGACACGACAATATAGTTAGCTGTGGTGGGTAAACCCATCCCCAAAATCAGACAAATCACCGCCGTGAATACCAAGGCCAGCATCAAATTACCACCGGAGATCAGATCCACAAACTCGGTCATGACCAAACCGATGCCCGTTAAGGTTACCGTGCCCACGACGATGCCCGCAGCGGCGGTCGCTACACCGATGCCAATCATATTGCGGGCGCCGTTCACTAAACCGTGGAACAGGTCCGCCAAGCCTTCTCGGGCAGCTAGGCCGATTTCTTCTCGACCACGCAAGACGGTCAAGATAGGCCGTTGGGTGATGATGATAAACATCATAAAAACCGTTGCCCAGAAAGCCGATAATCCTGGCGAAAAGCGCTCCACCACTAAACACCAGATCAATACAAACACAGGCAGCAAAAAATGCAGTCCTGATTTAATGGTGGGGGCGGGTTCCGGCAGCTCAATAGTCTCGGCGCTGGGATCGTCGATTTCCAATTCTGGAAAACGGGAGGCGTACCAGAGTAACCCTAGATAGGCCAGCAACATCAATATGCCCACGATAACCGTGGCAGCCCCACCGAATGCCTCTTTTGTCCACCCTACCCCGTAGTAAACCACACCCGAAAGGATGATAAACCCTAAAATAACCGCGATAAATGTCACTAGACGCTGGACAAGAGGGCTTTGGGTTGCTCTCGGGAGACCTTGCATCCCTGCTTTTAACGCTTCCAGATGAACAATATAGACCAGGGCGATATAGGAAATAATCGCTGGCAGAAAGGCATGTTTAATGACTTCCACGTAGGAAATACCCACGTATTCCACCATCAAAAAGGCGGCTGCGCCCATGATGGGGGGTGTCAGCTGCCCATTAGTGCTTGACGCCACTTCCACAGCGCCCGCCTTTTCCGCGGAAAAACCAACTCGTCGCATGAGGGGAATGGTAAAGGTTCCGGTGGTGACCACATTGGCAATGGAGGAACCGGAGATCAACCCGGTCATGCCCGAGGCGACCACCGCGGCTTTGGCAGGTCCGCCCCGCAAATGCCCCAGCAGCGAAAACGCCACTTTAATAAAATAATTACCGGCGC
>CAZGON010000011.1:0-7082 GCA_964527085.1 uncultured Candidatus Competibacteraceae bacterium
GCTATCTGGTATTTTATTCACCACTATAACACCACTAAATCATTACCTTTTTAGGACTACCGTGTTTTTTAATCTGTTAAATTTTTTCAATGACTCATATGGTCTGATATTTGCTCAATTATGTATACAGCTACATATATCAGTAAGTCTGTGTGTTTAATCTGTTAATTAATCATTTAACTTTAGTAATAAATAAAGAGGAAAAACGATGACAACCGTCGTTGAGAAAGAAGCACTGGATTACGGCCCACCTCGAATCAGTTGGGGCGCGGTTATAGCCGGTTTAATATTTGCTGTTGCTTTCAGTTGGTTAATGGTTTTATTAGGCTCAGCCATTGGCTTTAGCATTGCTGATGCTACAGATTTGGGCGCCATGGACGATGGATTGTCTATAGGAACTATTATTTGGATGCTCCTAACTACTATCATTGCCTGTTTTTTGGGTGGATTATTGGCAGGACGTTTAGCAGGTAAGCCTGACAAAGCGGTTGGTATGTTCCATGGCATCACGGTGTGGAGTGGCACTACGATAGTGTTGATCATATTAGGCTATCTTGGCGTTGCCAACTTAATACAAGGTGGACAGGCGCTACTACAAGGTGCAACAGCTGCAGTTGGTACTGCTGCCTCGACAGTCGCCACAGGCGTTGCCTCAGGCGTCACCAGTATCGGGTCGATGGGAGCTGAAGTAGCCGGTTCAGTACCCGCCAATAATACGCTCGTAAACACGATTCAAGCGCAATTGAAGCGCAGGGCTAGTGAGGTTGTTGCGCAAATGGATGCTGCTGGTGGCCCTGATGTTACTGAACAAGAGGTTCAGCAAACCATCGAACAAATGGACAGTCAAACCCTTCAACAAGTGGCTGTACAACTTATTCAAGGTGACACTGAAGCTGCTAAAAACACGTTAAGGGCTAATTCTGAACTCTCTTCCCAGGAAATTGATAACCTGATTGATGGAATCGCTCAAGAAGTTGCCCAGCAATTAGGTATTTCTCCGACGCCTGATGACACGACCGCGCTGGTCAATCAAGTGCAACAGCGACTGACAAATCAAGTAAGTAGCTTAATTGCCTCAGCCGATGCAGCCGGCGGTGCTGATGTAACCCAGCAAGAGGTCTCACAGGCGCTTCAGCAACTAGATGTGCAAACATTACAAAATGTAGCTTTCCAGCTTGTTCAGGGCAATACTGAAGCTGCCAAAGACACATTAGTGGTTAACACGGATTTGTCGGAGCAAGAAATTAATAGTCTTGTTGACGGTATTGCCAACGAGATTGAGGAACCTATCCAGCAGTTTCAAAGCCAGGTTAATGAGACTGTTGAGACAGTATCAGACTATACGCAAGCTGTTTTATGGACAGCCTTTATCAGTAGCGCCATAGGGCTTTTGGTGGCCATTGCCGGTGGTTGGGTTGGGGCTGATACGGTTAGACGGCTTTATGTTCCCCATCGTAGAACTGCTGCTACAAGCTATTAAATAAATAAAGCGGAGATAGTTATCATGCCTTATGGTTTACTGGGTCTTGTTGTTATTGTGTTGATCGTTGCAGCTCTCGCAGAAAGCGTTACCATTGGTAGTATAGGAGGGTTGTTACTATTGATTTTGCTAGTGCTGCTTCTTATGGGGCGAATTTAAGTTAATATTTTAGCGTGGGCAACCGGGACGCCCACGCAGCGCACCCACGCATTGGATAAAGCGGCCTTGAAAAGGGATTTTTCAAGGCCGCCAGAAAAGAGAGTATTTTTGTTGAAACGCTAATCAAGCACAAGTTTACTGTTGTTGATTACCTGTGTGGCCAACAGCATGTAGTTCTCCAGCATATTGGGCGTAAACGACTGGTTTGCCGTTAATACGAGCATTTTTACCGACTACCATAAGAACATCCCCTTCATCCACGGTCATATTCTCGGGCAGCTTTTCCATCAGGCCCAAATCCACCACAATGGTATTGCCGTTAGTGTTTTCCAATCTAATCAGCCGATGACCATTACCGGCTACACTGGCAAGTGTAACGTCCTTTGCCGCCACCACTTTGCCCACTACAACCCGCTGACTTTGTTGTTGATCTTGCTGCTGTGCCAAAACGGAAGTGCTTAAACCAAATGCGGTTACAGTGGCAGCGACAATTAATAATTGTTTCATGGTGGTAATCCTCTATGTGGATAGTTTTGTAATTGATGTTTTAAAACGTCTGGGGGATCAATTAAAAATGCAGGAACACATCAAAAAACGTCATACCATTCATCGTTTTCCTCAAAAGCGCTCCAACCATCATTCCAGTTTTCATCCTCTTCATACCAACTGGTAAAGTCTTCGTCATCCGTTTCCCAGGCAAAGTCTTCGTCGTATAAACCATAATCATCTTCCATCCACTCATCCGACTCGAAGGCGGTGAGATCGTTGTCATCCCATGAACTGTCATCCCAAAATTCTTCAGCATAAACGGCGGAAGTACCACCCAAAGCTAATGCTACTAATAAAGCGAATGGCGTTAATAAGCGTTTAGTTTTAGTCATTGTATTTTACCTCTCTATTGGGTGAGATTCACAAAACAGTCCCTTTAACGGAATGTATGTCATTATCGTTAAAACGACTGTTTTAAGATAAATTGCAGCATGTATGCCAAGACTTTTTTCGCAATTTCTTGATTAAAATGGCCAACGCTGTTTATCACCACCATGGCCTATAGCTTGCTTTTGCTTTGCCACCAATAGAATAGTACGCGTGACATCTATTGATTTTAAAACGGTAAGAGGGTGCTATGAAGCTAGTCAAACGTATCGGTTTAGGATTTGTATTTATTGTTGTTGTTATGGTGGTTTGGGGCTTAATAGAACCTTATTTTATCGATAGTAAAGAAGAGACGGCAGAACTACCGGGGCTTCCCGTTGCTTGGGAAGGCCAAAAAGTGGCTTTGCTGACAGATTTCCAGATCGGCATGTGGCTTGACAATACACTTACTGTTAAGCATGTTATCGAGCAAATTATTGATGTAAAACCAGCGCTGGTGTTGATTGCGGGTGATTTTATTTATCACCCCCTCGGTGCGGAAAGTACATCGGAAACCCGTGAGGAAATAGAACAAGAAGACATCCGCGAGGTTGATTCCGAAATCTTTGCCGTAGTTGAACTTCTGCAACCCTTGCTGGCGACTAATATACCCATCTATGCGGTGCTGGGTAACCACGATTACGGGATGCAAACACCCGAAGCTATAAAGCTTGAGTGGTTGGCGCAAGAGGTTCAGGAAAAACTTGAAACCGCAGGTGTGCAGGTGCTGGAGAATGAAGCAGTAGCATTGTCCCTTAGAGGCGAGGATATTGAAACAGCACCTTTATATGTAGTGGGAATCGGCTCTCACTATGCTGGAAAAGACAAACCTATTATGGCTTTAGAGCAGGTTCCAAAGGGTGCAGCGCGGCTAGTTTTTATGCACCATCCAAAATCCTTCCTGAATTTTCTGCCAGGGAGCGCCCCTGTTGCCTTAGCAGGTCATACCCATGGCGGGCAGCTCCGCATCCCGTACACTGGACATTGGTCTTGGATGGCACTTTTTGAAAAAGATCCCCTTCATGCCGATGGTTGGGTTGAAGATTATGGTCAAGCCGGCAACCGGCTTTATATCAATCGTGGCATTGGTTTTAGTGTGATTCCTTTGCGCATTAATGCAAAACCTGAACTGACCTGGTTGACCCTCAAAAGAGCGATAACCCCTTAAGCATATCGTTTGAAATTTTTATAATTTTTTTGTAGGTTTTACAAATCTACGCTTATTTAACTTCTATTTCATTAACCACTTCTGTAACTCCAGAAACATTTTGGGCAACCACGGTGGCTTGTTGCTTTTTAGTTTCTGTTTCCACAAAACCGGTTAAATTGACAACCCCTTCAGAAACCTCGACGCTAATGGGAGCAGCATTTAGCTCCGCGTCTTTTATAAACTCCGTTTTGATTTTTGTGGCAAGAGCTGCATCTTGGGATCCTAAATTTGGGTCCGGTTCGGCAAACCAACCTGCGCAACCACTAATAATCATGCTCGTGGCAATGACCATTACAAATCTAATGAAAGTTGTATTTTTGATGGTTAGATTGTTCATGATAATTAACTAAAGAGTCTTATTGAAGTTTATTAACAGAGTCGATAAGCCCTGTGCAGTAATTGCTGTCATCCGTTAAACCCGGTTCAACAAACGACAGAGCCGTACCGATAGGACCCGCTACCGCCGTCAACGCAGCTGTAAAAGCCGCTTGCGTCGCTAACGCAGCGGGTCCAGGGAAAATACGCGGATTTTTAAAAGTTCCTTCTATATGTACAGGGGCTCGGGTGGATAGTAAGCTTGCATCTTTTGGATGAGGTTCTAAAACGATATCCATGGTTTCTTGACCTAAATCCAATGAGCCTGTGGCTGCAAAGATGGTGTCTTCGGTATCGACTATCGCGTTTTTTATGTTTGTCATGCCATTATTAGTATGTAAGTTTAAATAGGCACAGCGGATTCCCACATCATTTTGATTATTGAAAAGAGCCAACATAGCCTCGCCCCAATCAAAACCAGCAAGCTCAGTGAGCAACCCATCTAACTGGCCATCGGTCATTAATAAATAAAGGCCACCGTCAGCCGTGTCTAAAAAATCCGCGATGGAATCTCCACGCATCCACAATTTGGCACGTCCACCGATGGTGCCTACGGTATCATCGGCAATCTCAAAAGGCTGCACCACTTTTTTAAGATTGACATGGCGAACTTCTGTTTCCAGAGTGCCTTCTATGGGTCGAGCACCGGCGCTCACTTCAAGATTTGAGCTGATACTCCCATCACCTACCCCAAATTTAAAGGGTTTGAGAGCCAGATGACCGTCTTCAAGTTTCATTTCCAGGGAAAGGTTATCCAGGGGAAGCTTATTGACCTGAACCTGATTAGCCTTGTAATCCACTAGGGCGTCTGCCGCTTGCAAACGCTCCAAATTAATGGGATCGTCCGGCAGCACGGATTTGCTTGCCGCGTCTTCCTCCGCTTCTTGTCGTTGGGCGGGCGTTGCGGTCTCTCCAGGTCCTGTGCCTGGTGCCGCCCCTATTAATCCGCCCAAATCATCGAGATCTAATTCCTGGGAAAATAAATCTGCAGTTAGCATAGGGCGTTGTTCACTGATATCGAGGCTTATTTCACCTTGCAGATCGCTATCGCCCACGCTTCCGTCGATGTTTGAAAACAACCAACGGTAGTCTTGGTCATAAGCAAGGTCTCCTGACAGTCGATAGGGCGGTAAGTCGGGTAATGGAATGCCCACTAAAGGAAACAGACGGGCTGGGTTGGGACCCTCGATAAACAGTTCTAAATTCAGCCCTTTTAATGCAAACACATTTTTTATCCACCCCTCGATACGGGCTGTAGTGTCAGCCGCAGCGACCTCCAGATCAAGGGTATAGGGCTTATCCGGGTCTCGTAGATCTAACAACGGATCGCCGGTAAAACTAAGATCAAAGGGTTCGCCCAAGTAACGACCATCGCCGTCAATACGTACCACCTGCTCACCGCTTTGCAGGCCCTCGCTGACGATGGATGTATTAATAACCGTGTTGTTGGGGGTGTCGGTATAGGTCAATTGACTGGGGTTGATGGTGAGACGGCCAATCAGTGGCAAGGCCACATCGTTTTTTGCCACCTGCTGTAGATCCATATCTTGGATTTCCAGGTTAATGTCGCCCGATAAAACTCCCAATTGTTGTTCGGTAATAGCATAGGCTTCCACTATTTTTGCAAGGTCAAGCTCCTGTAATTGGCCGTTGATAGAACCGTTAAGGGGCCATTGACTGGCGTCAAGGGCGAGGTTTAACGTCGCGCTGCCTTCATCAACGGCTAACTGCAGCGGGGTTACTTTTAATTGCCCATCCTGTAGGTCAAGCTGCAGGGAGAAATCGTTGACGGTAAGTTGTTGGGTGATAATTTCATCGGCTTGTAAATTCACATTGGCCGTCCATGCCTGTAGTTTATTTAACAGCGCTTCCTTTCTCTCACTAAGAGGTAATTCTCCCTCGGAATCCGCCGTTGCGTCAGATGTTTGTTGAGCGCCGATGGTAACGCTGTCTAAATTGGCTTGGAGGGTGTTATAAAGTTTTCTCAACTGAACCACATCTAACCTGTTAGAGGTCAGCGCGGCTTGCAGTAAGGGATCTTGTCCGGTGATCCGAGCGGTTAACTGGCCAGAGATATCAGTTTGTCCCAAACGGGCTTTTAGATCAGTTAAACGCCAGGCATTATCTTGCCGCGCCACCTGAGCTTGAAATTGATAGCCAGGAAAATCAACGGTATTCAAGCCTAGGACCGCACCCGCCACTCCCGCGTCGGGACTTTGCAATGAGACGTTCAGATCTAAACCTGCAAGAGCCGCTGGTTGGGGTAATGTTCCTTGCACCGTAAAGTCCGTTTCGCCCACGCTGGCCTGCATATCAATGGGATACGCTTGGCTTGCGTCGCTGGGTTCATAAAAGTCAGCTAAAGCAGCGCCCTCAAGGGTGAATTCCAGCGGATCATCTTGCAGTTCGCCGGTTCCCGTTACCGATAGGGGTTGCTCAAAACTGCCCTCCACCTGAAAATCAGCGACAACGGCGGTTATGGTAGGCTCCGCGGCACGATTGTAATATTCCATCCGGCCGTTTTGGACGGTCACTTGTTTAATGACGGGAATACTTAAGGCACTGTCGCTGGTGGACTTATCCTCTGGCGTCGAGGAGGTGTCGAATGTCCAGTTTTGTTTGCCTTGCTCAGAGATGGCCAGGATGATCAAAGGATCGATTACTTTTAGGGTAGGTATTACCACCTGCCCAGTTAGTAGCTCCAGTAAATCGAGGCTAAAAACCAATTCTTCCACGGTGACCATATGGGGGGCTTCAGCCCAGGGGACATTGTCAAGACGAATGTTATTGAGACGTACTTGGGGGGTTAACGACAGATCCACGTCCATATCCCCTGTGATAGTCACAGTACGCCCCAATTGTTCACTGAGCTGATTAGCGACCACGTTCTTAACCCAGTTCCAATCAATAAATGCAACCGTGGCAACCAATAACAGAATCAGT
>CAZGON010000011.1:7092-34129 GCA_964527085.1 uncultured Candidatus Competibacteraceae bacterium
TAAGGATACCCCGATCCATTTAAGAACTTTGATCATTATTTTTTACTTCTATAGGCGATAACAGGGAGGTGTTACGATGCACCAAAGCCATAGCACCATAACCCTTCGGATAAGAAACAGACTATGAATAACGATGGGTTATGGCTTATGCGTGGGCTAGGATTGCATGTTGTTTGCAGGGCGATCTGAGGTTGATCACCCTGTATTTGTTTTAATCTAAGGGGACTACATCCTGCGGCCAAGTAAAGTTGATGGTTTCTTGCTGGCCATCTTGCAGGTCTACCGCTCGGCTATAGGTTTCTCCATAGCCGCTGGCTTCTACCGTATAGCTGCCTGGTTCTAAATCCGCATAGAGCATAGGACCCTTAGAAGTAGTCTCTAACACCACTTCACCGGCTGAGTCCTGAATTTGCACGCCAATATCATTGAGATAGTTACCGCTTTCTCTAACGGCAAAAATCAACCCTAGATTAAAATCGGAGGCCATGTCTTCCAAGGCTTGCTGTTCACTATCACCGATACCTCCACTGACGTAATCGATATCATTATAAGTCTCAACCTGAAGTTCTTCGGCGTACAAAGTCGTCATGCCAATTAATAATAAAACTAGGCTAATACCGAATAGAGTAATGGCTTTAAACATTATCAATACTCCTCTTTACAACTATGTAATGGTTATGGTTGCTTGTTTTAACTTCGCTACGACTTCCAAAAAGACGTTAAACAGCGATAGGTATTTTTCTTACAAATTACGTGCCAGAAAAAATCAACCAAACTGGAATTAAACTTGCTGATCAACTTTAAGTTCAACAACATGGATTCCATTGATGATTGCTGATACGCGAATTTGTATTTTGAACAAAGCACCCATTACTCATGAACAGGGTCGTTATGTCCTCTATTGGATGCAACAGGCGCAACGGGTTGCTTACAACCATGCGCTTGAATATGCCGTGCGCCAAGCTAATGATGCCGACCTGCCCTTAGTAGTGGGTTTTAGTGTGATGGATGACTATCCGGAAGCCAATGAACGGCACTTTGCCTTTATGTTGGAAGGGCTGGCCGAAGTTGCAAAAGATCTGGGTGAACGGGGTATTAAGTTTATTGTTCGCCGAGGCCAACCGGATGCCATGGCATTGGAGTTGGGTAAACAAGCAGCGTTGATCGTCATGGATGTGGGTTATTTGCGCCACCAAAAGGTCTGGCGGAAACAGGTGGCTGACAAAGCAGATTGCCAGGTTATTCAGGTGGAATCCGATGTGGTGGTTCCAGTGGGCACGGCATCTAACCGGCGTGAATCTGCGGCGCGCACCCTTCGACCTAAACTGATGGGATGTTGGGACGATTATTTAAAAACCCTGACACAGAGTGATGTCAAACAGTCTTCCCTGGATTTAACCCTAGCAAACGATGTGGATATTTCAGTCCCTAAAGACGTACTTAAAACATTGAATGTAGACCGCAGCGTTGCACCCGTTGAGCATTTTAAAGGCGGCCCTAGCGTAGCTCAGCAACGCTTAACAGATTTCTTACGGGGACCTTTCGAGGGCTACCATGAAAACCGTAATAATTTAAGCACCCAAGGTTCTTCGATGCTCAGCCCCTATTTGCATTTTGGACAAATTTCACCGGTTGAGGTGGCGTTGAAGGCGAAAAGCGCTAAAAACGGAACTTCAGAGAACAGCAACGCTTTTTTGGAAGAATTAATCGTGCGCCGTGAACTGGCTGCTAACTTTGTCAACTACGCGCCTGCTTACGACAGTTACCAGTGTTTACCGGGTTGGGCCCAGCAAACCTTGGCGGAACACCGGGATGACCCCCGCCAGCACCGCTACACCCGTCAACAATTAGAAGCAGCTGAAACCCACGACCCCTACTGGAATGCAGCCATGCAGGAAATGAAATTGACAGGTTTTATGCAAGGCTATATGCGAATGTATTGGGGTAAGAAAATATTGGAATGGTGCAACACCCCGGAATACGCTTATAAGACGACGCTTTATTTAAACAATAAATATTTTCTAGATGGCCGGGATGCTAATTCTTTTGCCAATGTGGCCTGGTGTTTTGGTCTTCATGATCGAGCTTGGCAAGAACGAGCTGTTTTTGGCAAGATCCGCTATATGAATGCTAACGGCCTCAAACGCAAGTTTGATATCGACGCTTATGTGGACAGAATTGCCCATTTAGCCGAGTAGGGTGCATTTTATGCACCGTTTAAATAATTTTAGGTGTTAATTATTGCTCATGGTGCGTAAAACGCACCCTACCATTATTCCCGCATAGGCCGGGAATCTAGCTCATGGTGCGTAAAACGCACCCTACCGTCATTCCCGCGCAGGCGGGAATCCAGTAAAACACAATTCTCCCACTATTCTCTCATCCATTCATCTTTTCCGCGGCCACGTTGGCCGCCCAGATAACGAGCGCGTAACGACCGCCTTTACCAATACCCACTAAGACGATAAAAGGCAACAAAGACACCCGCAGCAGCCCAGCAGCAAAGGTAAGCCCATCACCACCGATGGGCAACCATGCCAATAATAAACTCCACGTCCCATAGCGGTTAAACCAATCGCTGGCCCGCTGCAGTTGGGCAGGCTTTATGGGAAACCAGGAGCGATGCTGCCAATGCAGAGCATAGCCTGCCAGCCACCAGTTTAATACCGCCCCCGCGGTATTCCCGGCGGTAGCCACCAACCACAATGAAAAATCGCTGTAGCGCTCCGTCAGCACCAAACCCACTAAAACCGGTTCTGAGTAAAAAGGCAGTAGACTAGCAGCGCCAAAGGCGCTGCCAAATAACAAGCCATAACCAGCCAAGTTTTCCATGGGGAATCAACCCGACGAATGGGTTTTAACGGCACGCACCAAGGCAGAAAATAACCGCTGATGGGTGTGACTTTGGGGTAAATATTCAGGATGCCATTGCACACCCATCATAAAAGAATGTTTGACACACTCGATCCCTTGGACGATGTCATAATCATCCCGGGCCGAAATACAAAACCCTTCCGCCAGACGATCCACGCCTTGGTGGTGCAAGCTATTGACGCGCACTTCCGCCACGCCCATTACCTTAGCCAAATGAGACGTTGGATCAATACGAATACGCTTGTGAGGTAATACCGTGCGGCGCAGAATCAAATTATCGATCACTTCCATTAGGTGTTGATGCAAGGTGCCGCCGTAGAAGATATTGAGCAATTGCGCCCCTCGGCAAATCCCCAAAACAGGCAGCGCATTTGTTGCGGCCTGCTCTAGGAGACGCCATTCCAACTGATCCCGCTGGCGGTTAATGCGAATGGTGAGTTTTGCTTCCTGACCATAACGATTGGGATCTATATCGTCACCCCCACCAATGATCAACCCCTGTAAGGGCGCGGGCGGCTCAGGATGCGAGGGAGTCAACCGACACGCCTGGGCGCCGGCTCGGCGCAGTGCTAAGCGGGTAAAGACCCACGCCGGGCGGCCACCCTTATCGGGACCAGAGACCCCAATCAGCGGTCGTTGTCGATGTCTTCGGAAAACCATTGCTCGGTTTTAGTGACCCAGTCAGAAAAAAGGCCCCCCAGGGGCCCTCTTAAATGTTCTAAGTAGGCTTCGCACATAGCCTTCAATTTTTCCGGCTGTTGCGCCAACGCCTCCACCATTAACCAATAACGCCATTCGTGGGTAATGCTCCAATGAGGGTCTGCGACGTTTGAGTTAGCTAAACGATAGTGAAAAGTTGGCCGCGCTTTAATATTAGGATCTTTCACAGCGCTTTTAACACGTTCTTCATCTAAATGGGCAAACAGCGGCAACATATCCAACGCCCGGTTACGGGTTGGATTATAGTTCAAATAATCGTCTATTAATTCGCTGCGAGTGGGTTGGTAACTGGTTGGCAGAATATGGCGCAGATAATCTTTTGGAAACGGATCAATAAAAGGCGTTATGCGGCGTGTTATATTCACTTGCATGGTTTTGACAAACCATTCGTACAATACCAAAAAAGCCCGTAAATAGGCGAGGATACTGTCCGCTTCGAGACTCGGGGCTTGCGGATTAAAATGCACACCAAAGGCGCTTACCAATGTACTATCGGTTCCTCGTGCGCCAACTTCCCGCAGCTTTTCTATCAACCCATCCATATCAGGGATTTGCTCCAATCTTAACGGGGGCGAGATAATCTCACAAGGTATTAGATCGTCATTGAGTTCCGCCGCCATTTCGACCACTTGATCAGTCAAGCGTAAGTTGTCGTCTCCTGCAACCCGCGCCTGGGCAATGCGTTTTAAATAAGATGAATCAATTTCTACTTGGAAATCACCTAATTTTGAGCCATTCACATCTACTTCATATTCGTTTTTAAGATTTAATTCACCGCCCCATAAACCAGCCAGCAAAGCCGCTGCCTTCCCCGCGTCGAAGCCGGCAAACTCGATTTCCACACCGACCCGACGGGGTTTTCCCGACGCAGTTTTTCGTACTGCTGGAAAAAAAAGCGCTTCTGCTTCACTGGGATTGGTTTTAAAAACAAACTTATCAGGTTTTGCGACGGCGTTAGCTAACGCTTTCAATGTCGACATGGTGAGTTACCTCAGCTGGTTCTCGTGTCGCCCATCACTTAGCATCAATTGAGCCAAGCCAAAAAATCATGCGCACTTAATTGCCGCGTAGACAGCAAATTGCTTATACATGAACTGGATTCCCGCCTGCGCGGGAATGACGGTCGTCTGGGCGGGAATGACGCAAACATATAGGCTACAGTAGTACAAGCGCCCCGAGCGGGTGCTGTTGGCGGAGCGCTGTTTAGCGCCCGCGAAGGCCAGGAGCCGAAGCGGGCGATAGTCATGCGTGCAACGCAGGAAAGCGTTGCACGCTTGCGCGAAGCCAAGCAGTAGCCGCTAAAGGGGCGCTATTATCCTTAGAAACTGTTTCAAAATCTGCTCATATCCACTCCCAATAAACTTGGCAAAATTTACAAGAACTGTTTGTAAAATTTGCAAAAAAATAATCTTTTAGATTCGCTCGCCAGCACCGATACGCTGTTTTAATGTCTCAGCACGTTTTCGAATGGCCTGCATGTCATCCTTGGATTTATTTTTTAAGTTACGAATTTGCAGATTCATACGCGGGTTATCTTTAAACTGCTGCTGATGACGATGAAGGAAATCCCAGTACAGGGTAGTAAAAGGACAGGCTGCTTCACCCGCGGCTTCGCTAGGATTGTAATGACAATGCTTACAATAATTACTCATTCTATTTATATAATTGCCACTGGCGCAATAGGGTTTAGTGCCCACAATACCCCCATCGCCGTATTGACTCATACCTAACGCATTGGGCAGACTTACCCAGTCGATGGCATCGGCATACATGGCCATGTGCCATTCGTGAAACCGCTTGGGATGGACACCATAAAGCTGGGCAAATAAGCCCATTATCATCAACCGCTGAATATGATGGGTATAGGCGAAATCTAGAATACTGTGCATGGTTTCGCCAATACAACGCATCTCGGTATGGCCGTGCCAAAAAAAGCTTGGCACATCCACATCCTCGTTACCCAGCGCATTTTTATCGGCATAACCTGGCATATGCAGCCAATAGATACCCCGTATATATTCCCGCCAACCCAGAATCTGACGCACAAAACCTTCCACACTATTGAGGGGCGCTTCACCGGCTTCATAAGCGGTCACAGCAGCTTCCACCAATTCCCGGGGATTGAGTAAATGCAGATTTAACGCCGCCGATAGGCGTGAATGGGCAAGAAACGGTTGACCTGTCCACATGGCGTCCTCAAAGCGACCAAAGTCAGGCAACCGATGCTGGATAAAATCCCGCAATAATGCCCGTCCTTGGGCATGGGTGACGGGCAAATCAAAATGCGCTAAACCACCGGGATGATCGGCAAAACGCTGCTCTACTAGCGTCATAACCTCTTGAGTGGTGGCGTCGGGGGTGAAGGAACGGGGCGCTTTACCCAGGTCAGGCCCTTTTTTGCCAAAGGTTGCCCGATTATCTTTATCAAAATTCCAGCGACTTCCTACGGGTTTACCCTTTTCGTCCATCAACACTTGATGGGTTTTACGCATGTGCCGATAAAAAGACTCTAACAGCAGCGAACGATGATCTTTTGCCCAGGCTTCAAAGCCATGGATGGAACCATAAAAATGGCGGTCTGGGCGTATTTCCAGCGCCATATTCAGTTGTTTTGCAGCCTGCTGCAGTAGGTGCTGAACCCGCCAGTCACCGGGTTCGGTAACGACCAATTTTTGGGGTTGTAAACGAGTTACATCCGTATGCAAAATCTCAGCAAAATCAGCCCCTCGATCGTTGGCTTTTTGCAGCGTCAATTCATGATAATGAACCGTGATCCCGCGTCCTTGCAATTCATCCCGAAAGTGACGCATGGCTGAAAAAAACAGGGTCAAACGTACTTTATGAGACCAAACATAGGTGGCTTCTTGAGCTGCCTCAGCCATGCAAACGGCGTCGCAATCAGCATCGAAATGATCGAACGCAGCCCCATCCCGGTCTAATTGATCACCCAACACGATAACTAAATGACGCAGGTTACTTTGAGTAGTCATAAATCTTGCTTATCTCTTTGGCAATATCGAAAACAGTGCCCAGTGTACGTAATCGGATAGATTTTCTATTCAGTTCAGGGCAACACCCATTGAGGCATAAACATGACAAAAGAAATGATTCCTGGCGTCGTCATCAATAAAGAAATAACGCCAGCCCATCGAGATATTTTAACTCCTGACGCCCTAGAGTTTTTGGCCGATTTGGAACGCCGCTTTCGTATTCAGCGCAGCGATCTGTTACTACAACGGCAACAACGCCAGCATGCCTTTGAGCAGGGTGAACGCCCGGACTTTTTACCTGAGACCGCTGAAATCCGCGAAAGTCCCTGGACCATTGGACCGAGTCCCTTACCGCCGGCCATTCAGGACCGCCGGGTAGAAATAACCGGGCCTGCCGAACGCAAAATGATGATCAACGGGCTTAACTCCGGCGCCAATGTGCTTATGGCAGACTTTGAAGATGCCTTGAGTCCCACCTGGGAAAACCTGTTAGATGGTCAACTCAATGTCCGCGACGCTTTGGATGGCACTATCACTTATACCTCCCCAGAAGGCAAAAAATACCTGTTGAATGACCAAGTGGCGACGCTGATGGTGCGGCCCCGGGGCTGGCATTTACCGGAGAAGCATGTGTTGATTGACGGTCGACCTATGGCGGGGTCGCTGTTCGATTTTGGGCTGTATTTTTTTCATAACGTTAAAAACTTTATCGGCGAGGGTACCGGTGCCTACGTTTACCTGCCCAAGTTAGAAAATCATCTGGAGGCTCGGCTTTGGAACATGGTGTTTAGCTATGTTCAAGACACATTGTTATTGCCACGGGGTAAAATTAAGGCGACTGTGCTGATTGAAACCATCACCGCCGCTTTTGAAATGGACGAAATAATTTACGAGCTGCGCGAGCACATCGCCGGTCTTAACTGTGGCCGCTGGGACTACATATTCAGTTTTATCAAAAAATTCCGCAACGACTCTAACTTTGTGTTACCGGACCGCAATCAAGTCACCATGACGTCACATTTTTTGCGAGCTTATTCCCAGTTGTTGATCAAAACCTGTCACCGGCGGGGCGCTTACGCCATGGGTGGTATGGCCGCGCAGATTCCTATTAAAGATGATCCCGAGGCTAACCAGGCTGCCCTTGATAAAGTACGCGCCGATAAAGAGCGGGAAGCCAGCGATGGCCACGACGGGACTTGGGTGGCGCACCCTGATTTAGTGGCCGTGGCTCGGGAAATGTTTGATCACCATATGGGAATACCCCGCAAACTTGACGAGGAACGCACCAACCTAGTCCCTGGTGTTCATGATGTGTTTGCAGACACTCCGCAGCAGGGTCCCAATCAGTTGGCTAAGTTGCGCGAAGACGTCCAGGTCAGCGCCGCTGATCTGCTGCAGGTGCCCCGGGGGACCATTACCGAGGCAGGATTACGCAATAACATCAGCGTTGCCGTGCAGTATTTGGAATCTTGGTTACGTGGCCAAGGCTGCGTACCTCTTTACAACCTCATGGAGGATGCCGCCACAGCGGAAATCGCTCGCGCTCAATTGTGGCAATGGGTTCACCAGGAAAAGGCTGTGTTAGAGGATGGCAGCACCATTACAGCAGACTCTGTTAAACAGATGTTTGGCGAAGAATTGCAGAAAATCCGCACCGAGGTTGGCAGTGATCGGTACCAAGCAGGCAAGTTTGAATTGGCAGCGGAGATTCTCGAAAACCTGACCATAACTGATAAGTTTACGGAATTTCTGACCCTTGCGGCTTATGATCATCTCTAGATTTTAGCGGTTCATTTTTAAATCAGCTTCCTAGAGCAGTGTTATTAACATAGTTAAATCGTAACTACTGTAACTACTCACCCTTCCGTCATTCTCGCCATGGACTGGCGAGAATCTAGCGCCATGGACGGCAAGCACCGGTAGACAACCACCGGTAGACAACCACCTGCCACCATCCATGGCAACTGGATTCCGGCAATCCCTGCCGGAATGACGGGTGAGCAGTTACGTTAAATCTTTATATCGGGAAGGTGCATGCCAAAAAAAACTGTAATTGGCAAATACCAAGATAGCGAGTTCGTCGTGGAAAATACGTGGCTCAATGGCGCTAAGCTATTTCATAATGGACGAGTTGTGGCCACTAATAACAAACTATTTGCCCTCAGCAAAGATAAACCATTGATGAGTAACTAAGTATTGGTGGATGGAAAGGAGCGGCTCGTGGAAGTTTTCGCGAGTGCGGTAGTAACGGTCAAACTACAAATTAAGCTAGATGGAGAATTCATTGCAGGTGATACGTTTTAAACACAACAAGCTATTCTAGCTGGCAGCTAATGAGAAACGAACCGTATGAATACGCAACAACTATCCGATGCCGATACACTCATACAGCGTATCACTATAGATCCGAACATTTGCCATGGAAAACCCTGTATCCGTGGTCTACGTTATCCTGTTGAGACGCTGCTTGAGTTATTGAGTGCTGGAATGACAATTGAAGAGGTGCTTGCTGACTATGAAGATTTGGAACGGGCGGATCTTTTAGCAGTACTGCTATTTGCCACCCGTCTCAGCCAGGTAAAGCGGATGCAGCTCACAGTATAGACGCATGACATTTCTCATTGATGCGCATCTTCCACGTCGTCTAGCATTTTATTTACAGAATCTTGGACATAAAGCCGTACATACGCTCGATTTACCTCAAGGTAACAGCACACCTGACACCGAGCCATGTGATATTTCTGTCCGTGACCAAGCTATTGTCGTGACGAAAGATGCGGACTTTGTAAATACATTTACAATTCAGCGTGTGCCTTTCAAGTTACTTCTAGTATCCACAGGCAATATTAAAAATGCGGATCTTGAAACGCTCTTTGCAAGGAATATCTCGCAAATTACGGCAGGCTTTACGTCCCACAGTTTTATTGAACTGACTCGTATGCTGCTCATCGTCCACACATAATTACAACTGACAGAGTTAACGATATAGCTTTTCTTCTTTTATATTTCCCTCCGTAGATTGAACTAGATCAATAAGGGTCAAGGTATGTAACTCCCGGCGCATGTGCGCCTCAAGGTTTTTCCACTCAATATGTAAAGGGCAAGGATTCTGATCGGTACACTCAGGTAAACCGAGTACGCAACGTTGCATGTCAAGGGGGCCATCGATGGCTTCAAGGATGTCCCCTACCGTTATCTGATCAGGTGGCCTACTGAGCATAGCGCCTCCACGAGGACCGCGCCGGGCTTCGATAAGTCGGCTACGAGAAAGGGTACTGACAATTTTGCTTAAAAAAGGAGCCGGCACCGCCGTTTCTCGACTGATTTCTTGGATTGAGCAGATTCGATTAAATTCCTGCTTTGCTAAATATGTCATCGCGCGAATTGCATATTGACAGGCTTTGCTGAAAAGCATAATTTAGCCTCAATTAAAGATAAGACGATCTTTATTTCATTATTATAATAACCTTATATAATAGAGTATAACTCTGCCAAAAAAACTGAACCCCTCTATCCATTCGGGCTAAAGGTACCACTATGCACGACATCTTTACTAAAGCCATGGCGCGGAATATCTATTTTGGGGGAAGTCTGTTTTTTATCTTTCTGTTTCTTGCCCTGACCTATGACACCACCCGCGCTTTACCGGAGCTTGGCAATACCCAAAACCTGACCGAAGAGGTCATCCGCGGCAAACGCCTTTGGGAGGTCAACAACTGCGTCGGCTGCCACACTCTACTGGGTGAAGGGGCCTATTTCGCACCGGAACTGGGTAACGTTTATGAAAGACGGGGTCCCGAATTTATCAAAACCTGGATAAAGATCCAACCTACAGAAGCGCCGGGCCGTCGCCAGATGCCTAACTTTCATCTCACCGACGCCGAGATCGACGATCTCATCGCCTTCCTGAAATGGACCAATGAACTCTATACCGCCGATTGGCCGCCCAATATCGAAGGCTAAATCCCATCTGCTCAAAAAAAGTAGGACTTATGCGGTTCGTGCAAGAAGTGTCGGCGGCCTGGATGGCCGTCGTCAAGCCCACAGGGAAGTGTTCACGGCGTCTTCTGGAACGACCCCTGTAGGTCCTAACCCAGGAGATTACCCCTATGCCCTATGCCTCTCAAGCCGTTGCTAAACCTTACTTTATCGCCGCCATCTCCTTGTTCGTCGTGCAGGTTCTGTTTGGCTTAATCATGGGTCTGCAATATGTGATCGGGGATTTTTTATTTCCCGCCATACCCTTTAACGTGGCCCGCATGGTGCATACCAATGTGCTGGTCATTTGGGTACTGTTTGGGTTTATGGGCGCGGCCTATTATTTGGTGCCGGAAGAATCTGAAACCGAGTTATTTAGCCCTAAATTGGCCATGTGGTTATTTTGGATTTTTTTAGCCGCCGCCCTGCTCACGGTGCTCGGTTATCTGACGGTACCCTATGCCACCCTGGCCAAAATCACCGGCAATGATTTTTTCCCCACCATGGGACGCGAGTTTTTAGAACAACCCACTTTGACCAAGTTGGGCATTGTGGTGGTGGCGCTGGGTTTTCTCGTCAATATTGGGATTACCGTGTTGCGGGGTCGGAAAACCGTAGTCAGTCTGGTGCTACTGACGGGTTTAGTGGGATTGGCCGGACTTTGGTTATTCGCCTTTTATAATCCCCATAATTTGGTGTTGGATAAATATTATTGGTGGTGGGTGATCCACCTTTGGGTGGAAGGCGTCTGGGAATTGATCATGGCGGCTATCCTGGCCTTTGTATTGATAAAGGTCACCGGCGTCGACCGAGAGGTCATTGAAAAATGGCTCTATGTGATTATCGCCGCTGCTTTGATCACTGGCATTATCGGCACCGGTCATCATTACTTTTGGATTGGCACACCAAACTACTGGCAATGGTGGGGATCATTCTTTTCCGCCCTAGAACCCATCCCCTTTTTCCTGATGACCATCTTTGCTTTTAATATGGTGAATCAGCGCCGCCGTGAACATCCCAACAAAGCGGCCACCCTATGGGCTTTAGGCGCGGCGGTTATGTCGTTTTTAGGCGCTGGCGTATGGGGTTTTATGCACACCCTGTCACCCATCAACTATTACACCCATGGCACCCAGATTACCGCGGCCCATGGTCATCTGGCTTTTTTTGGCGCTTATGCTTTGATCGTGCTGACCATTATTTCCTATGCCATGCCTTTGCTGCGAGGTCGTAAAGTGGCCGGTAGCAACCGTTCGCAAGTGATAGAAATGTGGTCTTTTTGGTTGCTTAGCGTATCCATGGTATTTATGACCCTGTTTATGACTGCCGCCGGTGTGCTACAGATTTGGATGCAGCGTATTGGGACCGATCCGCAGCCCTTTATCCAGGTGCAAGAGCAAATTGCTGTGTTCTATTGGGCACGGCTTTTGGCTGGACTGGTGTTTTTTATCGGGGTCGTGGTTTACCTGACCAGTCTTTTTGTGGGTAATAAAGATCCCGAACGGACCACGGTCAGCCAACGAGCGACTGATGAACCGATAACGGCTAAACCTGCTAACATTACCGAGCAGCCTGCCTCATGAATCGACCACTATCCCTACACCCATCACCTGAATTGCCTTTTTATAGTTCCCAGGGCAATGAAGTGGACCTATTTGAACGGGCTTGGCAGCACCGTTTGCCGGTGCTGATTAAAGGCCCGACCGGTTGTGGCAAAACCCGCTTTGTGACCCATATGGCGGCGCGGCTCGGTCGTCCTTTATATACCGTAGCCTGCCATGATGATCTTAGCGCCGCCGATCTAATAGGTCGTCATTTGATTGGCGATAGTGGCACCTATTGGTGCGACGGTCCGCTCACCCGAGCGGTGCGGGAAGGGGCCATCTGTTATCTAGACGAAGTGGTGGAGGCCCGTAAGGATACTACGGTGGTGCTGCATCCTTTGTCCGACGACCGTCGCCTATTACCCATCGAGCGCACCGGCGAAACCCTCAAAGCCCCGCCGGAGTTTATGTTGGTGGTGTCGTACAACCCCGGTTATCAAAATCTGCTCAAAGGCATGAAACCCAGCACCCGCCAGCGTTTTATCGCCATTCGTCTGAGTCATCCCGAGGCGGCGCGAGAAGAAGCCATTTTAAGCCACGAGACTGGGATCGATGCCGCCTTGGCGCAACGCCTGGTCACTTTAGCCAATGCCCTCCGGGCCTTAAAGGACTATGACCTGGAAGAGGCAGCCTCTACCCGCTTGCTGGTTTATACAGCCACCCTGATCCAGGCGGGTCTAGATCCTAAAACGGCTTGTCAGGCAGCGCTGCTAGAACCGTTAAGCGATGACGAAGAAACCCTAAAGGCGCTACAGGAGGTGGTTTATGTCAGTCTGGGAACTTAACAAACAATCCATTGATAACAAGAATCTCGCGGTGCTGGCGGAATCTCTTTATCTGGTCAATCTTTTGCTGCTGCCAGGGATCGGTTTTCTGGCGTTGCTGTGGCTTTATAAGGGCCAGTATGCCAATGCGCCGCCGCTGGCTCGCGGTCATTTGGAACAAACCCTGGTGGCTAGCGTCTGGGCTGGCGGTCTGCTGATCGGTGGCCTTTCCCTCATTATTTTATTCGGGGGCTACCAGGTGAGCATGACGTGGGTCATCGCCCTTATCTATTTAGTTGTCTGTCATTCAACCCTAGTGCTGTTGGGGGTGTTTGGACTGTCTAAAGCCATGGCCGCTAAACCTTTCCAATTTCCCCTGCTAGGGCGTGCTGCTTCTGTGTTACGGAGTCCATCGTCATGAAACAAACTCGTGGCCTATATCTGTTGTTCTTGTTGACGGCATTCACAATTACCGTAGCCACGGCAAAGGACGCAGCCGCTGCACCTAACGCAGAGTCACAGGATCTTATCAAAGCCGATCATTTGCTGGGCAAGGTGATCCACAATGCCCAGGGGGATCAGTTAGGCAACCTAGAGGATTTGGCCATCGACTGGCAGGTGGGACGAGTTGCTTACGGTATCCTGTCCTATGGGGGTTATTTCGGTGGCGTTTTAGATATCGAAGATAAACAGTTTGCCGTGCCCGCCAAGGCCCTACAATGGGTACCCCAAGAAGAAATCCTGCTGTTGGATGTGGATAAAAAAACCATCGAACAGACCCAAGGCTTTGATAAATATGACTGGCCTAATCTGGCTGATCGAGCTTGGAGCGAACAATTACACCGCCAATATGGTCAGATGGCTTACTGGGAACAAGTAGCCCCAGACGACAAACAAGGCTCCCCGGTGGATAAAGCCACCGCCGCTTATATGCACTCTCAAAGCACCGGTAGCTTGCAAAAAGTGACTGATTTGATAGAGATGGACATTATCGACAGCGAGGGCGACACAGTGGGCGACATTCAGGCGGTAGCGATGGACTGGCAAACCAGCGGAGAAGTTTATGCGGTTGTGTCCTTTGGTGGTTTTCTGGGTATTGGCGCACAAGAAGCTTGGATTCCCTTACACGCCATGACCCTCAAGGCTTGGGACGCCTCGGCGCCGCTACGCTTTTCCGACGACAACTATTGGCAGCTTCAGGTCAGCAAACAACAGCTTGCTGACGATGGCCCTTTAAACTAGGGCCTGCCTCTATGGAAGAACATGTCGGCCAGCTATGGCATCGTTTGATTACCCGGACCGCCGCAACCCATCATCCCCAGGCGGCAGTGACTTTAAGCGAAGTAGCGCGAAGCGTCGGAATATTATTTCGGGCGCTAGGGGGCGAAGGCGGGTTACGGGTAGAAAGCGCTGCCGCTGTTGCGCATGGCGCTCGGCGCACCTGGTTACAGCGTATCGCTGGGAGTCACCGTAAAGCAACCCTCGCCTGGCGCGATGGAGAAACCCTTCGACTACCAGAGAGTATTGCGCTGTTTCCTGACGCCAACTTAAACCGGGAACTCTATCTTTGGCTGGCTGCGCTAGCCACTACGCCCATCACCGAAACAGACTGGTTTACAGCCAACCAGCAGCGCACGCTGGACGTATTAAATCGCTTTCCCGGCATTATATCTCGTTACCAGCGATTAGTCGCCGCGCATCTAAGGCTGCGCCCTGAACCTACTAGCCTGCCTGCCCTGGAAGCCGTCGCTGAAGGGGCTATCCGCGCCGCCCTGGAAACGCCCGGTAGTGTCGCCAAACTGCCCGCAGCGCCACGACCCCCACAACCGGTTTACCTGTGGCTTTATCCCCTACCCCCTACGGCGCAAAATGCAGCAGCCCCAGAACGGGAAGAGAGTGAACCGACGCCCGCCGCGGACTCTCAAGCAGGTTCATCTCAACGACGCCGGGCGGAACGGGTAGACGACCCTGACGGCAAGAGCGGCTTATTGGCCTTTCGGTTGGAAAGCCTATTTAGCTGGTGTGAATATCTAAAAATAGACCGCACCACCGACGATAGTCGCGATCCCCGCGCTAAACAAGCTGCTGACGATCTCGATGTGATCAGCATCTCACGGGGTACGCCACCCGCCAGTCGGCTGCGCTTCGACCTGGATTTACCGGCCGCGGAAAACGATGATAGGCCGTTGGGTGCAGGCATTAAATTGCCCGAGTGGGATTATCGTAAACAAACATTACGGGCCGACCATTGCCGTCTGCAACCCCTGATCGCGGACACAGCACCCCCCTGTGAGTTACCTGCTAATTTAGTTCGCATGGCGCGCCAATTACGCCGTCAGTTTCAATCCCTGCTGCCCCTAGCCACTTGGCGACGGGGCGAACCGGATGGCTGCGAAATCGACCTGGACGCCTGGTTGCAACACACCATTGATAGACAGCGGGGACATGTGGTGGGGTCTAGCAATTTGTATCGGGATTTTCGTAAAAACAATCGTAGTCTTGCCTGTCTACTGCTGGCGGATTTATCCCTTTCCACCGATGCCTGGATCGCTGACAGCGGCAAAGTCATCGATGTGATTCGCGATAGTTTATTTTTATTTTCCGAAGCCCTATCCGCCACTGGCGATGACTTTGCCCTGTATGGTTTTTCTTCCCGGCGTCGCGATCCCATCCGCTTTCATACCCTGAAGACCTTTAGCGAACCCTATACCGCCACCGTCCGGGGCCGTATCCAGGCTATTCGGCCCGGTTATTACACTCGCATGGGGGCCGCTATCCGCTATGCTAGCCGGTTATTGAGCCAACAAAACGCCACTCAGCGGTTGATGATTCTGTTGAGCGATGGCAAACCCAACGATATGGACCAATATGAAGGCCGGTACGGCATCGAAGACACCCGTATGGCCATCATTGAAGCCCGCCGTTTAGGTTTGGAAACCTTTTGTGTCACCATCGATGAGCAGGCCAGCGACTACATGCCCTATCTATTTGGTAGCGGCGCCTATGGGGTGATTCGTCGACCGGCTGATCTGCCCCGACGGCTCCCCCTGCTATACGCTCGCTTAACCCGTTAATATTTGCTACCTAGAGTACCTATTATGAAAAAAACCATTATTTTAGTGATCAGCTTGGGGTTTAGCTTTATGGCGCAAGCCGCTGATATTCAGGCGGGTAAAGCCCGCTCTAATACCTGCGTACCCTGCCATGGCTCCAACGGCATTAGCAGCAACCCAGTATGGCCAGACTTGGCTGGTCAAAAAGAGTCTTATTTGGCTTTACAATTAAAAGCATTTCGTGACGGTGATCGGAAACACCCGCTGATGACCGCCATGGCCCAGGGGTTGAGTGATGAGGATATCGCTAATTTAGCGGCTTATTATAATAGCCTTCCGGCCTCTCCATAAAGGCTGTTGATCGCGGCTGACTAATATGTTGGTGTCTAACACATAGCGTGGTGTCATGCTTCATCGTGAAGCAATTTGTCCAGCTTGTCTTCGGTGAGGCCGCGTTTTAGGGCTCGTTGACTGATCTGGTCGCAATATTCTTGAAAATCAGCTATGTTAAAAGCGGTTAAACGTTCATAGTCGCGCATGGATAATAGGACAGCAACGTCCCGCTGGCTTTTTTGAATCACTACTGGTTCCCGCTGCGCGGCATCTAGAATTGCCGATAAGGTCTGTTTAGCTTCACTAGCCGATACATGACGCATTGCTTATCTCCAAAATGTCTATTTTATCTATAATAAACATTTTGGACACTATAAAAAGCTCTAAAAAAAGGGATAAAAACTTATTAAGCAAAAAACGATTTCCCATTGTTGCCACGCTGGGTTTTTATAGTTTTTGCAAACTTATCGGGATTCTCCTTAACCATCACGATGTATTCGTCCAGCAAGGCCGTCCAGCCATTGCCGCCGTGTTCACGAAACTTGTCGAGGGCAACCAGCAGTAATTTAGAAGCTGCGCGAATCTCCCGATCCTCCCCCGCTCCATAATGGGCAACTAATTCATCGTAAAGTAATTCAACTTTTTCCAGCGGTGTCATGGCAAATACGCTCCCTTATACTCGGCTTCAAAATATATTTGTCAGGACTTACGTAGCTCGTTCCAGAGGACGCCGTAAACACGTCCCTGTGGGCTTGACGACGGCCGTCCGGGCCGTCGACACCTCTTTTACGAGCTACCCAAGTCCTGTTTGTGTTAGTGCGATACGACTAGGATAGATAATCAAGATTAGCGTGCTCTCTTAAAAGACGGGCGAAGTGATTCGCTAGTTTCTGCATCCGGAAAAACATGGCGATACTGTGTCTTTTGGATTTTCCGATGGAAGTGGAAGGATTAAAGTAGCTTTTGGCATTATCGACGGTCAATACAAAAGGGGGTTTGCCTTTGCGCACCAACAGGTAGCTCATTAATAGAGCGCCGGTGCGGTGGTTGCCTTCCACAAACAACTGTGGTTGGCTAACCATGTGCAAGTAGACCAGGGCAGCCTGTTTCCAGATCGATTCGTGACGGTAACTTTGATAAGCTTCCATCAGCTCACCGATGCCGCCTTGCTGGTAGAAGTGCTTTTCATTAAAGGTCAGGGATGTGCGATAACGCAATCGCCGCTGGGGATCAGTACCGTATAGCACGATATTGTTAAGCTCAAGGATATCTTTGGAGTGACCCCTAGCAAACAGGTTGATGTGAGCGGCAATAGCGGCATCCACATAGGCATAGCCGGCCACCATATTGATAAGCGTTTTATCGTGAAAGAAGCCCCGTTCAGCATCCAGTTTGGTGTTTAATCGGGAAAAATTTCGCTGGACTTTGATTAGATCAGCCTCAATGGCATGAAGATTAAGCCGTCGGTAGGTTAAAAGCTGTTCACGCATGGTTGATCGCCCCTCAGGATGGATCAATAGCGTGTTGGGTAGGTCGAGTCGCCATCCGTGGCTATGAGGGAGTTTAGTAGTTATTTATTCGGTTGAGCACTTGGGTTGCCCGCAGCGCGATGGTATCGGGTAATGGAATGTACCCCATCTCTTCCGCCACGGCTTGTCCGTCGGTCAGCCCCCACTTTATGATGTCCTGGAGGGCGCTTGCTGTCTGGCTATTATCATAGCGGTCGTAAAGCAACAACCAAGAATAGCTGACGATGGGATAAGCATCGCTGGCCTCTGGATCGGTGTTAAAGATGCGCAGGTCGTCCACTGCCTCTTGTGCATCCTCTGCTAGGGCCGCTTGGCCGCTTTGGGCAGACGGCGGCGTGTATTCACCGGCTTTGTTCTGCAGTATCGCCATAGGCAAACCTAGGCGCTTGGCAAAATTGTACTCCACATAACCGATGGCCCCCTGGCTGATTTTGATCTTTTGGGCAACTCCTTCATTCCCGCTGCCCGTCATGGCCCCGCCTGGCCAATCGATAACCTTGCCGACACCTGGACCGGTACGCCATGCCTTGTCGACAGCAGCCAAGTGATTGGTAAAGGCATAGGTGGTGCCACTGCTATCCCGACGCCCGACCACCTGGATCAGCTTGGGCGGTAAGTCAAGCTGCGGGTTAGCCGCCACAATCCGGGGATCGTCCCAACGCCAAATCTCACCACGAAAAATATCTACATAAACGTCGCGGGGCAGTTTTAGATCACCCGGCACGCCAGGGATATTGTAGGCTAGCACCACCATACCGGCGGTGGCGGGTAGTAAATGTACGCCCCGTGCCACCTGGGCAATCTCGCTGTCGTTCATGGCGGCATCGCTGGCGCCGAAGTCAACTTGTCCAGCGATAAAACGTTGGATGCCCTCGCCACTGCCGACACCCTCGTAGACGATTTCAATATCCCTATGGGTTTCTTCATATTCCTTAAACCAACGCACATAAAGAGGTTCTGGAAAGGTGGCGCCGGCGCCGTGAATCACCTGTTGGTCGTTAGCCGCAATCGCTGGCGGTTTTCCATAAAAAACCAGCACGCCGGAAATAACAAAAAGCGCTGCCATTTTCAAAAGGAAAAGCGATTTCATAGGGCTTTCTCGCTTGATTGAAGTCAACTAAATTGACCGGAGACATATTCCTGGGTAAGCTTTTCCTGCGGATCTTCAAAGATCTGCTTGGTATGGTTCATCTCAACCAGATAGCCGGTCCGCTTACTCTCAGAAATATCCACACCAAAGAAACAGGTGGTGTCAGCCACCCGCATGGCCTGTTGCATATTGTGGGTCACCAGGGCCACGGTGTAGTTTTCCTTGAGTTGCAACATCAGCTCTTCCACTTGGCGGGTAGCAATGGGGTCCAGGGCTGAGCAAGGCTCATCCATCAACAGCACATCAGGGTCGGTGGCGATGGCGCGGGCGATACAGAGCCTTTGTTGTTGGCCACCGGAGAGGGACAGACCGCTGTTTTTAAGCTTGTCTTTGACTTCATTCCACAGGGCGGCCCGTTCCAGGGCCTTTTGGACCCGTTCGCGGGTGTCGCCTCTGTAGCGGTTGAGGCGCAGACCAAAAGCCACGTTATCGTAGATGCTCATGGAAAAGGGATTGGGCTGCTGAAAAACCATACCGATATAGCGGCGGACGATGACCGGATCGACATTTTTGGCGTAAATATCTTGACCGTGGTAAGAAACCTGGCCTTCCAAACGGAAGATATGAATAAGATCGTTCATGCGGTTTAGGCTACGCAGTACGGTGCTTTTACCGCAACCGGAAGGACCAATAAAACCGGTAATTTTATTTTTTTCGATGGGCAGCAGGCTGTCGCGCACGGCGAGAAAATCGCCATAAAAAATCTTCCTGATATCGCAGTTGATAACCACGTCTCCGCTGGGTGTAAACGCTGCCGAGTCAGGCGTTACCGCCTCGCTGATGGCGTTCATGTGATACCTCCAGGTTTGCTCAGACCTTCGGTTGCCCAAACAGACGAGCCAAAATGTTAAAGACTAGGACGATAAAGACCAGTACCAGGGAAGCGGCCCAGGCAAGCTCCACTTGGCTTTCAAAGGGCATGGCTGAGAAATTAAAGATCAGGATCGATAGGGAGGCGGTCGGCTCCATCAATCCAGAAATATAATAGTTGCTAAATAACGCCGTAAACAATAATGGCGCCGATTCCCCTGCCGCTCCGGCGATGGCTAGCATCACCCCGGTGAGGATGCCCGGCAGTCCGGTGGGCAGCACCACCTTCCAGATCACCTGGCTATGGGTGCAGCCCATGCCGAAAGCCGCGTCTTTCATCCGCTGAGGCACTTGTTTGATGGCCTCCTCGGCGGCCAGCACCACCGTCGGCAACATTAACACCGATAAAGAAATACCACCGGCCAAGGCCGAATAGCCAAACCGAATGACCAGCACAGAATAGATAAAAACACCCGCCAATATGGATGGAAAGCCTGTTAAGGTCTTGGCCAGAAAACGAGATAAAGTAGCAATCTTGCTATCTGGACCTAGAATGGCCAGATAAATGGCCGCCAAAATCCCAAAAGGCACACTGATCAGACTAGCGATACCCACCATCACAAAGGTGCCGACGATGGCGTTGCCAATACCGCCGCCCATCTCAAAACCAGCCGGTGGCAGGGCTGTGAGGGTTTCAATGCTGATGCGGGCGCCGCCGCGGATTATCAGCATATAGATCACCGAAAACAGCGGCACGCTGGCTAGAATAGCAATAATCCAAGTCAACACCGTCAGAAAACCGCTTTTTAGAGCGCGTATCTCCAGCATTTGACGTTGCAACCGGGGCGCTTTTGCCTCCTTGGACAAGGGTATAATCGCTACGTCACTCATTGCTTGCCCTCAAACTTACGGGTGGTGACTTGCTGTATCCACAGACCTAGGACATTAACCAGGAGAGTGATGGCAAGCAGCACCATGGCCGCGTACATCAACGCCTTCACCTCGACGGCGCCGGCCTCGGGAAAATTAGAGGCCAGCAGCGCCGCCAAGGTATTAGCCGGTGCAAACAGCGATGCATTGATTTGATTACTGTTACCGATCAGCATGGCTAGCGCCATAGTCTCCCCCAGGGCGCGGCCAAATCCCAGCACTAAGGCGGCGAGAATACCCGATGAGGCGGTTGGCAGCATCACCTTGAGGATCGCTTCCCAGCGGGTGGTGCCCATACCGTAAGCGGCCTCTTTGACTTTGTAGGGAATACGCCGGAATGCGTCCACGGAGATGGCGGCCACGGTGGGCAGAATCATAATGGCCAGCACCAGCGCCGCTGGCGCTAGACCAGGACCACTGAGGTCGGTACGAAACAGAGGGATCCAACCCAAGTTCTCGTGCAGCCAGCCTGCCACCGGACGCAGCAGGGGTATCAGCACATAAATACCCCATAAACCATAGACCACCGAAGGAATAGCCGCCAACAGTTCGACAATAGTGCGAAATACCGCTGCAACCCGGAAATTGATAAATTCTTGGGTGAGAAAAATTGCGATGGCGACACCAAAAATACCCCCCAGCAGCAACGCCAGCAACGAGCTGTAGAGGGTGCCCCAGATTTCCGGCAGTACGCCAAATTCTGTCCGGCTCACATCCCAGGTAGTGCCGGTGATAAAACCGAAACCCTGCTCTTTAAAGGCTGGCAACGCTTGGCCGCCTAACTTCCAAATAATGTAAGCCATCAGCACAATGATCATTAGGGCACAGACAAAAGCGATGCCGCGAAAGATCGAGTCGCTGAGATATTCGCCCTGGGATGGTGGCCCGCTTATGCTGGTTGCCATATCGGCTTTTGCAAAGGGATTTGTAGCCATAATCTTCCAGAAGTTTTATAAGGCTGATTTATCCGGTCTGCAGGTCAGCGCCGCGGGGGACTGCCACTCCCCGCAGACCGGCTTTAGGGGACTTTATTGAATCATCTGCGATGCAGAGCGCACCTTCTCCACCACATTCTCCGGCAATGGGATATAACCCATTTCCTCGGCTTGCTGCTGGCCGTCAGTGAGGGCATATTCAACCAAATCCTTTGCCGCTTTGGCCTTTTCCTGGTCCTGATACTCGGTGGGGAAGATCAGCCAAGTGAAGGTGGCAATGGGGTAAGACTCCTCACCCGTGGGATCATAGACCCAGGCCCGCAGATCAGGGACATCCGATCCCGGCAGAGTGCCTTGCGGAAACTCGGCGCTGGCCAGAGCTGCGCTACCGGCTTCGGCGCCGGGGGCAACGAACTCACCGGACTGATTTTCCAGCATAGCCGTCTTGGCGCCGGTCAATTTGGCATAGCTATACTCGATGTAGCCGATGGCGCCGGGAGTCTGCTGAACGGTGGCCGTGACGCCGTCGTTTTTAGGCGCTTTAACGAAATTATTGCTCTTCGGCCATTGGGGTGATTTACCTTGACCAACCGTCTCTTTAAACTCTTCGTCAATCTCGGCCAGGTGACCGGTAAACACATAGGTGGTGCCAGAGGAATCGGAGCGCACCACCACGGTGATGGGTTCATCGGGAAGCTCCGCATCGGGATTGGCTTCAGCGATGGCGGGATCGTTCCATTGAGTAATCTTGCCCATAAATATGTCGGGGTAAACGTCCCGGGGCAGTTTGAGTTCTTCGACGCCGTCGAGATTGTAGGTTAAAACAATCTCTCCCGCGGTGATGGGCAGCAGGACGACGCCGTTGTCCGTCTTCCCAATTTCCTCGTCACTCATGGCCGCATCACTGCCGGCAAAATCCACAACTTGATTGGTAAAATCTTGAATACCTGCGCCGCTTCCCTTAGCCTGATAATCTACCCGAATGTCGTCATTGTTTTGACTAAAGTCTTTGAACCACATGGAGTAAATCGGAAATGGAAAACTCGCCCCTGAGCCATTAAGTCGGACCTCTGCGCTAGCGCTGGTGGCAACGAGGACAGTGGCGAAACACAAAAAAACGATGCAACCCTTTATAAAGGTTATGCATTTCATAAGCGGCAACCTCAAATAACTGTAAAATATAAGTATTTTCTTATTGCATAGGAATAGCGTGAGCTAAACCTGTTTAGAGTAGGCTATGTTTGTTGCAGTTTTATGACCGAGAGTGTTATTGGGGTCAGGTCTTGCATCGTGCATTTTGTCGCCGACAAAATGCACGATGCAAGACCTGACCCCCTTCTTTGCTTGCCTCTGCAATTCATTGTCTAGAAGTCAAAGCGAAAACGCTCTAATTAAGAATCTCGCATCCCAGTTTGGCACAGGCAGCCATGGAACCTAAACAAACCTCTACCTGATCGATACCGTGCTTTTTCAAAAGTGAAGCGGCGATAATGGCCCGTTGACCACTGCCACAAAAGGTAGTCACTGGTCTTGCATCGGGAATCTCGCCGATCCGTTTGCCCACTTCACCCACATAGATATGTGTGGAATTTGGTAAACGACCGCTTTTCACCTCATCCACAGAACGCACATCCAGTAGCGTATAACCGACCTCGGTTTCAATACGGGTTTTTATAATATCAGCATGGATGGCGGGAATCGTGTCATAGGGCCGGCCACTCACCTCCCAGGTATGCAAACCTTCATCTAGATAACCAGTAAATTTGTTATAACCCATTCGCACTAGGAACCGCACTGCTTTATCGACTTCATCCACATCATGCACCACAAAGCCGATGTTTTTATCATAAGGCAAGTACCAACCGGCAAAGGCAGGCACCATTTCCAGAGGAATCGCCAAGCTGCCAGGAATCAACGCCCCCGCAATGGCTTCAGGGTTGCGCACATCTAAAGTAACCATGCCGGCTTCCATAGCGCTGGCAAATTGATCCGCATCCAACGGTGGAGGTTTTGGGAGTTCTCCCAAAGTATCCGCACCCTCCTGATTGAGTTTTTCCATGGTCTGAAAATACGGCGGTTTATAATGATTTTCCTCCACCTTGTAGCGAATAAACGTTTCTCGATCCATTTGCAAACGCGGATTGTGTTTGCGTTCATAACCCAGGGTTGAGAATTCCCGCGACGCCATACCGGAACCACACACAGAACCTGCCCCGTGAGCCGGGTATAAAATGGTTTGATCACCTAACGGTAATAATTTATCGAAGATACTATCGAATAAAAGTCCTGCCACTTCCTGGGCTCGATCAGGATAAAAATCAGTACGACCCACGTCACCGATAAATAATGCATCGCCGGTGAAGACAGCGACTGCACTGTCACCAAAACCTTTATCTATTAACGCGATGGAAATACTTTCGTCGGTATGACCGGGGGTCTCGATCACCCGCAATAAAATATCGCCGAATTCAAAAGTATCATTGTCTTTGACCGGGTTACCGTAACCGAATGACAGAGCTTGACCATGATAAATTTGTGCGCCTGTGTACTGGGCTAGGTCTCTCGATCCAATGACATAATCTTCGTTACGATGGGTTTCAAAGATATGGGTAATCTGAGCACCCTGGCGGTAGGCGATGTCCATATAAACACGGCAATCGCGGCGTGGGTCGATGACCGCAGCCTGTCGACCATCGCCTAAGACATAAGATAAATGTGCTAAACCCTCTGAGCGGATAATTTCTAAAAACATAGTGGTTACTCCTGCGCTTTTTACCAAGTACGATTATTCTAAAACCCTACTTTATATAAGCAAATGAGGTACCAATTTTTAGGATATTTTCGATAATGTTTTGCTCAATGCTCAGAGTATAAATTTAGTTTTAAAGTGTTGGTGCATTAAATGCACTGTGTCTACTTTAAAAAAATTTCTATAAACTATTATTTGATACCGACTGTTTAAATCCCATGCTATAAGCATTACTTTTGAAAAAATTTCAAAAATCTTGAAATTTTTTCAAAAGTAATTTAGTGACAGACTGATGTAATATAGTCGTCGGTTTTCTCTCCACCCAAAAAAAATAGACTTCAAGTATCTATTAACATAATAATCATTCGGAAAAAACTATGACAAAACCGAGTAAATTAACTGACTTTTTAGAACAATTGAACGATAAAACCAGTGGCGATGTTATTACCTTAGATGACATTGTCGCTGCTTTTAAACAACGGGGTTTTGGGCCTTTATTGTTAGCACCTGCCTTACTGGTTTTATTACCTTTTGGCGCTATTCCCGGTATTCCTACCCTATGTGGGTTATTCATTTTTTTAATCGGCGGCCAACTTCTCATAGGTCGTGATGAACCGTGGCTTCCCGAACGGCTTCGTAAAGCTTCTTTTAACCGAGATAAATTCAAATCGGCCTTGAGCAAAGTAGTACCCTTTACAAAACGCATCGACAGCGTCATCGGTTCCCGCTTAACTCAATTTATAGAACCCCCCATGAGCACTATTGTCGGTGTGGTGTGTATTCTTTTAGCGTTAACCATGATCCCTTTAGAATTGCTGCCTTTTGCAGCGGCGGCTCCTGCTTGGGCAATTGCTTGTTTTGCGTTAGGTCTGACGGCCAATGATGGTCTTTTAATAGTCATCGGTTTAACCATTACGGTTGTCGGCACCGCCGCCATTTTTTTTGGATGGTTTTAGCAATGATCATTTGACGTACACAGTCTTAATATTTACAAACTCCTTGATACCGTAATGCCCTAATTCCCGTCCATACCCGGATTGTTTAATACCGCCAAAGGGCAACCGAGGGTCGGATTTGACAAAGGCATTCACAAAACAACAGCCGGCCTGCAGGCTATCAGCGGCAATAGCCTCACCACGGACAATATTTTGTGTAAATACCGCTGCCCCTAGACCAAAAACCGTGTCGTTGGCCACTTGAATAGCCTCTTGTTCATCAGCCACGGGGATAATGGCCGCTACGGGACCAAATAATTCTTCATCATAGGCGGGCATACCAGGCGTCACATCGGTCAATACTGTGGGGGGATAATAAGCGCCTGGTCCTTCTGGCACTGCTCCACCCAGCAGACAACGGGCACCCTTCGCAATGCTGTCAGTGACCTGTTGATGTAATTGATCCCGCAAGTCATGGCGGGCTTGAGGGCCTATGTCGGTGTCTTCGGCTAACGGATCACCCATACGCTTGGCTTTCATATGTTCGACAAAATGACGCTCAAAGTCTTCTCGCACGGCGTGCTGTACGATAAAGCGTTTGGCGGCGATACAACTTTGCCCAGAATTTGTTAGACGACTTGTTGCACAGGTTTCCGCCGCCAATTCCACATCCGCATCGTCCAAAATAAGATAAGGATCGCTCCCTCCCAGTTCTAGCACGGTCTTTTTTAACTGCTGACCCGCTTTACTGGCCACTGCTTGACCGGCCGGCGTACTGCCTGTTAACGTCACCGCTTGTACCAATGGGTTTTCGATGACAGGCTCCACCTGCGCACCGCCGATCAACAGGGTTCGAAACAGGTGTTCCGGAAAACCCGCTGAGAAAAAAACGTCTTCAATAGCCAGCGCACTGCCAAACACATTGCTGGCATGTTTTAATATTCCACCATTGCCCGCCATCAAGGCCGGGGCGGCAAACCGGAACACCTGCCAAAACGGAAAATTCCACGGCATCACGGCTAGTACAATGCCTATCGGCCGACACACCACTTGGCTGCGGCTGGCGTCGGTCTCAATGATCTCGGGCGCAAGAAAATCTTCGGCCTTGTCGGCGTAATAATCACACACCCAGGCGCATTTATCGATTTCAGAGCGCCCCCCAGCTAACGGTTTACCCATTTCCATGGCCATCAACTGGGCATAATCTTCGCGCCGGTCACGCAGTATCTTGGCGGCGGCTTGCATAACGCGAGTGCGTTCCCTGAAAGATGTTTCCCGCCACCCTAAAAACGCTTGCTGAGTCTGTTGAACAATATGATCTACCTCATCGCGGGTCATTTCGTCATAGGTATGAAGGGTTTCGCCGTTTGCCGGGTTAATGCTGATTATCGTCATGGTGTTAATCCTGTGGATAGATAAACTCAATTACTGTTGCCTTACCGTAAGTAAAGCAAAAGATTAGTCAGTACACCTGACTTTGCTAGTCTTTTGTTGAAATATCGTCAAGGTGGACAACGAGCCACCCAGTCCCGCCGCCTACCCTCGACGGGCTGCCTCCCTTGACCTACACTCTCCTCATGCCTAATCCCACTCCCACGCCCCATGATCGTTTTTTTAAGGCCAGCTGGTCACGGCTTGAGGTGGCCCAAGGCTTTCTCGCTCATTATCTGCCCACTGAAGTCC
>CAZGON010000012.1:0-32555 GCA_964527085.1 uncultured Candidatus Competibacteraceae bacterium
TGGCGGTGTCGGTAAAGCACATAGGCTAAAAATGGCTTTTTTCAGGAACGACTAAAGACCGTAAGCATCCGCGGGGTCCGAAAAAAGCGTCGCCCAAGCAGAAATACGACCCGCAGCATCCTCATGTCTCGGTCGCACGAATCCTGAACGAGCGAAAGGCTCGGCGTAAAACGAAGTCACCTTGAAAGCCCTGGGTCTCAGAATGTAGGTAAAGGGTAGATGCCAAAACTATTGCAATCCCCGAATTTCCTCTAGTAAGTCAGGATCGTCCCATTCTCGCTCGCCAATCACTTGATAAACAATTTCCCCGTCCGGATTTACTACATAAGTGGTCGGTAACCCTTTCACTGACCAAGCGTCTGCCACGTTAACGTCCTTGTCTAATAAAATAGGCAAATCTACGGGATATTTCTGGATGAAATCTTCGATAGCCTGTTGTTGTTCACCCATATTGATAGCCAACACCGCGATGTCCTCATTACGCAATTTCTCCCGAGCCCGTTGCAGAGAAGGCATTTCCTTGACGCAGGGGGGACACCAGGTGGCCCAAAAATTGACCACCAATACCTTGCCACGATAGTCCGCTAACGAATGAGTGTTTCCTTGCATATCCTCAATGGTGAAGTCGGGTGCTGCCCGTGTTTCAGATAACCGCTCTAACTCCTCCTGACCAGCACTGCAGGCGGCTAAAGACACCCAAAGGAGCCCGACGAGTAGCGCTTTGATTACCTGACGGCTTTGGTTTGGGTTGAAGAAAGCAAAATAACGCTGCTCAAGCAGAAAAAGAGCCTTGCTCGATGATATGTTTAAAAAAAGCCATTGCATCATAATATTATGCTCCCGGCGGATCTGGGCTAACGGTCGGGACGGGTAGGGGTGCTTGGTGGGCTTTTGGCAGTTGCCGCCGTTGCCACAGCAGATACACCGCTGGCATCACAAACAACGACAATAAGGGGGCTGTTATCATACCCCCCACCATGGGCGCTGCGATACGCCGCATCACCTCGGAACCCGTGCCGTGACCTAGCATAATGGGGAGTAGCCCTGCAAAGATAGTAGCCACCGTCATCGCCTTAGGGCGCACCCGCAGCACAGCCCCTTCGATAATGGCGTCTTTAAGCTCGTCAATAGTCTGCAAGCGCCCCTCGGCTCGCCAGGATTTAAGAACATTATCCAAATACACCAGCATCACCACGCCAAACTCGGCCGCTACCCCAGCCAGGGCGATAAAGCCCACCGCCACCGCCACAGACAAATTGTAATGTAATGCCCACAACAACCAAAAGCCTCCGATCAGGGCAAAGGGTAGGGTCGCCATCACAATCACCGCTTCTGCTGTGCTATTAAAGGTGAGATACAGCAACAAAAAGATAATCACCAGGGTGACCGGCACCACCTGGGTAAGCCGTTCCTGCGCCCGCAACATATATTCATACTGCCCAGACCAGGTAATGGAATAGCCAGGTGGTAAGGCCACTTCTTGCTGCACCAGCTGTTGGGCTTGGCGTACATAACTGCCTAAGTCGACGCCACGGATGTCCACAAAGGTCCAGCCGTTGATACGGGCGTTTTCGCTTTTCAGCATCGGGGGGCCGTCCACCGTATCGATATCAGCGACCCGGCGTAACGGTACATGGGCGCCGGTGGGTGTGATAATCGGTATATCCCGGAGCTTTTCCAAATCATCCCGCAGTTCTCGGGGAAACCGTAGGTTGACCGGATAGCGTTCCAGTCCTTCCACCGTTTCGGTGATATTCATGCCGCCCAAAGCGGTTCTGACCACGGCGTTGATATCAGCGATGTTGAGACCAAACCGGGCAGCAGCCACCCGGTTCGGCGTGACATCGATATAACGACCGCCGGCGACCCGCTCGGAGTAAGCCGACACCGTGCCCGGCACCTGCATGACCGCCTGTTCCACCGCTTGGCCAATGTCTTCGATGACCTTAAGATCGGGGCCAGAGATTTTGATACCCACCGGTGTTTTAATACCGGTGGCCAACATATCGATACGGGTCTTGATGGGTTGTACCCAGGCATTGGTGAGCCCTGGAAATTTTACCGTGCGCTCCAACTCTTCTATCAATTTGTCCAGGGTCATGCCGGGACGCCATTGATCCTGGGGTTTGAGACGGATGGTGGTTTCAATCATGGTCAAGGGCGCCGGATCGGTGGCGGTTTCCGCACGACCAATTTTGCCGAATACCGTGTCTACTTCAGGCAGGGTACGAATCAACCGATCGGTTTGCTGTAATAGCTCTTGCGCCTTACCTACCGACAGGGCCGGTAATGTGGTGGGCATATAGAGGAGATCGCCTTCTTCCAATTCTGGCATAAACTCAGAGCCGATACCGGTGGCCAACGTGCTTAGGCGAGGATAGTCGCTAAAAACATGGGTCCAGCTTTGCGTCAAATTCGTTTGCCAATCTTGCACGGTGGCCGTCCAGGAGGCTTTAATCCCTTCAGGAGCTAACCCCGCTGGCCATTTTAACGGCGTCAGTAGCCCACCCACCCCGGCCATGGGAAGCACTGCGGAAAGCATCAATAACAGGGCGATGACTAAGGTAGCTTTAGGACGAGCCAGCACCCGTGTGAGGACTGGGCGGTATAGCCAAATCAACCCTCGGCTGAAAGGATTTTTGTCTTCCGCGGGAATACGGCCACGGATAAAGTATCCCATCAGCACCGGCACCAAGGTTATCGCCAGCCCTGCGGAGGCCGCCATAGCATAGGTTTTGGTATAGGCTAAGGGGGCGAATAAACGGCCTTCCTGGGCTTCCAAGGTGAATACCGGTAAAAAGCTTAAGGTGATAATCAGCAATGAAAAAAACAAAGCGGGTCCCACTTCGCTAGCAGCTTCGCCGATCAACCGCCAGTGTTCCTGGCCTGCCGGATCCTGACCGGGGTGAGCATGTCGCCAACGCTCTAAATGCTTATGGGCGTTTTCAATCATCACGATGCCTGCATCCACCATGGCGCCGATGGCGATGGCGATGCCGCCTAGGGACATAATATTGGCGTTAACGCCCTGATAACGCATGATGATAAAGGCTGCTAATATCCCTAGGGGCAAGGTGACCACAGCGACGAAGGCGGAACGCAGGTGAAACAAAAAGAGAGCACACACCAGGGCAACCACTAGAAACTCTTCGAGAAGCTTTTCTTTCAGGTTATCCACGGCCCGTTGGATCAAGGCGGAACGGTCATAGGTGGTGACGATCTCCACACCCTCGGGTAACCCAGCTTGCAGCGCCGCAAGTTTTTCTTTGACCAAACGAATGGTCTCCAGGGCATTCTCTCCGTGACGCATAACAATGATCCCGCCGGTCACTTCACCCTCGCCATTCAGATCGGCGATGCCGCGGCGTATTTCAGGACCCCGTTGTACATGGGCGACATCCCGCAGCAAGATAGGGGTACCTTGATCATTGGTGACTCCCAGGGGAACCATTTCCAAGTCGGCTAGTGACTGCACATAACCGCGGCTACGAATCATGTATTCAGCTTCGGCTTTTTCCACCACTGACCCCCCAGCTTCTTGATTCGCCGCCTGGATAGCCGCACTGACCTGACGCAGCGGAATCCCGTAGAAACGGAGTTTGTTAGGGTCGACGATGACCTGATATTGGCGCACCATACCGCCGACGGTGGCCACCTCGGCGACGCCTGGCACGGTTTGCAGCTCGAATTTAAGAAACCAATCCTGTAACGAGCGCAGTTGCGCCAGATCACGCTGGCCGGTGGGATCGATCAAGGCATATTGATAAATCCAACCTACCCCCGAGGCATCGGGCCCAAGCCGTGGTTGCACGTCATCGGGTAGCAGCGCCGCCGCCTGGTTGAGATACTCCAGCACCCGGGAACGAGCCCAATAGAGATCGGTACCGTCGGCAAAAATCACATAGACATAGGAATCCCCAAAGAACGAATAACCCCGTACTGCGGTGGCGCCAGGGACCGCTAGCATGGTAGTCGTAATGGGATAAGTGACCTGATCCTCCACCACCTGCGGCGATTGCCCGGAGTAAGGTGTTCGGATAATGACCTGTACATCAGACAGGTCCGGAATGGCGTCTAGGGGTGTTTGTTGCAGCGATACCCAACCCCAGCCAGTCAGCATTAGGGTGGCGATCAATACCAGAAAACGATTGCGGATAGACCATTGAATAATACCAGTTAACATAAAGTGATCCCTCAGTCTTGCACGGCGTTTTGGGGGGGGTCCGGAGGCGCCGTCATACGTCGAAAACTGGCTTGTAGATTGCTCTCCGAATCCACCAGAAATTGCCCGGAGACCACCACGGCTTCACCCTCTTGTAAACCCTCTAAAATTTCTAACCGATCCCCGGCGCGCATCCCTGGCACCACGGTTTTCGGCTGAAAGCGGCCATCGCCCAGGGCGACCACTACTCGTTTATCACCGCCGCTGACGATCAAAGCCTCTCGTGGAATTGTTAAAACATCTTCCTTGGGGCGGCTTGCAATCATCGCTTGGGCGTACATATTGGGTTTTAGTGCGCCGTCAGAATTTGGAAAACGCAACCGTACCCGTAGGGTCTGGGTTTTAGGATCTAGTTCAGGATAAATATAGTCAACCTTGCCTTCCCAGGTTCGCCCAGGTAGCGCCGGGACTTGAATGGCAGCCGGATTGCCCGGTTCCACCCACTCCATTTGGTGTTCAAATACATCAGCCTCAACCCACACCGACGCGACATCGCTGATGGCGAAAAGCTCCATTTCCGGTTTAATATACATGCCCTCGCGAATACCGAGCTTGGTGATGACACCAGTAGTGCGTGCCAAAATAGGTATGGTTTCTTGAACTTGGCGGGACTTGACCAGATTATCTATGACGGATTTAGGCACATCCAGAAGCCGTAAACGACGCTGGGCGGCTTGCAACATATCTCGGCTGCGGGGGGTAGGACTGGTGTTTATGCCGTTCAAGGCTAGCAGATATTCTTCTTGGGCGGTGACGATGTCCGGGGAATAGAATGCCAGTAAAGGTTCCCCCTGTTTCACCACATCTCCTTCCGCGCGGACAAATAGCTCTTCGACCCAGCCTGAAGTACGGGGATGCACATGACTGATGCGGTCTTCGTCATAGGCCACATTACCGACGGTTTCGATACGCCGGGATAAATCGTCGCGTTCCACGGGGGCTGTACGCATCCCCATATTTTGCAGAGTTTCAGGACGAATGGTGACAATGGGTGGGCCGAACTCGCTGTTTCCTGCTTCACTGACTGATACTTCTTGGAGTTCTAAATCCATACCACAGATGGGGCAACTGCCGGGTTCATTACGGACGATTTGCGGGTGCATGGGACAGACATAGGTAGGGTCTGCATGTTTGCGAGCGTGTTCAAGCACGGAGTCATCGGCGGCTTGTTGCGCACTTTCGGTGGGTGTGATAGATGCTGTGGAATCTTGGGAATCGCAGCCGGTAAGTAACAGTAGTGTGCTTACAAAAAAAAGCACGGCAGCATAGTTTTTTAAAAACATAATGAGTGACTCAACAAATAAAGTGTTTAGTTCAGAAAAACATCTAATGTCTCTTCATGACGGGTTTTTCATGAAGACTAATGAGTCATCAGCGTCGAGGAGGGCGTAAGAGGTCGGAATAGGGTGGTGATGATAAAGAAAAAACGTAGCCGTAAAAAGTCTGTTTTGAAGTCATTAAGAAAGGTGAAGAATATCTAGCAGGTAGCGTTATGGCGATATTCAGACAACCACTTTGGCAATGGGGGCAGACGGTTTTTTGTGGAGAGTGACTCTGAGCTTGGTCATTTTGGCAGCAATCATGATGGCTTTGTGGTTGGTTTTGCTGGGTGGATACGCACAACGTATGGACATTGCTCGCCAAAAGTTGGCAAGGCAAAATCCCTATGAAAAAAATAACCAGTAACCGTCGTATATCCATAAATATCACATAAACTTTTTTTAAGCGTTTACATTATACGTGACTTAAGAACGTTAGATGCAAATTTAAACAAACCATTGTGTGCTTTGAAAACAAAGTCGACAAACGTTATTAATCCTTTGTACCCTTCCGCCATAATCAGGTATGTGTTTGTTACAGCTAAACGTGAAAATTAAAAAGGTAAGGACATGTTTAAATCATCCATAGTCAATACGCTGATCTTGGTGTTTTTGCTTAACATAACTATTTTCTTTTTCGCTCAACCAGTTAGGGCAGAAATTATAGGAACGCAAAAACTCCTTGAAATGCAACAACGCAATAACCAAATCGACCAAATCGATCAGTTTTTGGCGCGATCAGAAGTGCGTAAACAGCTCATTCAATGGGGCGTAGATCCAGCTGATGCTCAAACGCGCGTCACTGCCTTGAGCAGCGAAGAACTTCAATTGGTGGCAGAACAGTTGGAAACGCTACCGGCAGGTGGCAGCGTTCTTGCGGTGGTGGGGGGTGTATTTGTGGTATTGCTTATTCTTGAACTGGTGGGTGTAACCAATATATTTACCAGTTTGTAAGCATTTGAAGTCTCGATTATTTATTTTCTTGTTGGGTGTCTGGACTTTACTAGGAGTGGGTTGTGCCAGTCACAGCCCGCTGCTACCTAGCTATTTTTCTGAAGACATGACTTTTCCTTCTGTAGAACTGACGCAAACGCCCTTTTTTCCCCAAACAGCTTATCAGTGCGGTCCGGCGGCTTTAGCGACTGTTTTGCAGTCAGCAGATATCACTGTATTGCCACAAGATTTGGTGAGCCAGGTCTACGTGCCGGAAAGAAAAGGCAGTTTTCAGGTAGAATTGGTGGCAACAGCACGCCGTTACGGTGTTGTGCCCTATCCCATTACTCCAACCCTCTCTGCCTTACTGCGGGAACTGCAAGGGGGTAGGCCGGTGCTGGTGATGCAAAACGTAGGGCTAAAAAGCTTTCCCGTCTGGCACTATGCCGTCGTCGTTGGATTTGATACATCAACAGACCAGATTATTCTGCGTTCCGGTAAAGAAGCGACTAAAAACATGCAAACCCGGCAGTTTCTCAAAACCTGGCAGAGTGCAGATCAGTGGGGATTGGTGATGTTGCAGCCTGGGGAGATGCCCGCCGTGCCCGACCGCAATACTTATCTGCAAGGCATCGCTGCCTTGGAAGCCGCGGGACAACTTAAAGCTGCGTTGCGCGGTTATCAGGCAGCGCTACAAAAATGGTCAGCCGATCCCGTCGCTATGCTGGGAACAGGCAATGTTTATTATGCTCTCGGACAACTCGATGAAGCCAATGCGGTTTACCGTAAGCTGCTAAATGTTGAACCAGACCATACCATCGCCCTTAATAATTTGGCGCAGGTGCTGGCCGATAGGGGTTGTCACAAAGCAGCGTTAGCGACAGTAGATACAGCACTTGCTGATATGAATCTGAATTCTGGAGTTAAGTCTGCGGTTATGAGAACTCGAGCCGATATCGTCCGAGGCTTGTCTTTAGGCAACTCTACCTCCATAAAATGTGCAGCTACTTTCCTACAGTAGCGTCCGTTTCATGCACTAACTATAACCTATCTATCTATCTATCTATCTATCTATAGATAGCCATAGCCATGGTGTGTAAAACCCACCACCAAAGCTCCTTAGCGTTACTCCTAACCGGGATATAAACGGTGCATAATAAACATCCTTCCCGCTAATAAACCGAGTAGGGCGACACCTAAACGGAGTGCATCTCCTTGCGTAACCCAAAAAAGACCGCCCAGCAGGATAGCTAGCCGTACCAAAAAGCTAGTGATGATGATCAGCGTAGGATGACCGTTCTGGGGTAACTTTTGCAAGGTATACCAAAGCCCCAAGAAATAAAGAATTCCCAAAAGAAAACCGATAACCGCCGCAGTGAAGAGAGAAAGCATTAGATTAGATCAGAATCAATCCTCAGAGTCGTTTGTGCTTTTCCAATCAGATTTTTCCTCGAGTTCGTTTATTTCCCATCTCTCCCGGCTAGACCGCAATGGTTGCTGTGATATATCTAAATCTTCTGACTCCATATCCGTGTCTATGTCATCTAAATCGTCGCTATCAGCATCGTCCATAGGGCCAGTCCAGTCCTCTGGAGGTTCCGAAGGCTCGATTTCTAGCTCGTACCACATTTCCAACTCAATTTCTTCGACATCTCCATTGAAGTATTGAATCTCCACTAACCCTTCGTCTTCATCCAGGGCGACTACTTCAAACCGCAGTCCTTTATCTAAATGTTCATACCAATTACCGATAATGGGATCAACTTCAAAAGCCATTTTGCTTCTCCCGTTTTTGACACGCGTGATCTAAGCAATCAACACTAAAAAGTTGCACCAAAATTTGTTGCTTTAATATTGGTCTTTGTTGCCACTATACTACCTCGAAATTCCTCCTATAACAGAGGCCCAGTGTGTTGTTGCAGGTATTGTTATCATGAGTTTTGAAAATATAGCGCTGTTCGCTCTTAATGCCTCTCAGCCTTTTGCTCAAGAAGTGGCGGAGAAGCTGGGAATTTCCTTATGCGAGCATAAAGAAAAGAATTTTGAAGATGGTGAACACAAAACGCAACCCTTGAGTAATGTACGAGGAAAGGATGTCTTTGTTATCCAGTCTCTGTACTCAGATTTGCAAGAAAGCATCAACGACAAACTGTGTCGCTTGTTGTTTTTCATTGGCTGCTTAAGGGATGCCTCCGCACAACGCATTACCGCTATTATTCCCTATCTGGGTTACGCTCGCCAAGACCGCAAAACGCAACCACGAGACCCAGTGACAACTCGTTATATAGCTGAGCTTTTAGAGGCAGTAGGCAGCGACCGCGTAGTGACCCTGGATGTGCACGATTTAGCGGCTTTCCAAAATGCCTTCCGTTGTCAGACTGATCACTTAGAAGCAAAATTTTTATTTGTAAAACATTTTATGTCTTGTCTGGCAGAGACCGATCAAATCACGGTAGTGTCCCCGGATGTGGGTGGCATGAAGCGTGCTGAACAGTTTCGCGAAGCACTGGGTCAAGCGCTAGACGGTGATGTGCCTTTGGCCTTTATGGAAAAATCCCGTAGTAAGGATCAACTCACTATCGGTCGGCTGGCGGGACCTATCAAGAACCGAGTTGCCATTATTATCGACGATCTGATTAGTACGGGTAGCACGTTGTTGGGCGCCGCCAAACGTTGTCGCGAGCAAGGAGCTACCAGTGTGTACGCGGCTGCATCCCATGGCGTGTTTGTGGCCAAGGCGAACCAGGTGGTCGCAGCGGAAGAGTTTTCCGGCATCGTGGTGACGAACACCATTCCACCGTTTAGATTGCAATCAGAGCTGGTTGCAAAAAAACTCAGCGTTTTATCGGCTGCGGATCTGTTTGCCGAGGCCATCAAGCGAATCCATACAGGCGGTTCTTTGGTGGCGTTATTGGCGGATAACCTTAACCGTCACAGCAACCATTAAAAAGAGTAGCTGCAAAATAGAAAAGCACTATCGTTATCAGGATTATTATTTAGGATACGTTAGGTAGTTAGCGGTATGAAGTAATAGGTGGCAGTCTATAAACGTGCGCTGTAATTGGAGGTATTGGAAGCATGACGTTGTTTACAGATCGGACTCACGCAGGCAAGGAGCTGGCCAAAGCCTTAGCGGCTTATACCGACCATCCTAATAGCATCGTGTTGGCCCTACCCCGCGGTGGTGTCCCCATTGCTTTTGAAATAGCTAAAGCATTACATGCGCCTTTAGATGTTTTTATTGTGCGCAAGCTTGGCGCCCCAGGCCAGCCGGAACTGGCGATAGGCGCCATTGCGTCAGGAGGATTACGGGTTATGAATGACGACATCCTGGGTATGCTACGGGTCAGCGATGCAACCATTGCAACCACCGTTGCTGAAGAACAAAAGGAGCTAGAACGCCGCGAACATCTTTACCGCGGGGATCGCCCTGCTGTAAAAATTGCTGATAAGACCATTATTGTAGTGGATGACGGTATTGCCACCGGGGCCACCATGCGGGCTGCCGTGCGAGCTCTGCAAGCACAAAAACCAAAGCAGCTTATCGTCGCTATTCCAACGGCAGCCGTTGATACCTGCAATTTGCTGCGTCAGGAAGTTGATGAGGTGGTTTGTTTAGCGACGCCAGAACCCTATATTGCTGTAGGGCGCTGGTATAAAGACTTCGCCCAGACTAGCGATGCTGAAGTGCAGGTACTACTTGCGCAAAGCAGTCAAAACTAGCAAAGTAACTTTCTCTGAACAGTCAAACACGCGTGCAAAAATGATGCTTTGAAAAAAAATCACACACTTAAAATGTGGCGTTTTGTTTAGCAGTTCTTTTAAATTCAAAGGAGAACGACATGGTTGAAGAGACGCATGATAAATTACTTAAAGAGCTGACAGCTGCTTTGGAACGAGATACCCGTATTAATTTGCATGAATGGCCTATTCGTACAGAGATCAATAAAGAATCTATTGTGTTAGCGGGACGTGTAAAAAACATAGTTGCTAAAAAAGCCGCCTTGCTAACCGCTCGACAAGTGGCTGGAGAAAGAACCCTGATAGATCAGCTACGCATTGTCCCTACAGAACACAAAGAAGATGCTGAGTTGCAGGAACAAATTATCAAGGCGCTGCTGGAAGAATCAGCGTTAACCGAGTGTAGCCTGCAAGTCAAAGAAAAAGAAGATTTTAAAACCATACGTCAGATATCAAAAGAGCCAGCGGGACTAATAAAGGTTGCCGTGCAACAGGCTGTGGTGACCTTAACAGGTCATGTCATTAGCTTATCCCATAGCCGACTGGCGGAAGTTTTGACCTGGTGGACGACAGGTTGCGAGTCCGTTAATAACCATCTTGAAGTAAGACCGGCGGAACAAGATACCGATGATGAGATCCGCGACGCGGTGCTCATTATTTTAGAGAAAGATCCAGTTGTTCCAGCGACTCAATTGATGGTTAGCGTGAAACAAGGTGTCGTTACCTTGGACGGTTTGGTGGTAAATCAGCAGGAAAAGAAATTCGCCGTGTTTGACTCTTGGTATATTTCCGGGATTAAAGACGTTATCGATCAAATCAAAGTGCAAGGTTAGCGGGTAATGACCCGTTAATTATGAGCCATTAACTAAGTTGAATGGTCTTTACATAAAATGAATTATCGCCATGGATTACGGCCACATAATTCTTCTGCCTCGACAATTTCTCTGCCGTGAAAAACCCAAACCTGTTTAGGATGCGGACCGGTAGCCTGATACTGGCCGGTTCGCACCAGGTGCTCATGGCCGTTCCAAGTAAACTTGGAACCGGGTGCGGGATTACGAAAATCTTCAGAAATAGGTATATCAGAAAAACGCATCATGGCTCCTCCCCATTGAGAGAGGTAGGGTAAAAAGCTAGGGGTTTTAACGACGAAAAAATACTTGACAGCGTATGCTATAAAATTTTTTAGATTTAGCTAATAGTTGCTTTTTAATTAAAACACTTTAGCATTTTGCACACATTAATTTTAGAATTAATCATAACTGAAACAAATGACAAAAAAATGTAAATCGGCAAGTCATTTGTTTTTCACCGCCTTTTAGAGTACGAATCCTTTTAGAAAGTTCCTGTAATTTATATTCAGTCTTCCATAAATAAAAGTTAGCGTATCACTAGTTTAGGTATTGCCATGCCATTTACCGCTAAATTGTTTCTTTTACTGGGTGGGTTTGCTGCCTTATTAGCCGTGATGTTGGGCGCCTTTGGCGCTCATGCCTTAAAAAGCTATTAACCGCTGACATGATGACGATTTACCAGACCGCCGTTCAATACCATTTTTATCACGCCTTGGGTTTATTGGCCTTAGGGCTGTTGACCTTACACCTACCCACATCTCTGTGGCTCAGATGGTCTGGCTGGTTGATGCTGATCGGAATCGTTGTTTTCTCGGGTAGTTTATATGCCCTTACCCTAACTGGTCAGCGCTGGCTGGGCGCCATCACACCCATAGGGGGCACTGCTTTTATTGTCGCCTGGTTGGTTATGCTGATAGGCGTTTATAAGACAGGTTAGTTAGTAATTATCTTTGTTAAGCTAGTGTCGTCTCATTTTTTTTTGCGCCTATATTTGCCTATCAGCACGCTATTTGACTCGACGCGATATTGATATTGGGTAGTTATGGACGGTTTTTAGTATTATTTAACTCTGCTGGGCAGTTGATGATAGTGGCTGTTTAGGGACAAAAGTTGTTTTGGATAAGCAGGCTGCGAGGCAATGGACAAGTATTGTTCCATCGCCGTATGGCAGAGATTTTGCAAAAAATTCCTTGAGTTATTTAGGATCAAAATTGACAAGTAAGGAAAACGAGATGAAAAAACTCATGGAATCAAAAATCTTCGCATTAACCACTGTTATCGGCATAAGCACGGCTATTTTATTTTCGATAGGGTTGATTTTTTTTGCGATTCACTCCGGGGCCACTTTCCTGTTAGCACCCGTGGCAATAGTCATCGTCACAGAACTCAGTAAAATGACCACGAATCTAATTAAGGGTTAGTCGTGAAAGCAACAGGTATGTGCGTGCGCAGCCAGTGGGGAACAACTTCCTCAAGCCAAAATCTTGGCTGTTTTAACGTCCCGCCAACAAAACCCACATGCCTCCCTTTATCTAATGCTCCTGTATAAATTTCATGGCATCCTCCACCATGGCGCTAGAACCCACCAATAAGGGGGTACGCTGATGCAGTTCGGCAGGTTCTATGGCCAAAATCCGTTGCCAGCCATCAGTGGCTGACCCCCCGGCTTGCTCAGCTAAGAAGGCTATTGGATTGCACTCATACAACAAACGCAACTTTCCTTGCGGATGTTGAGCGGTTGGGGGATAAATGTAGATTCCCCCCTTAAGCAAATTACGGTGGAAATCTGACACTAAAGAGCCGATATAACGGGCTGTGTAGGGTCGATGCCCTGCTTCATCCAGCGACTGACAATACCTGATGTATTTTTTTACACCCTCCGGAAATTTAAGGTAATGCCCCTCATTGATCGAGTAAATCTTGCCAGTCTTGGGAGTCATCACACTTCTGTGGGACAGGGCAAACACCCCCAGGGATGGGTCATAGGTAAACCCATGCACACCGGCGCCGGTGGAATAAACTAGCATAGTGGACGAACCGTAGATCACATACCCGGCGGCAACCTGCTGGTATCCTGGCTGTAAAAAATCTGCCAGCGAAACCGGTCCTCCACGCGGAGAGAGACGTTTATAGATCGAAAAAATGGAGCCGATAGACACATTGACATCGATATTGGAAGAACCATCCAGGGGGTCAGTTAGCACGACATATTTCGCGCTGCGATTGCGTTCCTCTTCGAACACTACATAGTTTTCTTCTTCCTCTGAGGCCATGCCGCAGACTTCTCCCCGCGCCTTGAGGGCGGCTTTGAACTTTTCGTTGGCGTAAACATCCAGTTTTTGTTGGCGCTCTCCGTGACGGTTCTCACTGCCAAAATCACCGATAATATCTACCAACCCCGCTTTGTTAACCTCCCGGTTGACCACTTGCGCCGCTAATGTAATGGCCCCTAACAGTTGCGTGAGCTCTCCGGTGGCTTCAGGGAAATCCGCTTGCTGCTGAACAATAAACTCACCTAATGTGATCATCTCTGCCTCCAACTCAAGTGGTCACTTTCCTTAATGAAGGATAGGCTCTATTGGCCGGGACTGCAGATAAATCACACGAAGGGACAGTTGTACAATTGCCTATATTTCAACTCGCCGTGGAAAGTTAGAGAGTAATTGAGAATTAGCCAGCTCGCCGGAAGGGTCGTAAACACTAATTTCTCCTTTTAGAGAACACAGCCAAACTTCAATGGCCCCAACGTTGAAATAGAGTTCCTTTTTTTCCAACATTTCCTGTTTGCTATTGCTGGCGGAAATAACTTCAATGCACAACTCCGGTGCGATCGAGTAGGCGATTTCGTGTTTAACTTGCTGGTAACGTTCAGGAGAGATCCACGCAACATCGGCGACTTTGACATTATCCGAAGTTTGGATGGCGCATTCGGGAATGATTTCGCCACGGTCACCTAGCAGCTTGAAAAGTTCACGCTGAATCCGACCTTGTAAAACTGAATGGACATTCTTGGCCGGACTCATGATCAGTTGACCCCAATGGTTTAGCTCCATCTTGAAAGGTAAATCTTGAAGCTGAGGATTCTCGCAAACGTCTTGCCAGTGCATGGTAGTAAAGTCCTTAGATAAACTAAGATAATTTGGTTGCCGTAGTATAAAGGCGGAAACTCAACTGTGGCCAGCCTTTCATAAATCAGAGCGGTTTTTACCTATAATTTTGCATTTAATTCTGCATTTTCGCCCAACGGGTTTCCAGACGTTTAACTGAAACCGGCACGGCTGTTTTGAGTTCCTGGGCGAACAGAGAAATCCGTAATTCTTCCAATAACCATCGGAAGGTTGCTAACTCAAGATCATAGACGCCTCGTTCGGCATTAAAAATAACTTGGCGTTTATAATTCTCCCACAACTGAGCGATTTCGCTGCGTCGTTGACGATCTCTATCCGGGGCGTGTTTAAGTTTTTGCAGACGTACCTCAATACCTTTTAAATAGCGGGGCAACTGGGCCAACTGCCTATAGGGTGTGCGGGCTATAAAACCTTTGTAGATCAGGCTATCCAATTGTTCGTGAATATCCGCGACCGCCTCTTGCCAACCCAGGGGGATATCTCCGTTGAGCAATTTACGCACCTGATGATAGGTTTCTAATATTTGTCCGACCACTTCAGAAAGTTCATTGGCCACCGCTAATAACCGGCTTTTACCCTGTTCAAAACAAGACTCAAAGGCGCTTTGATCGCGGGGTAAGGGATCATCGCCCAGAAAAGCGTGTGCCACGATGGCGTTGATGAGATCGTCCCGCAGTTCATCGTGGCTCCCTAAGGTGACAAAGTGTAGCCCCATGGTTTGTAAACCCGGCAAATTCCGTTTTAGGTATTTCAGCTTATCCCGTAGCCTTAGGATGATCAGTCGGTGCAAACCGGCACGCAATGCTAGCGCTGCTCGCTCGGGAGAGTCCAGCAAACGCAGGGCCACGGTTCCATCTTCTTGTGCCACTAAGGCTGGATAACCTTTTAGGTTTATAGCGTTACTGGTAAATTCCACTTCCTCCGGTAGCGGCCCAAAATCCCAATTCCGTATATTGTCCCGTTCAAACGTGGGGGGCGGCAAGGTGGCAAAACTCCCTTGCGCCTGATCTTGAAGACGGTCTTTAATAGCATCAAGATCGCGCCCCACAGCCACCACCTTACCATCCGAGTCAATGACCCGAAGCCGCATTTTCAAATGTTCCGGGACGTTTGCGGGTTTCCAAGCATCGGCAGGAATGGCTACCCCAGTGGTTTTGCGAAGCTGTTGGGCGATAGCTTCCGTCAAGGGGATAGGACCGGGTATCAAGGTATTGACCAATACTTCGACAAAATTGGGTACCGGTACAAAATGCCGTCGTAGCGATTTGGGAAGGGATTTTAAGAGCGCGGCTAAGCGTTGATCCAGCAAGCCTGGCACCAACCATTCCAGCTGATAAATGGGGAGTTGGTTTAAGGCAGCCAGGGGTACAGTTACCGTGACACCGTCGTCGGGTTCCCCCGGTTCGAAGCGATAGGTCAACGGTAACTCCATGCCATTAACGGATAGATAATCGGGAAATTGGTTTTCGGTAGCCGGGGCGCTTTCCTGGGCTAGGAGAGTTTCGCGGCCAAAAAAAAGCAATTGCGGGTTGGTTTTCTCGGCCTGGGCACGCCATTTCTCGAAATAAGCGCCGCTATAAATACCGGCGGGGATGTGTTCATTGTAAAAAGCAAAGCGGACTGCTTCGTCTACGAGAACATCTCGACGCCGAATTTTTACTTCCACCTCTTCCAGGGTTTCAATAAGCGCTTGATTATGCTTAAAGAAGGGTGCTGTACAGTCGTATTCCTGTTGCACTAATGCATGTTGAATAAAGATCTCTCGCGACACCACCGGATCGATGCGACCGTAGTTTACTTTGCGCCCGCTGACAATGGGCAAACCGTAAAGGGTTACCCGCTCCGTGGCGGCTACTTGGGCCGGACGTTTTTCCCAATGGGGTTCCGAGTAGCTGCGCTTGACCAAATGTCCGGCTAATCGCTCAATCCAAGCCGGGTCGATTTTCGCCAGGGTGCGGGCATAGACTTTGCTGGTTTCCACTAATTCAGCGGCCATCACCCATTTTGGGCCTTTTTTGAATAAGCCCGAGCCAGGAAACAAGTAGAATTTGCGGTTGCGTGCGCCCAACCAAGATTGCAAACCTTCTTGACGTATACCGATGTGTCCCAGTAAACCGGTTAACAAGGCCCGATGCAGTGGTGCATAGTCAGCCGGTTCTTGGTTGAGCCGCATGTCCATCTCGGTAACTCGGTTTAATAGCTCCTGATACAAGTCATGCCATTCGCGCATCCGTACATAGGATAAAAAATCATCCCGACAACGTTTGCGGAGCTTGCTTTGAGATAAATGACGGGCTTCTTGATGATAATAATGCCAAAGATTAACGAGGGTTTGAAAATCCGACCGTTCGTCCCGGAAGCGACGGTGTTTTTCATCGGCCGCCTGTTGCTGCTCGAGGGGTCGTTCCCGGGGGTCTTGAATAGCCAGCGCACTGGCGATAATCAGCGTTTCCGCGAGACAGCCTTCGTTGCGGGCGGCCAGTATCATCCTCCCCAATTGAGGATCTATGGGAAGCCGCGCCAGCTGTTGACCGAGAGCGGTTACCTGGCGTTTAGCATCCACAGCCCCTAATTCAAAAAGCAATTTAAAACCGTCGCTGACAAGCCGCGGGTCCGGTGGATCTAGAAAGGGAAAGTGCTCGATCTCCCCCAATTTCAAAACCCGCATTTGAAGAATCACAGCGGCCAGATTAGTACGCAGTATTTCGGGTTCCGTAAAGGCGGGACGGTTCTGGAAATCGGGTTCCCCGTACAAACGAATACAGACGCCTGCGCTGACCCGGCCACAGCGTCCCGCCCGCTGGTTAGCGCTGGCTTGGGAAATGGGTTCGATGGGGAGACGCTGGATTTTGCTGCGGTGGCTGTAACGGCTGATACGCGCCATGCCCGGATCGATCACATAGCGAATACCTGGCACTGTCAGAGAGGTTTCAGCTACATTGGTGGCTAATACAATGCGACGTCGGTTATGGGGTTGGAAAACCCGGTTTTGCTCCGCTGCCGATAGACGCCCATAGAGGGGCAGGATTTCCGTGTCGGGGGGCTGTTGTTTGCGAAGATTTTCCGCCGTTTCCCGAATCTCCCGCTCACCACTCAAAAATATTAGGCTATCTCCGCTACCCAGTCCAGCCACTTCATCTACCGCATCGAGGATGGCTTGTTGCAGATCTTGGTCCCGTTCATCCTCATCTTCGGCAATCAAAGGGCGGTAGCGAATGTCGACGGGATAGGTGCGGCCGGAGACTTCAACAATGGGGGCATTGTCAAAATGCCGCGAGAACCGCTCTGGGTCGATGGTGGCCGAGGTGATAATCAGTTTAAGATCAGGCCGTTTTGGCAACAGTTGGTGCAAATAACCCAGTAAAAAATCGATGTTGAGACTACGTTCGTGGGCTTCGTCGAGAATGATGACCTCATACTGATCCAGATAGCGATCACTTTGAGTTTCCGCCAGTAAAATACCGTCGGTCATCAATTTAACGACGCTGTTCGATCCTAAATGGTCACTAAAGCGCACCTTGTAACCGACGGTAGCTCCCACGTCGTTGTTAAGTTCTTGGGCAATCCGCGCCGCGACACTGCGTGCGGCGATGCGTCTGGGTTGGGTGTGGCCGATAAATCCTGCAGCGCCCAGACCCAGCGATAGACAGATTTTTGGCAGCTGGGTCGTCTTGCCGGAACCGGTTTCGCCACAGATCACCACGACCTGATGTGCGCTGATCGCAGCAGCGATCTCATGGCGGCGCTGGTTGATGGGTAAATCGTTGTCAAAGGTGGGCGTTGGCAGTGCCGCGCGACGCTGTTCCTGACGCGCCAGCGAGTGCTCCAAGTCTGTGCAGAGTTTTTGCAAACCAAGATCAATGGGTTTGCCGTCCCCCAGACGTCGCTTAAGACCTTGCAAGCGCCGTCGGAATTGACCACGGTCTTGGGAGAGGCACTGGTTTAAGCGTAAACGTAGGGCGTTAAGGTGGTCCTGCACGATGGGGCGATTTCACGAAGCAGAATGTTACGAGAAGAACCATACTACACGTTATCGGTTGGATATGCTTAATCAATGTTGATGACGGGGGTTGCTTGTCACAGGGGGTTGAACTAGCGCTTAACAGGAAGATAGCAAATTTATAAGTTGATGGGCATCCTTGCCGTCGCACAAGCCTTTTTTTACGCGATGCCAATGACTCGCAGGTCGAAAACCACTGTCTTGCCAGCAAGCGGGTGGTTATAGTCAATAATGATCTGTTCATCCTGAATGTCGTGAACACGGACGTTAAGGGTATTGCCATTGGCATCTTGCGTGGTCAGTATAGTATCTACCTTACGCGCTTCTTCGGGGATAGTGTCTGGTTGTACTGAGACAAAAGCTTCAGGGTTGACAGAACCAAAAGCGTCATCCGGTGTTAAGGTGATTTGTTTTGTATCGTCCACTTGAAGTCCGCTGAGCGCTTCTTCCAAGGCGGGCAGTAATTCTTTCTGGCCATGTTTATAGGTAAGTGGTTCGTGATCAGTGTTACTTAAATAGACAGTGCCATCTTGCAGGGTAATAGAAAATTCAAGCGCAACTTGTTTGCCTTCTTCAACTACCATAGTGTGGGTTTCCTCGCCGTAAAGATGGATGGTTAAACTGGAATTAGTCTAAAACGGTAATAACGATGATAAGAGCCAAGGCGGCTATCTGCGTGCGAGTCAGCTGACCTTCCGGTTGTCTGGATCTGATTTCAAGCCCAAAACTTATGAGATTACATTCTCAACAAAAACGTTCAAAAAACTGCAAAATGATTTAGGTATTGTGATAAAAACCAGAGAATTTTTCGGAATACCGATAACTAAAGGAGTAAAAAGCTTGAAATTAGCTAATAAATTTTATACCACGTTCTTTATTTAATTGCCACCCTGAAACCCTGTACAAGTAAGGCCAATTTTGGGAAAGAAGTCCCACACATCGGTAAATGCTAGGGACAGTCTCGTAATTGCCGTATAATCAACAGTCTGCTTTTTTAACCAATGGATTTTGCTACGTGATTGCAACCCTTCGCAATATCGCCATTATCGCCCATGTGGACCATGGTAAAACTACGCTGGTGGACAAGCTCCTGCAGCAATCGGGTACTTTGGGCGGGCGCGCCGTGCCCCAAGAAAGGATTATGGATTCCAACGATCTGGAACGGGAACGCGGTATCACCATATTAGCTAAAAACACCGCGCTGCGCTGGCAAGATTATCGGATCAATATTGTCGATACCCCTGGACACGCTGATTTTGGCGGCGAGGTGGAGCGAGTGCTGTCTATGGTAGATTCGGTTTTGTTGTTGGTGGATGCCGTGGATGGCCCCATGCCGCAGACGCGCTTCGTCACCCAAAAAGCCTTCGCTATGGGTTTTAAGCCCATCGTGGTGATCAATAAAATTGATCGCCCCGGTAGCCGATCCCATTGGGTGTTGGACCAGACCTTTGACCTTTTTGATCGCTTAGGCGCCAGCGACGAGCAGCTCGACTTCCCAGTCCTTTATGCATCCGCACTGTACGGTTATGCAAGCCAAGATGAGGAGGCTCGGGAAGGAGATATGACGCCTCTATTCGAGGCTATCGTCAAGCATGTGTCACCCCCCGCGGTAGATCTAGAAGGCCCTTTTCAGCTTCAGGTCAGCTCGCTGGACTACAGCAGTTATGTGGGCGTGATTGGTATCGGCCGTATCCAGCGGGGTAATATCAAATCCAATACCCCGGTGGTGATTGTTGATCGGGATAATAACCGTCGCAACGGTCGCATTCTGCAAATTTTGGGATTTCATGGTATTGAGCGAGTCGAGTTTCCCGAGGCCAGCGCTGGCGATATTATCGCCTTTACCGGCGTGGATAATTTAGGCATCTCTGATACGTTATGCGATCCTACTTGTGTCGAGGCTTTGCCCCCCTTAAGCGTCGACGAACCGACGGTCAGCATGACTTTTCAAGTTAACAACTCCCCCTTTGCGGGTCGAGAAGGAAAATACCTGACCAGTCGGCAGATTCGCGACCGCCTGCAACGGGAATTGATCCACAATGTGGCCCTTGGTGTGGAAGATACTGACGATCCGGATCGGTTTAGAGTTTCCGGGCGGGGCGAATTGCATCTGTCTATCTTGATCGAAACCATGCGGCGGGAAGGTTATGAATTAGGGGTGTCTCGTCCTGAAGTGATTATTCGTGAGATCGATGGTGAACCCTGCGAACCCTACGAACAGGTGACTGTCGATGTGGAAGAACAGCATCAGGGCGCCGTGATGGAAAAGCTGGGTAACCGCCGCGCTGAGTTGCAAGCCATGCAACCGGATGGCAATGGCAGAGTGCGGCTTGATTATATGATTCCAGCCCGAGGACTTATTGGGTTTCAAACCGAGTTCCTCACCGCCACCTCGGGTACCGGGCTTATCTATCATGTGTTTGATCATTATGGCCCCTTTAAAAAGGGCGCTATCGCCAACCGTAATAACGGTGTACTCATTGCTAACGGTGCCGGAAAGGCGCTCGCCTATGCGTTATTTAATTTGCAGGAGCGGGGCAAGCTTTTTATAGGTCCAGGGGAGGAGGTGTACGAAGGTATGATCGTCGGTATCCATTCCCGGGACAACGACTTGGTGGTGAATCCACTGAAGGCCAAACAGCTTACCAATATCCGCGCCGCCGGCAGCGATGAAAATATTATTTTAACTCCAGCAATCCGTTTAAGCTTAGAACAAGCCCTTGAGTTTATCGATGACGATGAGTTGGTGGAGGTAACTCCGGCGTCTATTCGTCTACGTAAAAAGTTACTACTAGAGCATGAACGTAAGCGGGCGTCCCGTAAAAGCGCTTGATGCGCTAGCAATTTTTCGGTGTAAGACTGCAAGTCTGATCGAGATTTGTCACTCGGACGGTTTCGAGTGGTAGGCTCTAGTGCCGACGAGTTAGGCAAGATGCCTCATTTTTGCTGTGGTAAATCCAACATCAACAATGATTCTTCAGGCTCAGCCACAAATGCTTTAATATAAGCGATTGAGTTTAATAAAAAAATAGTTGGCGAATAGTAGAAGTGCCTGCATTTCCGACACTCAACCAAATCACTTTCGGTGGTGCTCCATAAATAAAACTTCTTTGCCGAAAATCATCATCCTTGGATACCAATACATACCCCTCTTGTTTGGCCAAGTTCCAAATTTTGGTATCCGTGCATCCCCGCATCCCGAGCAACTCTATATGGCTGCTATTAGGGTATACATCTGCTAAATGGTCGACCAGCTTTGGACTTAGGTTTTCATCAAATAACAACTTCACATGCTACAACCCGCCGCTAAACGTCGTTCGCGTGCTGCAGCGAAAACCAGAGCTGCTCGAATGTGCTCAGGATGAAGGCTTGGGAAATCTTCAAGAATCTCAGCTTCCGACATACCTCCGGCAAAATATTCCAAAATATCATATACGGTAATACGAGTTCCCTTAATGCATGGTTTACCGCTGCGAATATCAGGTGTTATTGAAATGTATTTTTCGAAGTTCATTGCATGTACCTAGCAAAATAGGAGTTCAATTCCTTTATCTTTTACCATCGCTAAAGTTTACATGAAAGTCTGCAATAACCATAAATACCAATACCGCCAAAGTGCTGTAAGGTGGGTGACAAGAAAAAAATAGTAGAGCAGCGTAGCTTTTTTTATCCTTTATTCGCGTAAAAGTTATCACTAGAGCATGAACGTAAGCGGGCGTCCCGTATCGTAAGAAAAGCCTTTCCACCTTTCATTATCAATGGGCTTAGAATTGTAAAAAGCTTCTTCAATTTCCTTTTCCACTTGTCGTTTTGACCAATGGTCGGGGAAAAAATTGGAGGGAGGTCTTTTAGTCACCCATCCGCCGGTATCAGGATCACGTACTTGTATGCGTGCTACAAATACACCGTCAAACATAACTTTTTTTCTCGGCTGCCTTGTTTACAGCCGAAGCGAAAACGTCCTAGTTTTGCCAAAGTAATCGAATGGATAAAACAATACTCAAGAAACAAATTACCCAAAAAACAATGGGGGCTGCCCCACCCTTAAATTTAAGTCCAGCTAATTCAAATTCTAATTCTCCGATTGAAATTCTTAAAATTAAAGTAACGAAAAGCGCGCCGAGTCCCGCCATAGGTATGCCAACTATAACTGGGAATTGTTCCCTTATCAGAATCTGCCAATAATCTCCTTCGGTTTTATGAACCGAGGATAACTTGACGAGAGCAAATACCCCAAAAATTGTTAAAATAACAATGACAATCCAGCTCATGATAATCTGCAATTTTTCTGTCTGAGAATCTTTTTCTTCTAATTGACGTTTATCTGCTTGTTGTTCTGACATGGTTTTTCTCATCAGTCTGGTTTTTATGGCACATAGTAGGGTGGGACATAGGCATTCTGTTAGCTGTGCTCAGCTGTGCTGTTATGATGATAAGCTTTATAAAATACAAAGACTAACTTGGCGCTCCTGATGACTGATTGCACGCAACCTGATATTGCCCACTCGGCGTTGTTGACCATCGATGTTCAAAATGATTTTGTGATGCCCGGCGCTCCAGCCGAAATAGCAGACACCTATCAACTGCTGCCGATTTTACATACTATTGCAGACGCTTATCGCCGTGCTAATTTGCCCATCATCCATGTGATCCGACTCTATCTGCCCGATGGTTCCAATGCGGAATTGTGTCGCAGAGATCTATTAAGGTCAGGCACATCTTTGGTCTGCCCAGGTAGCGATGGCGCTGAGTTAGTGGATGCCCTCAAACCTACTCTCACTATTCGACTCGATGCCGATAAGCTGCTTAAAGGTCTTTTGCAACCTGTGGCAGAAAACGAATGGATTATTTACAAACCGCGCTGGGGAGCCTTTTATAAAACCCCCCTTGAAAAGCATCTGGCTAAACTTGCGGTAACTTCATTGACTATCATCGGTTGCAATTACCCTAATTGCCCCCGCACCACCCTGTACGAGGCCAGCGAACGGGACTTTCGTATCGGTTTGGTAAAGGACGCAGTCTCGGGACTCGATGAGAGGGGGTGTCAGGAAATGCGTAATATTGGTGTGCATGTGTGGTCGAGCGAGGTATTGCTGTCTCAATTGAGCCAGCGGCGATGTGTGCCTTGATAGGTAAGCCAACCTCAAGTGCGCCTAAGCGACGCGATACGCTGCTGTTATCGGGCACCCTGAGATCAAGCCCCATTAACTGCAACACCGATTCAGCCAACCCACTCGCTTGACGCCCTGGCTGACCAAACACATAGCCCAGCCTGGCAACCGTTGCTATTTGAGTGTTTAACCTTGCAATTCTTCCACGAACTGGATAATTTGCAAGGATGATACTTAGACTAATCATATCTGAAGTTGATCATGCCCTTAAACGTCAGGCGGCAGTTGCTCTAATTGGTCCACGCCAAGTAGGCAAGACCACTTTGGCGCTTGAAATCGGTCAGACCTATGATGCGCTCTATCTTGACCTCGAAGACCGAGACGATCGCAATCGTCTTGCCAATCCAGTCCTGTTCTTTGAAAGTGTTGAAGATCGGCTAGTGATCCTAGATGAGATCCACCGTATGCCAGAGTTGTTTGATACTTTGCGCGGTGTCATTGATAAAGGCCGTCGTAAACAGAAGGGCAAAGGGCGTTTCTTGATTCTCGGTTCCGCCTCGCTCGACCTTCTGCGCCAATCAGGAGAATCGCTCGCTGGACGTATCGCCTATATCGATATGGGGCCGTTGTTGGTGCTTGAAATTGAGGACAATCGTACTGCTCGCGAGCGGTTAGTAAAATCCCCGAAGATCTATGTACGAGACAGCGGCCTTGTGCATGCGCTTCTCGGTCTAGAGACGCTGGAGCAGCTGGCCGGTCATCCGGTGGTTGGCATGAGTTGGGAAGGCTTTGTCTTGGAGACGCTGCTTTCCGTATTGCCTTGGCGCTCCTCGGCTTTTTTTTACCGCACTGCGGTCGGTGCCGAGATTGATCTTATTCTAGAACATAATGACGGTACAGTTTGGGCGATTGAAATTAAGCGTTCTCTATCGGCTAAAGTCGAGCGGGGCTTTTACGAGGCCCGTTCTGATTTGAAACCGGCGCATGCCTTTGTGGTGCACGCCGGTGAAGATCGCTATCCCATCTCAGAAGATATTGAAGCAATCAGTATACGACTTTTGGCTCAAGAGCTTTTACAACGTCACAACGACTAAGCCGCCTCCAGCGATAAGGCAATTGTTTCGACAGTTGCACCCTCGCCAAACCAGGCCAGGCGTTGACGCAAACTAACAACGTTGCCGATGATAATGAGAGAGGGTCCTTGCGCTTTATGGGTCTGAGCCAGGACAGGTAAATTAGAGAGGCTGCCCTCGATAACGCGCTGCTCAGGACGGGTGCCGTTTTCCACAATGGCCGCAGGCATGTCACCCGCCATGCCGTGCTCGCGCAGCTTTTGGCAGATGTGGGGCAAGGTCTGTAAACCCATATAAAACACCAGCGTTTGGTTGCCATGCACCAACGCCTGCCAGTCCAGGTCCAATTCATGTCCAGCGCGACGATGGCCGGTGACGAAAGTAACGCCCTGGGCGTGATCCCGATGGGTGAGTGGAATACCTGAGTAGGCAGCACAACCGGCCGCTGCGGTGATGCCCGGTACTACCTGATAAGCAATTTCTGCTTCACTCAAGGCTTCCAATTCCTCCCCACCGCGGCCAAACATAAAGGGGTCGCCGCCTTTAAGACGGCAAACCTGCTTGCCCGATCTCGCTAGCATAATCATCAGTTGATTAATCTCGTCTTGAGATAGGGTATGCTGGCCACAGGTTTTGCCCACATAGATACGCTCGGCATCGCGACGGGCGCAATCCAAAACAGCCGCACTAACCAGGTTGTCATAGAGCACCACGTCGGCTGTCTGCAATAACTTTACCGCTCGCACAGTCAATAATTCTGGGTCACCGGGACCTGCGCCGATGAGAAACACTTCACCCTGAGGTTGGGTATCGCGTAAGTTATTGCGATGCCTATTTAAAGATAAATTATTCATATTGCCTCCCAAAAATTTATTAAGCAGCGCCCGCCGCGTTCACTTGTCGAATAATGGTTTGCAGCTCAGGAATACAAGAACCGCAGTTGGTGCCTGCCTTGAGAGCGCCGCCTAAAGCTTCGGTAGTGATTAAACCCTGTTTAGAAATAGCCGCTACTAAGGTGTTTAAGCCTACACTGAAACAGGCGCAGACCGTGTGTCCGCTATCTTTATGGCCAGATGAAGGGCCACCACTAAGTAAACTGCGACGCTGATCATCATCAAGGTCGTCAGCGAATAGGTTGCTGAGCCAGCGTCGTGGTGGCAGCTCCTTAGAGGGGCCGACAAATAAGCAGAATTGTAATTTGCTACGATCAACTCCGGCGCAGCGGTAGCGTCCTACTGCGGCATCTCGATATTCCAACCATTCTAAGATTTGTTTTTCCCCCATCATAGACTCAGTCCAGTCGCGCCAATCAGCAGGCGTCGTGTCTCCAGCCATTTCATAGCGCCAACAGGCTTGTCCTCGCACCCGCACCCAATAACTGCAAGTGGCCAGAACAGCGCTGTCCAGAGGCTGTCGGGTCAGGATAAAACCGTGCCAGGTAGGTTTATAGGGCGTCACCTGTACTGGAGTATGCTTGGACTCCGGCTGGCCAGAGAACGGATCCACCGCTGGATTGACCAGGGTATTGATTCGGCCATGCTGGGCATAGGGGGCACACCAATGCATGGCAACAAACACCGAGCCTGGACGTTGCTGCTCGCTGATTTGAACCCGCACGATAGCGTTTCCCCAGCGGCTGGTGATTGCCATCAAAGCACCATCGCTGATACCCTGTTTTGCGGCATCCTGGGGATGAATTTCGCCATAGGGTTCAGGGGTATGGTCTGCCAGACGCGGCGATTTGCCGGTGCGGGTCATGGTATGCCAATGGTCGCGCACCCGCCCGGTATTCAACACCAAAGGGTAATTTGAGTCAGGCGAATACGCCGGGCGGCGTGCCCCGATGGCCACAAAGCGAGCCTGACCCGAGGCATGATAAAAGCGGCCGTCACCCAGCAGCCGTGCCGTGCCACTGCGACGACCCAGCGGTACGGGCCAGCGTACTGGTTCCAGGGCATCATATTCGTTGTCGCTAAGGGTGGCCAGCGCACTGATATCGAAGCTCCGGGAAGCGTGGTTCTCAAACCCCGACAGTGCAGCATGTTCACGGAAAATAGACGCCGGACCCGCGTAATCGAAGGCGCTGCCGTAACCCATGCGGTTGGCGACTTGACTGATGATCCACCAATCCGGTCGTGTTTCGCCGGGTGCTGGCAAAAACCCCCGTTGGCGCGAGATGCAACGTTCTGAATTGGTCACCGTGCCGTCCTTCTCCCCCCAGGCTAGGGCGGGTAGGCGAATATGCGCAAGGGTAGCAGTATCGGTGTTATCCACCACATCGGAGATGACCACTAAGTCACAGCGTTGCAACGCGGCTTTTACGGCATCGGCATTGGGCAGACTCACCAAGGGATTAGTGGCCATGATCCAAACCGCTTTGATCGTACCATCGCCAATGGCGTCGAACAGATCCACAGCTTTGAGTCCCGGCCCTTGGGTGATGCGTGGCCGATTATTTGACTGGGTGGAAGTAAGTCCATCGTCTAACAAGGGTGGATGCCAAAATCGGCCTACCCGATCTAGATCTTCAGGGGTAAAATTCATGTGGGCGGCTAGCTGATTGGCGAGCCCCCCCACTTCGCGACCGCCCATGGCGTTGGGTTGTCCGGTGACGGAAAATGGTCCTTGACCTGGTTTGCCCACCCGGTTGGTGAGTAGATGACAGTTGATGATGGCGTTGACTTTATCGCTGCCGTAGGAAGACTGGTTAACCCCTTGGGAGTAAACGGTAACGCTTTTTTCGGTGGCGCAAAAAGACCAGTAAAACGCCCGCAGTTCCGCCTCAGCAACACCGCAACAATGGGCGACGGTGGCCATATCGGGCGCCACCTGGCGAGCGCTGTCTAGGGTTTCCTGGTAGCCTGTGGTGCGGTTTTCCAGGGTTTCCCAAGCAATAGGGTAATGTTGATGCAGATAAACCAATAACCCATTAAAGAGCACCGTATCGCTGCCGGGGGCAACGTTAAGGTGCAGATCGGCAATATCGCAGGTGGCGGTGCGACGTGGGTCGATAACGATGACCTTTAAGTGGGGATTGGCGCCTTTGGCATGGGCCAAACGCTGATAGAGCACTGGATGGCACCAGGCTAAATTTGTTCCCACCAGCACCACGAGATCAGCTTCCTCCAAATCCTCGTAGTTGCCCGGCACCGTATCGCTGCCAAAGGCGCGCTGGTGGCCGACGACGCTGGAAGCCATACAAAGCCGGGAGTTGGTATCGATGTTAGAAGCGCCGATAAACCCTTTCATCAGTTTATTGGCCACATAGTAATCTTCGGTCAGCAATTGACCCGAGACATAAAAAGCCACTGCTTGAGGACCGTGCTGGGTGATTACCCGATTAAACCCGTCCGCCACGCTATCCATCGCGGTCTCCCAGCTGACCCGCTGGCCACCCATCTCCGGGTATAAAAGGCGATCCTGAAGATCCACGGTTTCGCCCAACGCCGAGCCTTTGGAGCATAGACGACCGCCATTGGCGGGGTGAGCGCTATCACCTTTGACGGTGACGGCGTCGCCAGTCTGCTGAGCGATGATACCGCAACCAACGCCGCAATAAGGACAGGTGGTGTGGACAGGGGATATATGCTGCACGATGGTTGTCTCCTAAGAAGCTATTACAAAAACTAATTTTGAAAGAGCTTCTAAGCTGCTTCCTGTAGATAGGCGCGGCCAAACACCAACTGTTCCCGCAGCGGGGTAATATCGACGCCGTCGCACATCAGCTGGTAGTACCAGGGTCCGTCCTGGGTATCGCCAAACAATACTGTACCCTGTAGGCGATTAGCGCGGATCACCAGTTTTCGGTAAACACACCGACCTTGATCCTGAAACACCAGTACTTCGCAGTCTGGCTGTTTGCCCAAATCACCGGCGGAAAAAAGGTCAATGCCGCTGACCTTAAGCTGGGTGGCTATCACGCAGCTACGGTAGCGGCTGACCCCCGATTCCGCCAGATGATTGGCGCACACTTGCGCCTGTCGCCATAACGGCGCCACCAGACCATAGGTGGCACCGCGATGCTGAACGCATTCGCCGACGGCATAGATACGTGGATCAAAGGTCTGCAGGGTATCGTTCACCAGCACGCCCCGCTCACAGGGGAGTCGTGCCGCCTTAGCTAAGTCAATATTGGGACGCACGCCGGCGGCCATAATCACCAGATCGGCAGGGATTTCAGACCCGTCGGCAAAACCCACACCGGTTACCTTGTGGGAACCGAGGATGGCGCTTGTCTGGGCAGATAGCTGAAAATGCAGACCCCGCTGTTGTAAGCTTTGTTTGAGAAAGTTAGCAGCCACTGTGTCCAACTGGCGTTCCATCAGGGTATCGCTGCGATGCACTACGGTGACATCCAGCCCCCGTTTTAGTAAACCATGGGCGGCTTCTAGTCCCAGCAGACCACCCCCGATGACAACTGCCCGCTGTTGCTGGCCATGGGCGCGGTGCAACATGTGGTGAACATCATCGAGATCCCGAAAAGTCATAACCCCCTCTAGATCCGCACCCGGCACAGGTAACTTGATGGGGTAAGAACCAGTGGCCAGCAGCAGTCGTTCATAGCCCGCTTCGCTGCCATCGGCGGCGATGACTCGGCGTCGTCCACGATCAATACGCACTACCGGATTGCCGGTATGAAGGGTGATATTCCGTTCCCGGTACCAATCCCGATCATGGGTAAGGACTTGGGAAAGATCCGCTTCACCCGCCAAATAAGGTGACAGTAAAATTCGATTATAGCACCCATGGGGTTCGGCACCGAACACGGTAATCTGATAGTGATCCGGGGCGAGTTTTAGCAGTTCTTCCAAGGTGCGCACCCCGGCCATGCCGTTGCCGATCAGCACCAGACGAGGTTTGATTTTGATCATAGAACCTCCCATACTTGCACTATGCCCTGGGTGACCTGTACTTCAAACACCGTCAGGCGCACCGTTTCATCCTCCAGACAGCGACCGTCCTTAAGACTAAAGTGCTGTTTGTAAATGGGTGAGGCTACTACTAACTCCCCTTTGACGTCGCCGACAATGCCCCGGGATAATACTGAAGCATTGCTAAAGGGGTCGATATTGTCGATGGCGTAGAGGGTTTGCTCCTGTTCGTCGGGGAGATAAAACACCGCCACATGGCGATTCCCCACTAACGCACAGATACCCACCTCGGGCACCAATTGATCTAGCGGACAGATATTCACCCAATCCGCGCTGTCTTTACGGAGACGATCCATGGCCTGCATTACCCCACCTCCCGCAAACGAATCACTTTTTCTTCGGCTTTGGCAGGACGGATCTGACCCCGTTCGTGGACGAACACCACCCGGTTGTCGGGTTCATCGCTGTTGACAAAGTGACTAAAGCGTTTGAGTTTTTCGGGATCTTCCAGAGTGGTTTTCCACTCGCATTGAAAGGTGTCAATAACGTCGGCCATTTGCTGTTCAAGCTCAGCACCGATTCCCAGTGTGTCGTCGATAATCACCTGGCGCAGATAATCTAGTCCGCCCTCTAAATTATTTAACCAGGTGGCGGTGCGTTGGAGACGGTCGGCGGTTTTGATATAAAACATGAGAAAGCGGTCGATGGTGCGAATCAGGGTTGCGTCGTCTAAATCGGTGGCGAACAGATCCGCATGGCGCGGCTTCATACCGCCATTGCCGCAGACATACAGATTCCAACCCTTTTCCGTAGCGATCACGCCTACGTCTTTGCTTTGCGCTTCCGCGCATTCCCGGGTACAGCCGGACACCGCCATTTTTATTTTATGGGGTGAGCGTAAGCCCCGGTAGCGGTTTTCCACCCGGATCGCCATAGACACACTATCCTGCACGCCATAGCGACACCAACTGGTGCCTACACAGGATTTTACTGTGCGTAATGCCTTGGCGTAGGCATGACCGCTCTCGAATCCGGCGTCCACCAGTTCCCGCCAAATATCGGGTAGCTGATGCACCCGAGCGCCGAACATATCGATGCGTTGACCACCGGTAATTTTGGTGTAAAGACCGTAGTTCTTAGCAATCTGCCCCAGCACGATAAGTTTATCGGCGCTGATTTCTCCGCCGGGGATGCGGGGCACTACCGAGTAGGTGCCGTCCTTTTGTAAATTACCCAAGAAGCGATCATTGGTGTCCTGCAGACCCGTATGCTGGTTCTTTAACACATACTCGTTCCAGCAGGAGGCCAGAATCGAGGCCACCGCGGGTTTGCATATATCACAGCCGCGACCTTGACCATGACTATCGAGTAGTGCTTTGAAAGATTGGATGCCTTCCACCCGCACCAGGTGATAAAGCTCCTGGCGCGAGTAGGGAAAGTGTTCGCACAGGTGGTTATTGACGGCGATGCCGCGGCGTTTTAATTCCGCATCGAGCACTTGCTTCACCAAAGGGGCGCAGCCACCGCAGCTGGTGCTGGCTTTGGTGCAGGTTTTAAGATCGCTTAACGCCATGACGCCGCCCTCGATAGCTCCATGCAGATCCCCTTTGGAGACATTGTTACAGGAGCAGATCTGGGCGCTGTCGGGTAACACATCGACGCCTAGGGCCGGCGACGCGCTGCCATCCCGCTGGGGCAGAATCAGCGTATCGGGGTGAGGAGGTAATTTAATACCGTTAAGGGCCAATTGCAGCAGATTGCCGTAGGCGTCGGTATCGCCCACCAGCACCGCGCCCAATAAATGCTTACCATTTTCCGAAACGACAATTTTCTTATAGATCTCCTGGGTTTCGTCGCTGAAACAGTAGGCCCGGCTGCCGGGGGTGCGACCGTGGCCATCGCCGATGCTGGCCACGTCGACGCCGAGGAGTTTCAGTTTGGTGCTCATGTCGGCGCCAGTAAAAGCCGATGACGTTGCGTCTTCTAGAAGATGATCCACCGCCACCTTAGCCATCTGATAACCGGGCGCCACCAGACCGAAAATCTGACCGTTCCACAGGGCGCACTCGCCGATGGCATAGATGTTTGTATCGGAGGTGCGGCAGTGATTATCGATGACTATCCCGCCGCGAGGGCCGATGTCGAGGCCACAGGGTTGCGCTAATTCGTCCCGAGGACGGATACCGGCGGAAAACACCAATAGGTCGGTTTCTAGGGTATCACCGTCGGCAAAGTTAAGACGGTGGCGACAGGTGTTGCCAGGGCCGATGTCGCTGGTATTTTTGCTCAAGTGAACTTGCACGCCCAGTTTTTCGATTTTACGCTGTAACATGATCGCGCCACCATCGTCCATCTGCACCGCCATGAGGCGTGAGGCAAACTCCACCACATGGGTCTCTAGCCCTAATTCTTTCAAAGCATTAGCGCATTCCAAGCCCAACAAACCACCGCCGATAACTGTGCCGACCCGGCTATCTTTAGCAGTATTAGCGATTTTTTCCAGATCTTCCAGGGTGCGGTAAATTAGACAGTGGGATCGGTCCCGGCCAGGGATAGGGGGCACAAACGGAAATGAACCGGTGGCTAACACCAGTTTATCGTAGGGTATTTCACGGCCTTGCTGAGATATTACCACCTGGCGTTGGCGGTCGATGGTTTCGACCCGTTCACCTCGATAGACGGTAATACCGTGATCTTCGTAAAAATCCGGCGTAACCAGGCTAAGATCTTCCGCCGAACGACCGCTGAAGTACTCGGACAAGTGTACCCGGTCATAGGCGAGCTGGGCTTCTTCGCAAAACGTGGCGATTTGATAGTGGGTGTGGGCGCCGCGGGCCACCAGCGTTTCTAGACACTTATGACCTACCATTCCATTGCCGATAATCAGCAAGCGAGGGGTGGTTGGCATGGCTGTGTTTCTCCTATTTAGGACTTACGCAGCTCGTTCCAGAGGACGCCGTGAACACGTCCCTGTGGGCTTGACGACGACCTTCCGGGTCGTCGACACCTCTTTCACAAGCTACCCAAGTCCTTATTTGCGTGAGACCTACAAATATTAGAGGGGTAAGGTGGTTCCTTGGACTGACGGCGAGTTAAGCACGGGCGGCTGCCAGGGTGGTGCGTTCCTGCAGTGCGTGAGCGAAGTTCTCGTTTTCCTCACGAATAGTTTGAGGCGAGAAACGCACTAGTAGTGCGGCGAAGGAACAAACCACCACAGCCATACCTAGGTACAAAAGCCCCTGTTGATAGGTTAACGTGAGTTCTGGATAAGCCTGGGGTTAATGGGTACCTCCTGAAGCCGAA
>CAZGON010000013.1:0-2074 GCA_964527085.1 uncultured Candidatus Competibacteraceae bacterium
TCCCTGGCAACTGGATTCCGGCAATCCCTGCCGGAATGACGGGTGAGCAGTTACGTAAATTTCACTTTTCCCATGGAGATAGGCCATGTTTCCGGATTCTTTGACTATTCCCTTGGCTGACTGGGTTAATCTCGGCGTCGATTGGGTTGTGGTCAATTATGGCGACTTCTTTGAATCCATTGCCAACGCTGTATTGTTGATATTGGTGCAACTGGAACAGCTGTTGCGGAACCTGCCCTGGTGGTCGGTGGTTATCGCTATCGCATTGATCGGCTGGCATGCCCGCCAACCTCCTGGCAGACTCACAGCTATCGGCCGGCGTAGTTGGCAGACTATTCGCCAACCCAGCGCCTGGTCCCGATTAATAAGTCTGCCGGTTGGGTGGTCGTTGTTTGTTGCTTTGTTGAGCAGTCTGTGGCGTATCCTGCGTTACCCAGGTTTGGGGTGCGGTTTAGCCCTGGTGATGATCGCCATTGGTGTGTTGGGACTGTGGGATAAAGCCATGCAAACTCTGGCATTGATGTTGGTGGCCACCTCTCTCTCAGTCATCATGGGTATTCCCATAGGCATTATTATGTCTCGTGGTAATTGGTTTCGAGCTTGGCTGTTACCGCTGCTAGACGCCATGCAAACCATGCCCAGTTTTGTTTACTTGATTCCGGCGCTACTGTTGTTTGGGCTTGGTAAAGTTCCGGCCATCTTTGCCACGGTGATTTACGCCATTGTTCCGGTGATTCGTTTGACGGACTTAGGCATCCGCTTAGTAGACAAAGAAATTGTAGAAGCCTCCCAGGCATTTGGCGCTACTTCCCGGCAGCAGTTATTTGGCGTGTATTTACCCCTAGCGCTACCTACCATCATGGCGGGCATCAATCAAACCACCATGCTGGCCTTGTCCATGGTGGTGGTAGCGTCTATGATCGGAGCCCGCGGCCTGGGGGAAGAGGTGCTATTGGGCATTCAGCGTCTCGATGTGGGACGGGGGGCGGCGGCGGGACTCGCCATTGTGTTTCTCGCCATTATTATGGACCGTATTACTCAGTCCTATGGAAAACGCTCCGCCCATCATCGCAGCCAATCTGCTCCATAATGTATAAGCAAACACTCAGCGATGTTAGAGATTAGAAATCTTTGTAAGTTATTCGGCCCGCCATCCGAAAAAATTTTAGCGGCAGTGCAAGAGGGGGCCGAAAAAGACGAAATCTTGCAAAAATATGGGGCTCATTTGGGGCTTAGGGATATCTCTCTTTCTGTGACGGCGGGCAGTCTTTTTGTGGTAATGGGTTTATCGGGTTCGGGGAAATCTACATTACTTCGCTGTCTCAATCGCCTTATCGAGCCGAGCGCAGGAGAAATTACTATCGACGGTGTCGATATTCTCGCCTTATCCCAGCGCCAGTTACAGCAATTCCGACGCCATAAGATCAGTATGGTATTCCAGGGTTTCGGCCTACTCCCCCATCGCACTGTCTTACAAAATGTCGCCTACGGTTTAGAGTTGCAGGGTATCCCTCGCCACCAGCGTGAGGCAACTGCGTGCAGCTGGCTTGCCACTGTGGGATTAACAGGCTATGAAAAGAGTTATCCACAAGAACTCTCCGGCGGCATGCAGCAACGGGTGGGGTTAGCCCGGGCACTGGCGAAAGACCCCGACATTTTGCTCATGGACGAACCCTTCAGCGCCCTCGATCCCCTCATCCGCCGAGAAATGCAAGCCGAACTTATTCAATTACAAAAGAGTCTCAATAAAACCATTGTTTTTATCACCCATGATTTAGATGAAGCGTTGCGTCTTGGTGATCGCATCGCCATTCTTAAAGAAGGGGTTTTGGTGCAGGAAGGCAGTGGCGAGGATATTCTGTTGCGGCCCGCGGATGACTATGTGCGGGCCTTTATACACACGGTTAATCGAGGTCGGTTTCTAAAAACCGCAGCAGCGATGATTCCCTGTCATGCCATCACCCTGGATCAACAGGATTTAGCGAGCCTCTTGGATCAGCTTCGACAACAGGCAGATGACTTTGCTTATCTTGTGGACAAAGACAATCGGCTCTTGGGGGTGGTGACCAAAAAG
>CAZGON010000013.1:2084-2292 GCA_964527085.1 uncultured Candidatus Competibacteraceae bacterium
GGTCGATGCAGCACTGGCAATTGTATCTGCTGTTACGCCAGATACCGTCCTAGAGAATATACTACTGCATTTGCTCAACAGTCCATGGCCCCTGGCAGTGACTGGTTTGAAAGGGGAATTACTAGGTGTAGTGTCTCGGGATAAGGTGCTGGACATACTTCGCAAGCCAGTCAATTAGATGTCGCATCAGTAGCCTATAAACCCTACT
>CAZGON010000013.1:2369-6132 GCA_964527085.1 uncultured Candidatus Competibacteraceae bacterium
ATGGCGAGAATGACGCAAGGGTGAGTAGTTAAATTATTTTTTTGTATAATAAGCGCCGCTTTTTTGCCGGTTCAGCAACCGTTTTATCAATCACCTTTTTGTTAGTTATCTGCTGGTTTACACAAGGGATGGCTCAAGGTAAGCAGAATGACAATGTTAATTTTACAAAAACCTACTACCAGATCACCCCTCACATTAACAACATTTAGAAAACCATTTATAGGCGCTTGTGCTTGCAGCTTATTTTTTTTGGGATCTCCAGCACTTTTAGCCCAAAACCTAGATGCCGATGAGATACTCGGCCTCGGCATTGAAGCGCTGATGAATATCGAAATCGTTTCCGCGTCGAAGTACCGCCAGCCCCTCTCCGACGCAGCAAGCGCCGTGTTTGTCATAACCCAGGAGGATATTCGCCGCTCAGGGGCCGCCAATATTCCAGAGGCGCTGCGTTTAGCGCCCGGATTGCAGGTGGCCCGACTTGATGCCAGCCGCTATGCCATTACGGCCCGCGGGTTTAATGGGCGGTTTGCCAACAAGCTGCTGGTGTTGATGGATGGACGCAGTATCTATACCCCCACCTTTTCCGGCGTGTATTGGGAAAATCTCGGTCCGATTGTTAATGAAGTGGAGCGTATTGAAGTCATTCGCGGTCCCGGCGCCAGTGTTTGGGGCGCCAATGCGGTCAACGGCGTTATTAATATCATCACCAAAAATGCTAAGGATACCTTAGGAAGTCAGATCCAGGTGCGTGCTGGCAACGACAAACAACCCATCGCCACAGCCCGCTATGGACTAACTCTCGGCGACAAGGCCGCACTGCGGCTGACAGGACGTTTTGCCCGGTATGATGAGTCGGTGACTAAAGACGGCCGCAGGGCCACCGATGATGGACAGCTTGGCGGCGGTAACTTTCGTTTGGATTGGCAGCCGACGGCGGCGGATAATGTGCAACTACAGGGCGGTTTTAGTCGCGGGGAATTTGGTCAAGACCTGGTGATACCCGATGTTCGTCCGCCCTATAGCCGAGCAGTGAACACGGATGCGCGCAATACGACGGCGCATTTCCTCACCCGTTGGGATCACCTATTATCGTCTAGCTCCCAAGTAGGCGTTCAATTTTCCTATCAACGTGATGATGTTGAAGATGTTTTCCTTGCTCGCAACCGTGACACGCTAAATGTGGATTTTCAGCACACACTGGATATGGGTCCAGCACACCGGCTTATTTGGGGCTTAGGTTATCGCTATAGTGAAGACCACTTCACCAACAGTCCGTTAGCTCATTTTGTACCAGACGACCGGGCTGACCATTTGGTGAATCTTTTTATTCAGGATGAACGGCTTTTCTTTGAAGATCAGCTGCGTTTTACCCTGGGATCAAAATTTGAATACAACAGTTATACCGGCATAGAGATCCAACCGAGCGTCCGCCTGCTGTGGACCCCCGATGCGCGACAACGGCTGTGGGGAGCTGTGTCGCGGGCCGCACGCACCCCATCCAGGGTCGAAGACAGCATCCGCTTGGATAATCTCGTCATACCGCCAAACCCCTTGACGCCACTCCCCTTGGTGGGGGTGCTCACTGGTAATCGCGGTTTGGATGCTGAGGAGGTATGGGCCTTTGAAGCTGGCTACCGTAACTGGCTTGGGGAACACTTATCCTTTGATGTGGCCACTTTTTATAACCGTTATAACGAGCTCATCGGTTATGAACTTGGCGCTGTCAGGTTAGGCCAACGGGACAACATACCCGTACTTATTCAACCCCTTAATTTTGTCAATATAGATGGCGTTGCGACCAGCTATGGTTTAGAACTCGCTGCAGACTGGCGTGTCCGCGAGGGATGGCGGCTACAATTGGCCTACGGATTTATCGAAGACGACTTAAATGATACCTTTTCCACATCACCACGCCATAACGTATCGCTGCGCTCAGCATTTGACTTATCCGCACGCCTAGAGCTAGACGTTTGGCTGCGCTACATGGATGACGTGTTGATTGTGACCTCAAGACCAAACTTAAACAGCGCTGTGGATGATTATTTCGCACTAGATCTGCGCCTCGGTTGGCGTGCCTCTTCTGACCTTGAGCTGTCCATCGGCGCACAGAATCTTCTGGATAACCGTCACCAGGAATCTATTCAAGAATTCGCTGGTGTTCCTATCGAAATAGAGCGTAGCCTTTATGGAGAGGTTCGATGGTCTTTTTGAGTGGCGTAAGGCTTAATCGCAACCTTAACGAACACTCCTGGGTCAAAGGAATATGCCTTTATGGAAAACTTACATGGTTGCTTTAGAAGTACAGGGCATCGCTATCCGCTGCCAATATTTTACCCTGTTGCTGCTGGTTAGCCTGTGGTTTAGTCTCGGTATTGGCGCTAGGGGTGTTGAAGCCCAATCACCTCGCGCTCAAGAGTATATGGTCAAATTGGGTTACCTTTACAATTTTGCTAAATTTGTGGAATGGCCGCTACAAGATACATTAAACAGCAATACGCCCATTACTGTTTGTATTTTGGGTAAAAACCCGTTTGGCCCCGAATTGGTGTCAATCCAGAATAAAACCGTTCAAGATCGTCCGATTGCGGTTCGGCAATTACAAAATAAAGCCTCTTTCCAAGCCTGTCATATTTTATTTATTGCCAAATCAGAACGCCAGCGTCTGCCGGAGATCTTGGCTAAACTTGATGGTCTACCTGTGCTAACAGTCAGCGATATTCCTGGTTTTGCGCAAGCAGGCGGCATGGTGGGTTTGGTGGAAGACAACCGACGTGTTGTATTCGAAATCAATTTACCTAAAGTGCAAGAAACGGAGCTAGCCATGAGCGCTCAGTTGCTAAAATTGGCCACTATCGTTGGCCAGTAAACTGCCTTTTAATAAATTATTCCTCTGAAAAGTTGGATTGCAAACAGTGTTTTTAAAATCTAGAGTGTATCCCATTGCCATCCCAGCATTGCTGTTTGCTTTTCTAGCTAGCGCGAACAACAACTTAGTGACCTATCATGACGACCGACTGACGGTTGACTTTGTAAATTCACCGTTGCCAGACGCCATGGCGGAAATTACCCGAGAAACAGGTATTAACTTTTCTATTCCAGTGGCGCTAAAGAACAGCGTGGTAACCGAGCGTTTTACTGATTTGCCTCTGATAAATGCTATTCAGCGTCTTCTGAAAAATTACAACCACATTATTTCTTATAATCATTCAGGATCGGGCCAAAAACCCCTCGAACGAGTCATCTTGTTAGATCGTTCTCGGCAGCGGGATTTTTCTTTTAAAACAGACGCCGAATCTGTTCTAAATGCTCAACAACCCAATGCCATTTTATATCGACAACCCTCGGGACACTACCTGGCTAACGGAATGATTAACGATTATCCCGTAACATTTCTCATCGATACCGGCGCGACCTTAGTCACTATCCCTGGAGAACTTGCCGACCGTGCTGGTTTGGAATACGGCTCTGCAAAAACAGTCAACACCGCCAACGGTCAAGGGCAAGGCTATATCACCACATTGGAAAGCATTGCGGTAGAAGGCATCCTGTTGCAACAGGTAAAAGCAGTTATTCTTCCGGATATGAGGGAAGTGAAACAAGTACTTTTGGGAATGAGTTTTCTCGAAGCGTTTGAGTTAATCCAAAAAAACGACACCTTAACAATTCGCCAGCAGCACTAGAGCGTTTTCGCTTTAACTGTAGACAAGGCAGCCGAGGCGAGGTGCGCGGAATGTACATGAAGTACCTGAGCACGCCGAGACCG
>CAZGON010000013.1:6142-6486 GCA_964527085.1 uncultured Candidatus Competibacteraceae bacterium
AGCCGACAACCCTGATCGATAGCCCGTTTAGCATCCAATTCCGCCGCTTTATCAGCCCCTCCGATCAAATGCACGCTCACACCTTGGGCCTTTAATGGCGATTCTAAGTCGCGGCGAGGTTGTTGCCCAGTGCAAATCACCACATTATCCACAGCTAATACCTGGGGTTTGCCGTCAACCGTGATATGTAAACCCTGATCATCGATGGCTTGATAGCTGGCCCCAGATACCATTTCCACTTGTTTATGTTGTAACGAGCTACGATGTATCCAACCCGTTGTTTTGCCAAGATTCTTACCCGGTCGTGTGGTTTTTCGCTGTAACAAATACAATTTACGGGATGA
>CAZGON010000013.1:6496-12245 GCA_964527085.1 uncultured Candidatus Competibacteraceae bacterium
GAGGGAGGTATTTGCGGGGCGATTCCAGCGATGCCGCCGCGCACTCCCAAAGACATATCTACACCCCACTCCTTAAAAAAAGCCTCTTTATCCAAACTTGGATTAACTCCATCGTGAGCCAAAAATTCAGCCACATCAAAACCGATGCCACCTGCACCCACAATGGCGACGGATTGACCTACCGGTTTTTGATGAAGTAATACATCCACATAAGACAAGGTTTTTGGGTGATCAAGACCGGGGATAGCCGGTTGCCGAGGGGTCACGCCGGTGGCCAGTACAACTTCATCGTAATCGGCTTCGACAAGCTCAGTTGCATCAACATAACGCTGCAGCTGTACCTGCACATCATTCAATTCTAGCTGACGCTGAAAGTACCGCAGGGTCTCGGTAAATTCTTCCTTACCGGGAATTTGTTTGGCCATATTGAATTGGCCGCCGATCTCGGCAGCTCCATCAAATAGGGTAACCTCATGTCCCCGCTGAGCAGCCACTGAGGCAAACGCCAAACCGGCGGGTCCGGCGCCCACCACCGCAATACGCTTTTTACGACTAGCGGGTAAATAATTGAGTTCCGTTTCATGGCAAGCCCGGGGATTTACCAGACAACTGGCCCGCTTTTTGACAAAGACATGATCTAAACAGGCTTGATTACAGGCAATACAGGTATTGATCTCGTCCTCACGACCTTCTTGCGCCTTGCGCACAAACTCCGGGTCTGCCAAAAACGGCCGCGCCATGGACACCATATCGGCATCCCCATTGGCAAGTATAGCGTCCGCCACATGGGGCATATTGATGCGATTGGTGGTGATTAGCGGGAGCTTAACCTGGCCTTTCAATTTGCGAGTGACCCAGCTAAAACCACCGCGGGGCACCATGGTGCCAATGGTGGGAATCCGCGCCTCATGCCAACCAATGCCGGTATTAATGATGGTAGCGCCGGCATCTTCGATGGCTTTTGCTAATCCGGCAATTTCGTTCCAGGCACTGCCGTCTCGCACCAGATCCAACATAGATAAACGATAAATAATAATAAAATCCGGACCCACCGCCTGACGAATACGGCGCACGATTTCCACCGGTAGACGCATCCGATTTGCAAAACATCCGCCCCATTCATCCGTGCGATGATTGGTATGGGTCACTAAAAATTGGTTGATAAAATACCCTTCCGAACCCATTACCTCGACGCCGTCATAACCGGCTTCTCGCGCCAAACGAGCACAACGTACAAACGCTGCAATCTGTCGTTCCACACCTCGATTACTCAAAGCACGGGGCGTAAATAGGGAGATAGGGGATTTGATTTTAGACGGGGCTACCACAAAGGGATGATAGCCATAGCGGCCCGCATGGAGAATTTGTAGGCAAATCTTGCCGCCTTCTTGATGCACTGCTTGCGCCACCAAGCGGTGCCGACCCACTTCCCAAGACCGATTGAGCTTGCCTGCCAAAGGAGCAACCCAACCAGCGATATTAGGAGCAATACCGCCGGTGACGATCAAGCCAACACCGCCGCGGGCGCGTTCGGCAAAATAAGCGGCGAGTTTCTCATAGTCTTTACGACGATCTTCTAGACCTGTGTGCATGGACCCCATCAGCACGCGATTGCTGAGGGTAGTAAAACCAAGATCCAATGGCGCGAGGAGATGAGGATAGTGAGTCATGGGGTGGCTAAATCCAGTTAAAAATTGCTAGCGTAGTCAACAATGGCGTCGAGGGAAAAGATGCGTTCGCTGATAAAATGTTTATTCCAAGGCCGGTCCATGAGCAAAGAAAATATATTGTTAGCGTGATAACGGGTGATATTGTCCGGATGATCATCCACGGCCATCACAACGTTCTGCAATTCTGCAAACACCTCAAGTTTATTACCCCCCAACGGCACCACATGAAGATGGTCATAAATAATATTTTGCGACTGTAACCAAGCATGAGTAATAGTTTCCGCTTGGGGATGCCAACCGCGCGCGGTTACAATGGCCACCTCAAACCCTAAACGGCGCAACGTCTGAGTCAACTTCTCAGCGCCGGGTTCAGGCTGGCAGCATTCTAACACCTGGGCGTCGATTAAAATTTTATCCAAGTGGTTCTCAACCACACGATAATGCTGCCTCAAATCGTAATGAGTCCAGTATTGCCAATGCAAATCAACACCGGTTGCCGACGTCAGGATTTGATAAAGGGATTCCCGTAGATTGGCTAACACATCGTCCAAATCTAACACAATCGTCATAAGAAGTTTTCTCAGCCACTCTAAAATTTGGGTGGGTTTAGAATTGTTTTGCAGGCATTAGAGCATAGTTTATCCAAGGGGTTCTATGAACAGCTATGGTATTTGGCAGCTCGACTCCTTGCTAAGCTGTGCTAAAGTGACATTAAATATCTATAATTTTTGCTAAGCGAATCACTGACACCATGCCTTGGCAAACCATCAAAAAATCACCAGAACGCGCATCGACGGCCAACTTATCCGATTACGACGAGTATTTAGCCCACTTTTCGTTGCATCAGGTACGTCAAGGACTCGACGGACTAGCTGATAACCAGGGTTTGAATATTGCCTTTGAGGCTATCGACCGTCATGCGGCAGGCCCCCAGCGTCATCGGTTGGCGCTGCGCTGGTTAGGAAAATCTGCTCAAGTGCGCGATTACAGTTACCTGGACCTGGCTCGACTCAGTAATCAATTTGCCAACGTGCTCAAACAGTTGCAAGTGGGTAAAGGCGACTGTGTTGTTACCCTCTTGGGGCGCGTTCCAGAACTCTATATCGCGGTGCTAGGCACGTTAAAAAACGGTTCGGTGTTATGCCCGCTGTTTTCCGCATTCGGCCCAGAACCCCTGGCGGCTCGTCTAACGCTCAGCGAAGCAAAGGTTTTGGTGACCACCGAAACCCTTTATAAACGCCGCAAACTAGCGGATCTGCGGGCGTCCCTTCCCCATCTGCGGCATGTGCTACTGATAGCTGAAAACAACGAACAAGAGACGCTGATACCTGACACCCTCAGCCTGCAGACGCTTCTATCTCAGGCGGATTCCCGTTTCACTATTTTACCCACCGATCCCGAGGATACCGCCCTACTCCACTTTACCAGCGGCACCACGGGAAAACCCAAGGGTGTATTGCACGTCCACGGCGCCGTATTAAGCCATCATTTAACAGGAAAACTGGTGCTAGACCTCAAACCCAGTGATGTCTTTTGGTGTACCGCCGATCCCGGCTGGGTCACTGGGGTTTCCTATGGCATCATTGCCCCCTTCGTGCTTGGTGTAACCAATCTGGTGGATGAGGCTGAATTCAACCCGCAACGCTGGTATCAAACTTTGCAAAATCAACGGGTCAACGTGTGGTATACCGCACCCACTGCAATCCGTATGTTAATGAAATCCGGCAGCGAGTTGGCGCACCGTTATGACCTCAGTCATCTTCGGGTAATGGCGAGCGCCGGTGAACCGCTAAATCCAGAAGCCGTTTTATGGGGTCAGGAGACCTTCGCTAGCCCTTTTCACGATACCTGGTGGCAGACGGAAACCGGTAGCATCATGATTGCCAACTATCCTACCCTCGACGTGAAACCGGGCGCTATGGGTCGGCCCGTCCCCGGCGTTGAGGCAGCCATCGTGCAGCGCACCCGGCTTGGCGGCATTGAATTTGTAAATACGCCAGACCAAATCGGCGAACTCGCCTTACGGGTGGGATGGCCTTCGCAATTTCGCGGTTATCTGCACGAGGATTTGCGTTATCGGCAATGTTTCGCCGACGGCTATTATCTGACCGGCGACTTGGCGCGCTGCGATGGCGACGGCTACTTCTGGTTTGTGGGGCGCGCTGATGATGTGATTAACTCGGCCGGCCATCTGATTAGCCCCTTCGAAGTGGAAAGTGTCTTGATGACTCATCCGGGTGTGGCCGAAGCGGGCGTCATCGGTAAACCGGACCCCATCGCCATGGAAGTTGTCAAAGCCTTTGTCAGTTTAAAAGCCGGTTATAAGCCCAGTGACTCCCTTAACCGTGAGCTATTGGGTCTTGCCCGCCAACATCTAGGCGCAGCGGTGGCTCCTCGTGAAATCGATTTTCAAGACAACTTACCCAAAACCCGCAGTGGTAAAATCATGCGCCGACTGCTCAAAGCAAGGGAACTCGGTTTACCCGAGGGAGATCTCTCCACCTTGGAGGAAAATCACTAGCGTTTTAAACCACTCTGCCGGTTTTCTAGGAATTTTGCTGTGAGCAAACTTTTCTTTCGACACTACTGCTTCCAGGAAGTGAGGATGAATGTCATACTATCCTTTAGAAGCAATTTTAAAACAGCTTCTTAAACGATATGGGCACAGGGTAAGGACGTAAAGTGCAAGTCTATTTGCAGATTAGGGAAACTTATCTATAGATAATGGGTCTTAGAAAAAAATTTCTCTCTCCCGACATCTTTCCTGAAATCTTACAGCTATAAAACTAGCTTTAGTCCTTAGGTAATTTAGCCTTAGTTTAACGTTTAAACAGATAACAAATAATGTAGCGCGAGCTTTGGTGCAACAGCTTGAAGTCTAGCTGTTGCGCCCGCATTAATTAATTATTGCCACTTTTTGACTTTTTAACCTAAATCAACTCAATCACTATGTATCTAAATACTTTTTACTCTGAGTTAGAGGAGCTTCTGCGAGAAGACCAAAACTATGCGATATCCATAACGGAATCTGCAGAAGATCACTTGTCTGAAGAAGATTTTGAAACAGAATCTTTGCACGAAGCATCCACTCCATCCGAAGATTCCGACGATGGGGACACACCTGCCCCAGACGACACCCATCTCGATGAAGACACGGAAACGGTATCCCCCATCGCAGGCGATACTGTTCGCACTAATGATCCTTTGACCAATTATGTTCGGGAAATAGGTCTTCATAACCTGCTTAGTGCTGCCGATGAAGTTGCGCTTGCAAAACGCATCGAAGCAGGACTGCGCAAAACCCTAGCAGCCATGGCTCACTGCCCTGGGGCCATTGCTGTTCTATTAGATGCTATCGACGCCACCCGTAACAGCGAGTCATCCTTAGAAGACTTTGTCATATTATCTATGGATGAAGATAATCAACCCGCTGCTTCTTCGGAAGCTGATCAGGACAACACGCCTGCGATCTATCAAAGCTTTGCACAACTCCGTAGCCTTTATGACAAGTTTCGACATACTCAATCGGTTCAAGGTCTTGCCAGTGAACCCGCTGAACAACTCCGGCAACAGATGGCAACACATTTTTTAGCGTTTGCCTACACAGAAAAAGCCACAGCGCAACTCATCAAAACGGTGCAAACGTGGGTAACTAAAGCTCGTAGTCATCAGTTGGATGACAATGACACCCTGCGTCAAGTGGAATACCAAGCAGGTTTGCCAGTGGGTCAATTGGATAGTGTAGGTCGTCGGTTAGCCAATGGCGTAGCCATGGTGCAGCAAGCTAAACACACCATGATAAAGGCTAATTTACGATTGGTTTTTTATGTGGCTAAACGTTACCGGAATCGAGGTTTGTCGTTTGCTGATCTTGTCCAGGAAGGCAATTTAGGATTGATCAAGGCAGTGGACCGTTTCGACTACCGACGTGGCTTTAAGTTTTCCACCTATGCCCATTGGTGGATTCGTCAGGCTATTACCCGGGCCATCGATGATCGCGCTCGCACCATCCGAGTGCCGGTCCATATGGTGGAACGTTTAAATTTGCTCAAGCGAACTGCTCTAGAGATTGGCCGTAG
>CAZGON010000013.1:12361-12635 GCA_964527085.1 uncultured Candidatus Competibacteraceae bacterium
GCTAGCTTAAGTGATTTTATTGAAGATCAGCATACTTCGCCGCCGGTGGATTTTGCCATGGACGCAGAGTTGCAAACCCGTATTCAGGATTTGTTTGCCACCTTAAGCCAGCGGGAAGCTCAGGTGCTGGCCATGCGTTTTGGGATTGGTTTTGGTAGTGAACACACCCTCGGACAGATTGGAGAGCATCTGGGGGTTTCGCGGGAGCGTATTCGTCAACTTGAAATGCGGGCGCTGCGCAAATTGCGCGGGTTAACTTCTACCATGCATTTGC
>CAZGON010000013.1:12645-32526 GCA_964527085.1 uncultured Candidatus Competibacteraceae bacterium
TAAATAAATTTACGGACGCGCTGTTTATTTTTATTTGGTAGCTTTTTTTTAGAAATACACAGTACTGGCCTGCGGACCTTCATCACCCTGCTCTTCCACAAAACGTACTTCTTTACCCTCTTCTAAATCATCGAAACCCGGTGTTAGTACGCTATTACGATGAAAGTAAATTTCCCGCCCGTTAACCGTTTCCAAGGTACCGCAGTCTTCATAAGGATATAAAACTTTTACGCGACCAATCGTGGCGACAGGTTTATAACGCGGATTTTGCTGCTCATCCAAGACGACAGTAGCCTCGTGGTTTTTAACCTGGCGACGCCTGCGTCGGACGTAGTTTTCCAGTTGCCGCTGCGCTGCACTAAAGGCATCACGAATGGCCACATAGACATCCTCATGGGCCTGCCGGTCATGCCGTTCGCGGCTGGCCGAGAGTTGCGCATCCGGTACGGTAAGATCAATACGTATATGATAAAGTTTTCCCTTGTGTTGATGCTCATGGGGTGCTTCCACAATAATCTGACAGCTAATAATGTGATCACAAAGCCTACCGAGTTTCGCCGCTTCCTTTTGAATGCGTGCCTCAACCGCAGCAGAAGGATCCATATGGCGAAAAGTCAATTGCACAGGTAACTCCATAATTTAAACCCCTTAATGTTCATCGTTGCCCTATAACGCAAAGCTAAGTGGCAAAAAACGTACTTTAAGACCAAACACCTAGCCAACATTTACCACCGTAGATACCTAAGCCAACTTAAAACCACAAATGCCATGTGTTTTTTGTCTGCTTGAGCATCTTTTTATAGGTAGTGCTACTTATGAATGCCTTCTAATCTGCTCTTTAGAGCATTAATTGATTCAACGAACCTCTCAAATTGTTGCCAGTCGTTAAAGGTTGCTTGTTCCCATTATTAGCATTACCAACAGGTCAAATTACGATTTCTGGTACAGAATGATTATCTAAAACATCAACTTGTCGAGGCTTGCAACAAACTCGACTATTGTCATCTTTTGATACTTCTTCATCGAAGAAAAATAAGCATCCCATTTCATACTCCTTTATATTTTCGAAAGCTTAAAAATTATAAGCTAACCGGTCGCAATGGGGTGCAGCGGAATTACCATCCGGTGCTGTTGTGCATCTGTATGATGCCTGCTTCTCTAACAGCATTAACTGTTCTTGCCTTTCCTCTTCCTGATATTCATAGATTGAGGTGTCGTAGTTTGTGACAATTGCCTCAATTATAGGCTTACGATTTTCTTCATTTCCACCCACATGATAAAAGTGTTCGCGAGTGAGAATATTAAACTCATTCCATAGTGAGTCTATATACTCATTTTTCCTAAAATCATTATGATGCCAAGTGGATAATATGAATTTACTTGGCGTTTTCGACAATGCGTGATACAGCGCTTTTTCATGCTCTCCGTCCCAACCATTATAGTAATCCACATGCCTGTCAATGTAAGGCGGGTCACAGTAAATGATGTCATCTGACGTACCTTGGTTTGCGCTCTCGTTAAAGTCTTGGCACTTAAATACAAAGTTCCTTGTCTCGAGCAAGCGGGCTACGCAAGAAACTTGATTCACAATTTTCGTTACATACGCTTGCACAAACCTTTGCGGTTTCCGACAAAAAGGGATATTGAACTCCCCTTTACGATTAAAACGAATCATGCCATTAAACCCAGCTCTATTAAGGAACAAAAAATCCAAGGGATTGTGTTCCTTGTTGAATCTATCCCTTATTTCATAGTAATGAGACTCTCCTTTTTCTAATAGACTTGAGCCTTCTCGATTTAGAAACTCACGTACTCTCTCTGGCGTTATATTCCCCTCCGCTATTGAGTTGTAAAAATTAACTAAATGAGGATTGGTATCGCATAACAGCGCATTGTTAGGTGCAATATTGAAGGCAACTACCCCAGTACCCATGAACGGCTCTATCCATAACCCTTCAAAATCATGAGGTACAATACTACTAATCCAGGGTACAAGTTTTGTTTTTATCCCTTGCGATTTTATCGGAGGAATGTTTATTTTCATTTCTTTGCCTTCTTCGGCGTGCCAATATGTTTTGGGACGATCAGTGACACATCTCCCTTTCGATATTTCACAAAGTCCTTAAGATTGGATATTTTTTTGGTTCCACCCTTACCATCTGGTATCGTTATTTTCTTGTAGTTCATCCAATAATCATCAAACCATTTTTCCCCTAACTTTGAGAACACTCCATCTCCTTCTAATATGTCATTGATATTATTTATACTACCTATGTTGGCAGTGTTTCCGCTGCCGCTTTTGTCGCTTGCAATGCGCCATTTCTCTGCAACGAAAAATTGAAAATTCCCAACAACAGAAATAATTGAGCGCAAATTTTCTATGTCGTAAATCCTTGTTTTGTCAATGTCGTGCGGATCAATACGATCGTAGATTATGCCGAGGCAATAATGGCCGGAATACGACCCATAAGGAAATTGAATATTCTTTGTGCTTGAGCGATCTTCGAAATACTTTCCATGCGATCCAAGAGTGAACCCATTGCAAAGATGTTGTTTTCCTGGAATTCTATAAGTTGTTTTAAAATCAACTGCGAATAGCAACGAGTCATCTTCTTTATCTACAAAAGAAATATCAGGATAATAGTTTTGGTGGTCTGCCAGTATAAGTTCATATCCATGCTTTTCGGATAACTCTAAAAGCTTCGGAAATATATGAATTTCAAGAACCTTTGACACTATTTTTGTGTCTGCAGATATTGTGTAAACATTTTTGTATATATCAACAAATCCCTTGATGGTCCATTGACCATCTTCACTGCTGATATAGCTCTGCAGGGTTTCCACAAAGTCTTTGAGTACGTTTTCAAATTCTGTTTTCCTGCTCACAAATAAATCCTTACAATCGAAATTCTCTCAGTCTCGCTTGAGCCTTCGATGTATAACATATTAGTACTTTTTTTTTAGTTTTAGGTGATGAATACATTGAAACCGCTTCATCTTGAAGCTTATACCTTAACCAGCGCCCTGGGACGGGGTATCCCAGCGACGCTGGCAAAACTACAAGAAAGCCGTAGCGGTTTGCAGCCTTGCGATTATCCTGACACTCCCTTAAAAACTTGGATTGGCCGAGTACACGACCTGGAATCGGTAACGCTACCCCCGGATCTGGCGCAATTCGACTGCCGCAGCAATCGGCTTACCCATCTCGCGCTGCTGCAAGATGGTTTTACCGACGCCATAGCCGCCGCTCGAGACCGCTTTCATCCCACCCGTATCGGCGTATTTATCGGCACAACTACCTCCGGTATTCAGGAAACCGAACAATTTTATAAAACACGACTCTCACAAACAGATAATTTAGCCACCGATTTTCGTTATCGTTACACCCATAATGGATTTTCCTGTACCGATTACGTGCGCCGCTTTCTTAAATTGCAAGGTCCTGCGCAAACCGTGATGACCGCCTGTTCCTCCAGCGCCAAAACATTTGCTGTCGCCCATCGCCACATGGCAGCGGGGCTATGCGATGCTGCCGTGGTGGGTGGTGTGGATAGCCTGTGTTTAACGACTCTGTATGGATTTAATGCCTTGCAATTGGTATCAAGTCATCCTTGTCGCCCGTGGGATGCGCAACGGGACGGTTTGTCTATCGGTGAAGCAGCGGGTTTTGCGCTGCTAAGACCCGCCCAACCCCATCAACAAGGCGTTGCCTTGTTGGGCTATGGGGAAAGTATGGATGCTTATCATATGTCCGCACCCCATCCGCAAGGTCAAGGCGCAGCCCTCGCCATGGCAAAAGCGTTACGCTGCGCCAATTTGTCTCCTGAACACATCGATTACATCAACTTGCACGGCACCGCCACACCCGCCAACGATGCCAGCGAGGATAAAGCCGTGGTCAGCGTCTTTGGCAGATCTACTCCTTGCAGCTCTAGCAAAGGTTGGACCGGACATACGTTGGGCGCCGCCGGAATCAGCGAAGCGATTGTGGCGTGTTTATCTATCGAGCAGGGTTTTTTACCCGCCAGCCTGAATACTGAAACCCTCGATCCATCCCTCATGGCGCCTATTCTGTTGCAAAATCAGTCTGCAGAAGTGCGGCGCGTTATGAGCAATTCCTTGGGTTTTGGAGGTAACAACTGCGCCTTGATCTTTGGAAAACTGCCCTAATGGATGTTTATATCAACGGGATCGGGCTGTTTGCGCCTGGACTTTGGGGATGGCCAGAAAGTCAGCCTGTGCTAACGAGTCAAGCACCTTACTGCCAACAGACGATGCCCCCCTTCGGAACTACGCTACTGCCTCGAAACGAGGCTCGCCGAACTACCTTCACCATTCGGTTGGCCCTACAAGCAGCCCAGCAAGCCACCGCCCATTCAAGCACATCTGCTCGAGAAATCTGCTCGGTGTTCGCGTGCTCCGGAGGTGATCCGGAGACCTTGGATAAACTACTCAACGCCCTTACCCTCCCTGAGAAGCCCGTTTCACCTAACCTGTTTAACAACTCGGTACACAACGCCCCGACCGGCTATTGGTCCATTGCCACCGGCAGTCAGCAGACCTCGACAAGTCTTACCGCCTATGATGCCTCGTTTGCAGCCGGTTTACTGGATGCCATGAGTTTGTTAGTGGTGGAACAACGGCCCGTACTACTGGTGTCTTACGATGCCCCCCCTGCCTCGCCGTTATTACCTTTTCGGCCGGTTAAAATACCTTTTGCCGTTGCCCTGCTGCTCAGCGCAAGCAGGTCTCCCCACAGTCAAAGCCGGATTACCATCAACGTCGTTTATGGACAGCAGGAAGATAGCTTGCAGGATACCCACTTGGAAGCGTTGCGGGTCGGTAATCCTGCCGCCCGTAGCTTACCACTGCTACAGGCTATGGCAGAACAACAGCAGAGATCCGTGATGCTACCCTACCTTCCCGCCAGCCAAATACTCGTGAGACACGAACCATGTTGATGGATAAAAACGAGATCCAAAGCCTTATTCCCCATGCCGGAACCATGTGCCTATTAGATGCGGTGACAGCTTGGGATATGGATTCCATCACCTGCCTGAGTATGACCCACACAGATAGCGCCAATCCTCTCCGTCGTCACCGTCAACTAGCTGCATTGCACGCGTTTGAGTATGGCGCTCAAGTCTTGGCAATCCATGGAGGTTTATTAGCAAGAACCGCTGGACGCCAAGCGCCCCCTGCTTATTTGGCCGCACTGCGCGATGCGCATCTTCATGTGACTCGGTTAGATGATATTCCTACGCCTTTGGAAATTACCGCTAAACAGTTGGTGGGGCAGGAGGGAAACGCCATCTATGAGATTCAGGTGAACACGGAAAATAGGCTATTGGCGTCTGCTAACGTCACCATCATCGCCCGTCGCAAGGATTAACTATGAACTGGAGAATGTGGTTTTTCATACTGTGTTGCTGCGCTCCCCTGTTAGTTGCTGCTAGCGAGGGTGACTGGACACTGGAGCAACTCATGGCGTCTTTGTCCACGGTAGACAGAGTCGATGCCCGTTTTGAAGAACAAAAAACCCTCGCCATCCTGGAAGAAACTCTAATCAGCAAAGGTATTCTCCGCTATCGATCTCCCGGCTATCTCAACAAACAAACCCTTGTACCCCATCAGGAGAGCTTTCAGGTGGATGACGACTGGGTGATCATCGACACGCCTGAAGAAGGACGCCGTCATCTGTCCTTGAAAGGTTATCCAGCCCTACGCGCTTTGGTGGAATCTATGCGGGCCACCCTAGCCGGCGATCTGAATAACCTAAAACGCTATTATCAGCCGCGACTACAGGGTAAACCCACCGATTGGACACTGCGCTTAGAACCCCTAGACAAAAAAATAGCCGACCACGTAACCGCCATCCTTATCCAAGGCCACAGCAACCAGATAGTTAGCGTAGAAACACGAGAAGTGGGGGGCGATCGCACCGTCATGCGCATAGCGCCTATCCATGAAAAATAGGCTTTTCGTCTGCTGTGCTTGGTTCATAGGGATGCTAGGCTGCGCCTGGTTGGCTTTTCAAACCACCATCGCAACGGATCTTAGCCTTTTTATCCCTAAAACTAATCCCACCGCTCAGCTGCTGACCGAACTGCAGGCTGGGCCCGCAGCACGCCTTATTTTAATAGCTTTAGAAGGAGGTTCCGAACAAAGCCAGGCAGCCACTTCGCAACGGCTGGCAGAGCAATTACAGGAAAAGGCGCTTTTTGTATGGGTGGCCAATGGCGCTCAATCCTTGGGCGATCATGAACAACAATTATTATTTGCTTACCGCTATCTGTTGAGCCCCACAGTCACGCCAGAGCGATTTACCAGGGCCGCTCTACACCATGCCCTACAACAGCGTCTGCGGGAGTTAAGCTCGCCCTTGTCCACCTTCCAAAAACGCCTGTTACCCACCGATCCCAGCGGTGAACTAATGACGTTGCTAAAGGTTTGGCAGGGAGGTAATAGGCGACCCGAGCAACGCCATGGGGTATGGTTTTCTCCCCAAGGCAAACGCGCCCTATTGTTGGTGGAAACCCGAGCCGGTGGTTTTGATCCCCAGGCTCAACAGACCGTCTTGACGACTCTCCAAGATACTTTTAACGCCGTTCAAAAAGACCCAGCAATCAGCTTGCTCCTCAGCGGTCCAGGGGTTTTTGCGGCTTTGTCCAGCGACACCATTCGCTTCGAGGCGCAAAGTTTGAGTATCGCAGCGAGCCTAGTGGTGATTATAATTCTGTTTATTACCTTGCGCTCACCTCGGCTTGTGATATTGGGCGCTTTGCCCTTGGCATCTGCCATTTTAGTGGCCACGGCCACTGTGCATGTACTTTTTGGCGGCATCTATGGCATTACCCTGGCTTTTGGTATTACGCTACTGGGCGTTGCCATCGATTATCCCATCCACTTTTTTAGCCATTTGCACCGTCAAACGCCCGTAAAACAGATTTTAGAGGGTATTTGGCCTACATTGCGATTAAGCGTTGTTACTACAGCGTTGGGTTTTTCAGCCATGCTTGGCAAAGATTTTATCGGTCTTAGTCAACTGGGCGTCTTCGCCATTGCCGGTCTGTTGACCGCTGCTGTCTGCACCCGCTGGTTACTACCAACTTTATTACCCGCAGTTTGGAATGCTCACCCTGCGCCCAAGGCAAACGCGTGGATAACAGCTTTGCTCGATCCCAGCCGCTCCCTGGCAATTGTGGTCATAGGAATGGGTTTGATCATCCTACTCACCTTGCTGATCATCGCTCCGCCTGTGTGGGAGGACGATTTGGCCGCCTTAAGTCCTATCCCGAAACAAGCCCTTACCTTGGATCGAGAATTGCGCACCGCGCTAGGTGCCCCTGAGCCTGGGCATATGGTCGTAGTGACCGGAGCTGATGCGGAAACGGTCTTGCAACGTAGTGAAATGGCAGCTCAGCAATTGCAAGACCTGATTGAAGAAAACGTGCTCAGCGGCTTTGATGGCGCAGTTCGTTATCTGCCCAGTCAGCGCACTCAACGAGTGCGGCAAGCAGCCTTGCCCAACCTGAAACAACTGCAAAAAAATCTGCGCGAAGCCGCCGCTGGTCTGCCGTTTAAAGCAGGCTTGTTTGAGCCGTTTTTAGAAGCCATCGAAAACGCTCACAGACAACCTCCTTTACAACCCCAAGATTTGGCAGAAACGGCGCTCGGCGCACGGGTCACTTCGCTGTTATTCCAAAGCAACGGTCATTGGATAGCACTATTACCTTTGGTGGGCGTGCAAAATGGTAGCCGACTAGAGGCTGTTTTTCCGGAATTGGCCACTCAAGATGGGCTATTTTACCTGAACTTGAAAACAGCCACAGAACGGCTGGTGGCGGATTTTCGCAATGCCGCTTTAATTCGTTTAGGGGGCGGAGCAATACTCATTACCGCCGTGCTTTGGTTTGGCCTAGGATCCCTGCGACGTATGCTGGCTGTATTGCTGCCGGTGCTGCTTGCAGTAGTCTTAGATCTCGCCATGTTATTAGGGTTTGGACAACGCTTGAACTTGTTTCATTTAGTTTCTCTGCTATTGGTGGTAGGTATTGGTATCGATTACAGTTTGTTTTTTAGCCGACCCGATATAAATCTAGCCATACGTCAGCGTACCCTGCGAGCGGTGTTGCTTTGTAGTAGCTCTACCTTGGCCGTGTTTGGTATGCTTGCCCTATCCGAGCTGCCGGTGCTAGCAGCCATTGGACAAACAGCGTCTATAGGTGTCCTTGCTAGCCTGCTAATGGCGCTAGTGCTGGCTCGTCGGCTTGCCGGGTAAGGAGAGAGCGTCCCTAAGAAGCTGTTTCAAAAATCCGCGAACGTTCGTTGAATCAAGGCGCAGCACCTTCGAGCAGCGCAGTTTACAGGCGGTAAATGAGCAGCGGAGAAGGTGCTGTAACGCCGAGTCAGCGGACCTGAGCAGGTTTTGAAACAGCTTCTAAGACCATATAAACTGGAGGTTTATGGCTATATCACCCCTTTTATTATCTGCCTACACCACCGTCAACGCCCTCGGTCGTGGCGTCGAGGCAACGCTAACGGCACTGCGGCAAAATCGCAGCGGTCTGCGGTTTTGTGACTTTGCAGACGCATCTTTAAACACCTGGATTGGCCGCGTGGAAGGGTTGGAAGATGAGCCCGTCGCGGATCGTCTAAATGCCTTTGATTGCCGGAATCATCGTCTCGCCCAACTAGGACTTTATCAAGACGGTTTTTCGGAAGCCGTGGCTGTTGCCCGGACCCGTTATGGAGCGGCACGGATTGGTGTCTTCATCGGCACCAGCACATCGGGGGTATTGGAAACAGAACTGGCCTATCAGCGCTGCGATCCTGGCACTGGCAACTTGCCAGACACGTTTAGCTTTCGCCATACCCAAGATGTTTTCGCCGTCACCGAATTTACCCGCGATTATTTACAACTGACAGGACCGGCTTCGAGTATTTCTACAGCCTGCTCCTCCAGCGCCAAAGTGTTCGCCACCGCCTACCGCTATATTCAAGCAGGGCTTTGTGAAGCCGCTGTGGTAGGTGGCGTCGATAGTTTGTGCCTAACGACGCTATACGGTTTCAATGCCCTTGAGTTAACCTCCAGCCAACCCTGCCGACCCTGGGATGTCCAGCGCGACGGTCTTAGCCTCGCTGAGGCGGCCAGTTTTGCTTTGTTAGAACGGCCAAAACCCAGCGATCGCGGGATTGCGCTGTTAGGTTACGGGGAAAGCAGCGATGCCTATCATATGTCGGCAGCTCACCCCGAGGGCGTAGGCGCCATTTTTGCCATGCACAAAGCCCTCGCCAGCGCAGGGGTCGATGCTGCCCAGGTGGACTATATTAACCTTCATGGCACCGCCACACCGGCTAACGATACGGCTGAAGACAAAGCCATCGTGCAGGTATTCGGTAACGCAACACCGTGCAGTTCCAGCAAGGGTTGGACTGGTCATACCCTGGGCGCGGCCGGCGCCACTGAAGCGGTGATTGCTAGTCTCTGTATTGAGCAGGGTTTGCTACCCGGTAGTCTTAATACCCAGCAAATCGATCACGCGCTTGGCGCCGATCTTGTGCTGGAAACTCGGGAACAGCAATTAGATAATGTATTGAGCAATTCGCTAGGTTTTGGCGGCACCAATTGCAGCTTGTTATTTGGGAGATGGGGCGAATGATGGCAGTCTATATAGCTGGCGTCGGCTTACTAGCCCCCGGCCTAATCGGTTGGCAGGCGAGCACACGCGTTTTGTTGGGAGAACAACCCTACCATGAGGAAAAACTTCCCCGTTTGCATTCCGACTTGCTACCCCCCAATGAACGACGCCGCACCACCCAGACTATTAAACTTGTGTTGCAAGTAGCCGAAGAAGCTATAACTGAGTCTGGTTTAGCCGCGTCTCAGGCAAGTTCAGTATTGGCTTCTTCAAATGGGGATTGTGAGATTATTGATAAACTCTGTCGGGTATTAGCCCTGCCAGATCGCCCCCTGTCACCGACCCATTTTCATAATTCTGTCCACAACGCTCCCGGGGGTTATTGGACTATTGCCACCGCTTGCCAACGCCCGTCAGTGAGTATTTCGGCCCATGATCATAGTTTTAGCGCCGGTCTATTGGAGGCAGCGACGTTTGCTGTGGTGGAGCGTTCTCCGGTTTTACTCGTCGCTTACGAGTACCCAGCGCCTTTTCCCTTGTCGCCAGCACGCTTTACCGGGGCGCCGTTTGCCGTCGCCTTGCTGCTAACACCTGAACGAACGGTCCAAAGCTGGTTGCGGCTCACCCTGGCATGCACCCGCGAAGCTATAGAAGATCAGCTAAAAGACAAACTGTTGGAAGCGTTACGAACAACTAACCCGGCTGCTCGCAGCCTGCCACTGCTGCAAACGCTTGCTCAAAAGGCGGCGGATCGGGTGGTGTTACCCTATCTAGACGGTCAGCTGGCGGTTGCTTGTGAACCCATACCGGGTCTGCTATGAAACGAGCCCTCGTCACTGGTGGTAGTGGAGATGTGGGAAATGCCATTTGTCGGCGTTTAGCCTGTCATGGCCTGCATGTGATTATCCACGCACGTCATCATCTGGAACGGGCTGAAGATGTCGCTGCTGATATTCAGCAAAGCGGCGGTTCAGCGGAGACTATTAGTTTTGATGTGACTGCCATTGACCAAGTTCACAACGTCTTGACGGCTTTATTGCAGCAGGGTCCCATTCAAGTGTTGGTCAACAACGCCGGGGCCTATTGGGATATGCCTATGGCCGGTATGAATCAGGAACAGTGGCGCCAGGTGATCGATGTTTCCTTAAACGGTTTTTTTAATGTGACACAACCCTTGCTGCTACCTATGATCGGCACCCGCTGGGGACGTATCATCAACATATCCTCGGTCTCAGGCGTTATCGGTAACCGCGGTCAAGTGAACTATGCCGCCGCTAAAGCCGGTCTCCACGGGGCCACCAAATCGCTGGCGCTAGAGCTGGCTTCCCGAGGAATTACCGTCAACACTGTCGCCCCTGGTATTATTGCGGGTCATATCGCCCGCAATACCTTCGACAAAGCCACCATCAAGCGCATGGTCCCCATGCAGCGGGCAGGCACACCGGAGGAGATAGCGGCCCTGGTGGGTTTCTTGGCGTCCGAGGAAGCTGGTTACATCTCGGGGCAAATTATCAACATCAACGGGGCTATGGCGTGACTTAACATGAGAATTGCTGCAGTTATTCCCGCTTATAACGAGGCTAGCACCATCTTTGAGGTGGCCTCCCGCACCTGCCGACAGGTGGATTGGGTCATCGTCGTCGATGACGGATCTAATGACGGCACGGCAGATAAACTGATCGGTTTACCCGTCACTGTGCTGCGTCATTCAAAAAACTTAGGTAAAGCGGCTGCTCTTTGGCGGGGCATGACCTACGCCATGGAACAGGGCGCAGAGGCCGTGCTTACCCTAGATGCCGATGGACAACACCGTGCCGAAGAAATACCCCGCCTAGTGGCGACAGGCCGACGTCACCCCGATAAAATAATCATCGCCGCTCGGTTAGGCGGACGGTGCGCTGTGCCTGGTATCCGTCGTTTTGCCCACGGCATGGCAAATTTTTGGATCTCCTGGGCTGCCGGCCATCGCATCTTGGACACTCAGTCTGGATTTCGTCTTTATCCCGCTGGGCTTTTAAAGCAAATGGATAAACATAGCGGCCTACGAAACGGTTTTGTATTTGAAAGTCAAATACTTATTGAAGCAGCGAAACGAGGTTATTACACTGAGTCCATTGCTGTTGACGCTATCTACCCTAAAGGTACTCGTGCCAGTTATTATAGGCCAACGCAAGATACTTTATTGATTATACGAATGGTGGCTTGGCAATTGATTTCCAGGGGATTTTATCTGCAAGGTTTACTGAGATCGTTAAAATTATGGCCGCTAGAAAACTGGAACACTTATTCCACAAAAACCCGTCATTCACAGCATTTTCGAAAAGGAACGCCAGAATAAAAACAGCGCCCCCTTGAGATATATAAGCAATGTGTAAATACTCATCCTTGCGTCATTCTCGCCATGGACTGGCGAGAATCCAGTGCCATGGACGGCAAGCGCTGGTAACAACCGCCTATCACCCTCCATGGCAACTGGATTCCGGCAATCCCTGCCGGAATGACGGGTGCGCAGTTACGGCAATGTTTTTAAAAAGTGGAGAACTATCATTCTATTAGCTTTTAAAGCATCATGAGCACGGTTGCCTTGGATCTATTACCTTCTCATCAGCCTGGCTCGCGGGTGGCCTGGTGGCAAGGACAATCCATCAACCGTGAAACATTCCTGCACCATGTTCATCAGGTTAGCAAATCGCTACCCAAAGGACGTTTTGCGGTTAACTTATGCGAGGACCGCTATCTTTTTTTAGTGACCTTCGCCGCTGTGATAACCCAGGGCCAAACTAATCTATTGCCTGCCAACCGCGCTAGCGAAGAGATACAAAGTCTACTGGCCGATTATCCCTCCAGCTATCCCCTGCAAGATCAGAACATCAAGTCATGTCTGGCCTGCCCACCTTTTACACAAGAAAGGGCGATGCCAGCCATTGCACCCCAACATTTAGCGGCTGTTGTGTTCACTTCTGGCAGCACCGGGCGCGCTTGCCCCCATGACAAACGTTGGGGAGAGTTAGTCGCTACTACCCGTATCGCCCAGCGTCGTTTCGGATTTTATGCCGATGCCGGTCTAACTGTGTTGGCCACAGCGCCACCTCAGCACATGTATGGCTTAGAGACATCTATTCTGGTCCCACTAATCACCGGTGTAAGCGTTCATGGAGGACGCCCCTTCTTCCCTGAAGACATTCGAGCAACCCTGGCAACCCTGCCTGCTCCCCGGGTTCTTGTTACAACCCCACCTCATTTACGGGTGTGCGTGGAAAGCGGCCTACACTGGCCGGAACTTGCTTTTGTTATTTCTGCAACAGCTCCCCTTTCCAACACGTTGGCTGCCCGTGTTGAGAACATTTTTCAGACCCAGGTATTGGAGATATATGGGTTTACCGAAGCGGGTTCAGTGGCTAGTCGGCGCACCTTGGATGGCGATCTTTGGCATCTCTACGATGCTATGCGGATAGACATCCGCAGCCATTGCCTGTACTCACCTCACCTGTCCCAGCCAGTGCCATTAAACGATGTTATCGAGAGTCATGGGAAAACCCATTTTAAACTGGTGGGACGCCGTGCCGATCTGGTCAATATCGCAGGCAAGCGCGCCTCGTTGGCTGACTTGAATGCACGGTTAAATGAAATAGAAGGTATCCTTGATGGCGCCTTTGTCGTGCCTACAGATCGAGAAGAAAAAGTCTCTCGACTCATTGCTTTTGTAGTAGCCCCTCGTATCAGCGAACGGGAAATCTTGACAGCGCTAACCCAACGCATTGATTCGGCGTTTTTGCCTAGACCCCTATACAAGGTGGCGCGCTTGCCCCGCAATGAAACGGGTAAGTTACCCCAGCAGGCACTGTTTAACTTGCTCAGCACACTAAAAACGGCGCGAGCCGATACCGATAATGTATACCGTTGAGCGAACCATATCCGCCCACCATCCAAGCTTAGCAGGACACTTCCCCGGCAACCCCCTCGTGCCGGGTGTAATGTTGCTTGACGAGATCCTGGACGCGTTCACTGAATGGCAAGGTCCATGCCACCTAAAGGGTATCAGCGCGGTTAAGTTCCTAGCGCCCGTACTGCCCAATCAAACCTTTCGCATCACGTTAGTACTCAGCGACACAGGGATGGTGCGTTTCCGTTGTAGTCGCAACGATGAGCTATTAGTTCAGGGACAGATGACTATTACGACTATGAATCACGAGTGGCCTTAGCAGGCCCCTTACGACCCACATAGGCACGGAAGATGTCAAAATCCTCATCACACCTGAGTTCCGCAAAACCTGCCTCACTAAGAGCTTGCAAAATCGTTTCCTTAGAAACACACTGTTCGACGGTGTCCCAAAAGTAGCGCATCAACGTTTGCGTCTCCTGAGCGCCGGTGGTCCAGCGACTTAAAAAAGGCACTATGCGGCCTAGATAAGCACTGATTAAAGTGCGCCGCAAACGGGATTTGGGTTGACCAATCTCGAGAATCAGCACGGCGCCAGACGGTTTTAGAACCCGATGATATTCCCGAAAAGTATCGGTAAGATCGGCCACATGGCGTAGCCCATAACCCATACTGACAAAGTCAAAACTGGCATCGGCAATGGGCAACTGCTCCACAGCACCTTGTACAAAAGCGATGTTTTTTAATAGACGTTGTGCTTCGGCAAGCATACCAGCGCTTAAATCAAGCCCTACTACGACCCCATCATCACCCACGATGGTCGCGGCTTCACGGGCCACTAACCCGGTCCCAGTGGCCACGTCTAAAAGGCCCATACCCGCTTGCAATCCCGCTCGAGTCAACGCATGGCGGCGGTACCAATGGCCTGAACCAAACGAAAAAAGGCTATTAATGCGATCGTAGTGACTGGCTGTCCTATCGAACAGGGCGCGTACAAAACCAGGCCGTTGGCTCGCATCGGCATAATAGTCTGTCAAAACAGGATGGGGTTTGACAGGTTTAGATGAATTCATATTGCTGTACTTCCTCGCAGGTTTTAGCCACCAACTATAATGTATTCAAAAAGCATAGGGTTATAAACAATGACCGAATTTAATTTTCAGCGTCCTGATCCTCGGGTGGCAGATTTATTGACCGATTATCCGGCCGATCTCTTTACTGAACGCCTCTACCAAAGCATCGAACTGGCAGACCGTTATTGTATTGATTTAGCGCTAGATCTATTGCATCGGCTGGATATTCTACCGCTGCTCAGTAGTTGGCGTTCAAGCTCAGAACTCGCCGCCGAACTGCATTTCAATCCACGCTTTTTGAACCCTTTGAATTGGCTACTAAACTTGTTGGCAAAGGCGCAACTCTTGGTGGTTCAAAAACAAGACCCTATTAACCGTTATCGGGCCAGCTCCTCATTACGCCCCCCCGAGCTTGCTGAGCTACGCAACATCGGGTTGACCATTGACCCTGGCAATGCAGCCACCCTTGATCTCCTAGAAGCGGCGGCAGCCGTTTACCCCAACGTTGCACAAGGCAAATCCAGTGGCGAGGAAGCCCTCTTTGGAGCAGGCAATGTCAATCTTTGGCTTACCTACTTTAATAACAATAACCCATTGTATGCCGTTAATAATTGGATTGCCGCCTATGCCGCCGCTCAGCGGTTAGCCACTAAATCTCGGCTGCGCATTCTGGAAATCGGTGCGGGTGCTGGCAGCGCTTCCGAAGCGCTCTTGCATGTATTGATACAGCAACATCTTGTTGATCGTATTGACTGCTATGTGATAACTGAACCAAGCCCCTTTTTCCGGCGTCGGGCAGAGCGCACGCTCAAGGCAAAGTTCCGAGATGTGGCGCTACAGTTTCAAGCCATGGACATGAACAAACTGTGGTCTCAGCAAGACATCAATCTCACCAATTTTGACTTAATCTATGCGGTCAATGCGTTACACGTAGCCTATAATTTGCCTTTTACCATCGACCAAGCCCATAGTGCCTTAGCGTCTGGCGGCTGGTTAATCGCTGGCGAGTCCATGCGGCCAACGCCAAATCAAGCTATTCACGCGGAACTGATATTTCAAATTTTAGATAGTTTTAATGATGTCATTACCGATACTGAAATCCGTCCTAATCCTGGGTTTCTGAGTCATCAACAATGGCGGCAGGTATTTCGTATAGCTGATTTTAAACCCATTGAACTAACTCCTGATCTGGAACAAATTCATCCCCTATGTGGTGTTTTTTATACAGGCGCCATCTGTGGTCAACGAAGCTAATTTAACTGACCGGCAGCAAAAAAACTTTAACTTCTAAGGCTAGAGCGCTGTGTCTACGTCAAAGTGGTTCATGCTGATAGCCATACATTCTTTTACTACAGATACTACAGAGGTTTACAGTTTATTTATTCTTAATGTGCATTAAGGGCTTTGCGCCTTAGTTTTACCTGTCGATGATGCAGATTAACTATAGGATCTCCAAAAAATAACGAGATCAGGGCAATTCTCGCTATGGTGTCAGCTGCTAACGTTTGCAAACAGACACCAGATTAAGCACTACAAACCTTTGCACCCTTCGTCGCACATACGTTAGTTATGATATCGGCCAACTTGAGAACACCTGGCCCTGCCCGATCCCGGTCAGCAAACACAAGATAGAGAGGAACCATTCGGTAAGCGCCTTCGCGAAGCCGCAGCCGCTTGAGCTGTCCGCCAGCCAGTAGATCCTCAATCATAGGCCCAGGCAGCCACGCAAAACCCAGACCGTCCATGATGCACTCGATTCGCCGCCGCATATCGCTGACCGTCCAGCGCTTTTCGCCCACCAGCCAACCGGCATCGATGGGCGTCAAACCGGGATCTCGAATCACCACTTGCCGTTCGGTGACAAGGTCGTCCAAACGAATGGGAGCTTCGCTCTGGTGAAGCGGATGCTGGGGGCTCGCCACTGCCACGAAAGGAATGGCAGTCAACGCACGGCCGATAAAACCCGCCGGCACATCCGGTAGCACGGCTAGATCCACCTGCCGTTCCGTTAACAACCGCATGGTGGCGCTCAGGGCAGTTTCATGCAACTGCAAATGGGTTGAGCGTGCTTCAGGCTCAAAACGGCGCAATACTTCCCGCAACCAGTCCGACGGAAAGATGAGTTCCACCGCCAAACCAATCTCGGCTTCCCAGCCTTCTTTAAAATCCCCGGCTAGCTGTTCCAGTTGATCCAGTTCACAGGTAATTCGGCGTGCCCGTCGCAGCAACGCCAAACCTTCGTCGGTTAATTCACTGCCTCGTCCCTGGCTCCGAATCAACACCACATCAAGCCGCTCAGTTAACTGTTTAATGGATTCAAACACCGCTGAAGGTGAGCGATGTAGCTGTTCGGCAGCTCCGGCATAGGTCCCTACATCGGCAAACGCCATGAGGGCTCGCCATTGATCAATGGTGGTTTTATTCGGCATAGCTAAATAATAACTTCAATTTTATCCAATTTAAATCCAGTTAAATCGAATTTATGCTATTCCTCAGTTTCATCCATTCAACAACGAGGAACATACCCATGACGACACTCAACGGCAAAAAAGCGCTGGTACTCGGCGGCAGCCGCGGGATAGGCGCAGCCATCGTGACACGACTAGCCGCTGAAGGGGCGGCTACTACGTTCACCTATGCTGGTTCGCAACAAGCAGCAGAAGACTTGGCAAATAACGTTGGCGCTGCAACCGTTCAGGTCGACAGCGCCGACCGCAAGGCAGTAACCCAGTTCATTGCCAACCAAGGGTCACTGGATATACTCATTGTCAACGCGGGTGTTTTCCTGCTGGGCGATCCCCTTGAGCTTGATCCCGATGCCGTAGACCGCATGATCGATATCAATGTCCGTAGCCCTTATCACGCGGCGGTGGAAGCCGCACGACACATGAATGAGGGTGGCCGCATCGTAATCATTGGTTCTGTCAATGGCGACCGGATGCCGTTCCCAGGGGGGGCTGCCTATGCCTTAACCAAATCCGCCGTGCAAGGTATGGTGCGCGGTCTAGCACGGGATTTTGGAGACCGCAATATCACCGTCAACGGCGTCCAACCCGGACCGGTTGACACCGACATGAATCCCGCAGACGGACCTATGAAAGATCTGATGCATTCAATAATGGCTATCAAACGGCATGCCCACCCGCAAGAGATTGCCGGTATGGTGGCTTATCTAGTGGGGCCAGAAGCCGCTATTGTCAGCGGCGCCATGCATACCATCGATGGCGGCATGGGGGCTTGATAAGGTGACATATTGAAATGCTCGTATGCTTATTGACGAAAATACTGTATATATATACAGTATTTTCGTCATTTAAGTGAGCGGACCGATGCATCTCAACAGCAAAGCAAAATTGGCTGTACTGACAGACGCGGCTAAGTATGATGCCTCCTGTGCGTCTTCAGGCTCTACCCTCAAGCGTGGTGGGAAAGGCGTTGGCAGCACCGAAGGAATGGGTATTTGCCACAGCTATACACCCGATGGACGCTGTGTTTCGTTACTAAAGATTTTACTGACCAATTACTGCATATACGACTGTAAATACTGCATCAACCGCATTTCAAGCAACATACAGCGCACAAGATTCACCGCCCGGGAAGTCGTTTATCTCACCTTAGAATTTTATAAAAGAAACTATATCGAGGGATTATTTCTAAGTTCAGGTATCCTTCGCGACGCTGACTATACCATGGAACAAATGGTCTTAATTGCTAAAACCCTGCGCTTGACCCACGGCTACAATGGCTATATTCACCTTAAAGGGATCCCCGGCGCCAGTAATGAACTGATCACCCAGGCTGGTTTCTATGCCGACCGACTCAGCGTCAACATCGAACTTCCCACCGATGCTGATTTACAAGCGCTAGCCCCTGATAAAAAACGCCCCTTACTGGAAAGCAATATGGCCCATATAAACCAGAAAATTGCTGAAAACACAGTCGCTCAACGGTCAAAAAACAAACTGCCTGTCTTCTCACCGGCGGGACAAAGTACCCAGATGATCATAGGCGCTACGCCTAGCAATGATCGAAAAATACTTAATACAGCCTCTCACCTCTACAAGCATTTCAAACTACGCCGAGTATATTACTCCGCGTTTAATCCAATTCCTGACGCCCATAGCAGTCTGCCCGTTGCACAACCACCGCTGCTGCGGGAACATCGACTTTATCAAGCCGATTGGATGCTGCGCTTTTATGGCTTTGACGTGAGCGATATTGTTCCTGTGGCTGCTCCCCAACTGCCCCTCGATATGGATCCAAAAACGGCTTGGGCACTCCGCAATCGAGCATTTTTTCCTATCGATATCAACAAAGCTAGTCGTGAGGCGCTATTGCGGGTGCCGGGTATCGGCACAAGCAGTGTTCAAAAAATTCTCGCTGTACGTCGCCATTGCCCCCTGAAACTGAACGATTTGCGCAAGATGCGCTGCGTTCTCAAACGGGCGCAGCCTTTTATTATCACCCGCGACTATCACCCCCATGGGCTACTCGATCGAGCAAACCTTTCATCATTAGTTAACTCGGTGGGTGAGCAGCTGGCGCTACCACTATGAAGCAGGTGGTCATTCATGATTTCGACGACTGGCGAACAACGGCACGCCGTTTAATCACGTCCAATATTCAACCCCATGGCATTGTTTGGGAATCTGAACGGCAGCGTAGTCTATTTGATGAAACGTTACCCTTAGCGGATCAACATAAGCAAATCACCGTTCCCAAAGCATTTATGACCCTCGCAAAAACGGTGGCTTGCTTTCGTAGCGAGGAAAAATGGGGTTTGCTCTATCAAGTGTTATGGCGCATCGTCCACGGGGAACGCCACGTATTACAGCTCTGTACCGACAATGATGTTATCCGACTACGGACCATGGCCCGAGGGGTACGCCGAGATATTCACAAAATGCAGGCTTTTGTGCGTTTCCGACAGATTACTAATGAGGAAAATTGTTTTATGGCCTGGTATCAACCGACCCACTTGATTGTTGCAGCGGCTGCGCCGTTTTTTGTGCGTCGCTTTGCCCCTATGAAATGGTCGATTGTAACGCCGGATGCCTCAGCACATTGGAACAGCGAGACATTACGCTTCGACCAAGGACTTCCCCGCCGCTGTGCTCCTTCAACAGACGATATGGAGGTGTTGTGGAAAACCTATTATCGCCATATCTTTAATCCAACGCGGATAAACGTGAAGGCGATGAAATCAGAAATGCCGGTTAAATACTGGCACGCTTTGCCAGAGGCACAAGCTATTCCTACTTTACTACAAACGGCAAATCACCCATGC
>CAZGON010000014.1:0-1418 GCA_964527085.1 uncultured Candidatus Competibacteraceae bacterium
CCCCATTTTATCAAACTACTTCAATCGGTTAAATGTTTTTCAGGAACGACTAACTACCGTTGCTCATGGCCTAGTAGTTAATCACTGGCGACGGCGTGACATCGAGCGCGCCTACCTGGAAGCCTTAGCGGCACGCCCGGCGGCGGTAGGGGCTTCGCCGGAGCAGCGAGAACTGGTGATTGAAGCATTAGAACGCATTGCTCAGCTGTTGGATGGGCTTGCCCCTCGTACGCGAGAGATTTTTCTACTCTCGCAGCTCGACGGTATGAAGTATCCGCGCATCGCCGAACACCTTGGTGTATCGGTTAACGTGGTGCAAAAGGCTATGCTTAAGGCTCTGACCCACTGCTACACAGCGCTTTACGATTAAACAGCCATGTCGGTTTGAACGACGCTCTAGATCATGACCAACGCTACCGCAATGGATACTGAAAACTCAAAACCTATTGCACCGGCTGTGCTCGACCAAGCAATGGCTTGGTTTGTGACGCTATCTTCCGGCACGGTCGATGCTGCCCAGTACGACGCCTGTACACGCTGGCGGCGCACCGATCCGGAGCACGAGCGTGCCTGGCAGCGGCTACAGCGCATTACGTATACCTTACAGCATAACGCGCCAGCAGATTCAGCGCTGAGCCGTGAAGTGTTAACTGAGGCCACTGAGGCACAGCTGACGCGCCGTCAGTTGCTGCACAAACTCGTATTGGCATTGGGTGTGTTCGGCAGCGCGGGTTGGTTAGCGCGTGACTCGATTTTTGCTGGCTGGCATCACCATCTAGCCGATCAGCGCACTGCCACCGGCGAACAGCGCACCTTAGCGCTAAATAGCAACAGTCAGTTATTGCTCGACAGCGCCAGCGCCGTAAACCTCGACAATACTCAGCCAGGCCACCAGATTGAGCTGGTTAGTGGACGCTTAATGCTCACCACGGTTAATGGGGCGACGGTGCCGCCGGTTAGCGTCGTCACCGCCGACGGCGTGCTCAGGCCAAATGGCACGCAGTTTACAGTGCGGCGTTACGCGAGCGATCAATACACCCGGCTGGCTGTTATCGATGGCGAGGTCACGCCCAGCGGGCGTGCCAGAATGGAGCGTGGCGCTGTATGGCGAGTACGATCTACCGTTTGTCCAGGGATTAACTTTCAACGGCGGCCTGCGTTATGAGAGCGAGCAATTTATCGATAACGAAAACGTTGCTAACCGCGAGGCCGATAGCTGGGTGGAAGTGGACCTCGGCGCACGTTATGACTTTGAGGTTGCCGAGGTGCCGTTAACCGCCCGGTTATTCCTCGATAACGCCTTTGACGAGGGTTATTGGGGGGTTAACGAGTTCGGCGGCTTGCAGCTATCAACGCCGCGAAAGATCGGGATGTCGCTGACAGCGACGGGACGAGAGGGTCTTTGCATCAAAGGCTCG
>CAZGON010000014.1:1428-9294 GCA_964527085.1 uncultured Candidatus Competibacteraceae bacterium
GAAACGCTTTTTTGAAGAAGGCGGCTGCCGATAATTCTTGGTCTATGTGGACTCCTAACGCGCAGCCGCCTTTTTTTGAAACGCTTCCCCACCTTAGATGGGTCAATTATCGTGAAATGCCAAGGTGAGCTTTAAATGCAAAAAAAAATTATTCCTATTTACATTTGCATAATAAACCAAACTTAACTACGCTTACAGTGTTTCAACTCCATTAGAGAGGATGATAGCGATGTGTCCTCTCAAGCCAGCAGTGCGTCGACATGGATGAACAGCTGGGCACTGTCTTGCGTGTCGATAATCAGCTCGCCAATCTGAGTCAACAACGCCTGCTCCCTGACCGGCGCTAGCCGTGACGCTAGCACGGTGGCGCACACCTCGCCGAAGCGCTTCGCGGCCAGGCGACACAGCAACTCGCGTTCACGCTCCAGTCCTTGCTCTAGTCCTTGCTCTAGTCCTTGTTCCAGTCCTTGTTCCAGTCCTTGCTCCAGTCCTTGCTGTTTCCACTGTTCGCTCCATTCGACAACACGTTCAGCTAACATGGTTTCTAAGTCCTCTTGTTCGTTGACTTCTGGTACTTCCACACCCGGCAGGCGTAGCGGCAACAAGACCCGACGTATCCATACCGCCAAGGCTCTGCGCAAACTGGTCTGCTCCGGTGCGCTAAGCCACGCCTTTAACGCCTGAATTAGCCCTCGCAACACCTCGCGGGGGAGGCACTGCGCTCTAGCCGAAACAGCGCCGCCGCCACATTGCACGGTGGGCAAATAACAATCGATAGCTAGCGTCGTGTTTGGCGATGGCAACCGTTTATTATTGTAGGGTAATACACTACGGCAACCCTATAACTTTGCGGCCTTGCCGTCAAACATGGGGAGTTCATACGTTTACGCCCATGTCGTCACGGGTCGGCGTAAGATGCACAAAGTGCTTAATTCGCATTATGGATTTCACTTTTTTCTAGCGCTGCTGAGTTGCAACGATAGAAAAGAGTTTAATAAATAAGTCTTATTGTTTACTCAATAGCGGTTCGTAGCGTTTATCCGTTAGCGTTTTTAGAAAAGCCACTAAAGCATCAACACGCCGACTCTTTAAAGCAGACCCCTGGGTGAGCTTGTCCATAGATAGATTTTCCGGCACTGCTGGCTTTTCCCAAGGCTTTCCTGTTTCCGGGTTGATTTGGCTTTTTGGACTACGGCTGTTGTATTTGTTATAGAACAGAACTACCGTGCGCAGATCTTGAAACACCCCATTATGCATATAGGGTCCTGTCACCGCCACATTGCGCAAGGTGGGTACGCGAAACTTACCGCGCTGATTTTTTTCGGTCACCGCGGGGTTTTGCGCCAAACCTTCGTCCACCGCTTGGTCAGGTAAAAGCGGATTGCGGGGTACACCAACATTGTGATACTCAAAATTGCTGAATAACTCTTTGCTCTGTCCAGGTATTCGTTTGAGTTGATGGCATTGGTTGCAATTGCTGAACTGCTGTGAAAAAAACAATACCTGACCCAACTCCTCTTGAGGAGTCATCTTATATTCCCCGCGGAGATAACGGTCGTATTTGGAATCAAACGTGGCGAATTGATGCGTTTTTTCAAACGCGGCGATGCTTTCGGCGATAGCGTTAAAGGCGCGATCCTTATCATCGAGCACCTCAGGTCCAAAAAAGGCGCTGAGGCTTGCCCCATAGACGGGATTTTCCCGCAGACGCTGGAGCACCATGTTAGTATCGAGCATGGCCATTTCCTTCGCATTGAGTAACGGCCCGGTGGCTTGCTCTTGGAGCGTATCGGCCCGTCCATCCCAAAACAGCCCTCCCCTATACTCACCATCGGTGCGACGCTGGAAGGCAGGAATAAACTGGGCATAGCTAGTGGTCGGGGCGTTACGACTACCCAGGGAGTGGCCGTCATCACCAGTAGACACAGCACGATTGAAATCGTTATCCCGAGGGTCTACAAAACCGGCTTCGGGAGCATGACAAGTGGAGCAAGCCATCTGCCGACTTTGCGAGAAATTGACATCGAAATAAAGCGCCTGACCGAGCGCTTCCAAAGACGGCAGAGGTTTCTCGGCACCTACAGATGGGGTTTCTATAAGCGCGAGGAGACATAACGCAGCCGCCGCCATAAGGCGGATGTGGTGAGCAAACAAAGGGGGCGTATTTAACATGGATTAAACAAATGACCGCTGGATGTATGTTTTGATGGGATGCGCTGGATGACCACACCCATAATCTCATTGAAATCAACCGCGCCTAACGCTGTCACGTCTAGGCTCTCACGGTGCAAGTCTGTTCAGCACGATACTTAAGTATAATGATTTAAAAAGTAATACGAATTATTATAATTTGCAAATATAAATAGAAGTAAGCTATTTATGGAGACACAAGTTTTTTATGACTAGCAAAGTTTTACTATAAACACAAAAGGACAATGAATGAGCAAAAAGAAAAGGTGCTGTAAAAAGTATAAAAAAAGGGAAAGTCATGCGGTTCTTGTCTATTGATCAACAAACTTGGTAAGAAAAAGTAAGTGACCTACCTACAGAACGTCATCAAGGAAAGCAGGGTGTGAGAATTGCCGGCTAGTATTAAAGGCAAAAACCGGCATGTTTCGAGACATACCGGTCTGTAAGGGAGTGTGGTAATTGCTAGATTTCTAACGGTCTGGGGCCAACTCACCGATGGAACGGGGCAGCAGCTTGCCGAACAGAGTAGCGTATTGCAATCGGTAGGCGTCGGTATTATCAAAACGGTCCGAGAATAACGACTGTAGTAAAGAGGCATTGGGCCCTTTAGCGCGGGACAGGATACCCCCAGCCACGTCGGCACCGGAGGGCCAGCTTACCGCAAAACGTAGACCGTCAACAGAGATCGAGTTTTCGCTGTCACCTTCCCCATCCAACAGCGGACGAGCTTCGGACAGAGCATCGGGTTCGGCTACAAAAGGAGGATAGGTTTCTCGGCCACCGAGACCATCCAACGGATTGGGTAACAGTTCTTCATCGGGCAATTCGGTTTGGTTGGCGGAAACTACTCCAACGGGCGCATCCACGTCCTCGATTCGGTTAAGAGACAGCACCTGCAAAGCGCCACCGTCACTGTCGGCCGCAGTCAATATCATGGCTGGAAAACCGTCATCGGATCTCGTGCTGGCGTAGACACCTCTGCCATCATCGAAGCGATGAAATTCCTGGATAACTGCATCGGCCCGTTTGAGGGCACGCAGGGTACCGATGGCGTTGGTGTTATTGGGCAGGTTATCGGTGGACTCCACCTCAATCACCACATGAAAGGGCTTGTTGACCTCTTGGCTGCGCCGCTCTAGGATCAACAGCGCCATACGGGTCAGCTCGGCAACAGACGGCGGGTTAACGGAATTGGAGGTTACAAAGGCGTCGGCATCGTTATCAGGACCCCATGGACCTGAAGGTGTTCCCCAGATCACCAGATCACCAATCTTGGCGAGGGACACATCTTCGGGTAAATCCCTTACTTCGGGGGGAATAGGCGTCATATCGTTGCGTACCAGCCCCGCCGCACGTACCCGTTCCTCGGGTTGGTCGTTGAAAATATCGTCAGCCGCAAATACTCCCAACACTTTAGGGGCATAATGGGGATCATCGCGTAGCTTATGCATCAATTCATTATATTGACGACGTGTACGAATAACCATATAACCATCGTCGACCGCTTCTTTGAGTAAGTTGCGGCCGTCTTCACGGGTCGGACCACTCTCGACGATGGCATTGGCGGGACTTAGACCATCCCGCACGGCTTCAGCGGCGCCAATGGCGTCAAAGTGGACAAAGCAGTCTAGACGTGGATGATCTAAGGTCAAACGCTGGTCGCCACAATAAGGGGTGCCCTGGGGCAGGAAGAACCGTTCACCACCACCCAAGATCACCACCGGGTCAGGCTCACCGTCGGTAATATCTGAGTCCATTTCGGGATCGCCGTCAAAGCCATTGAAGCCGGGACGACCACCGAGCAGTTGGAGGGACTGGAATTCTGGTTCGCCGCGGGTGTCGGTTTCGGCAAAGAAAGCGCCGGTGCCAGGCTCGCCAGCGATATCACCGTCGTTCACCAAACCGGTTGGATGTCCGGCGTTGGAAGCTTCTCGGGAAATGGAGCCAGGGTAGCCAGACAAGGCCAGAATGTCACGGCCATTGTCAGTACCATAAGAATTGGAACCGGTGACTTTATAGCCGAAAGCATGGGTAGTAGCGCCGCCGTTGGAGGTACCGGTGAGACGGTCAGCCATATGGCCACGATAGACAGCCATCCAGGGCAGGCGATCCCAATTTAAAAAGTCGTCAGGACCATACCAGTACATACGCGCTGCGTTCCACTGCTGCAGCGCAGAACCATCGGGATGAAAGAAGACCACATGACCAATGTCAAGATCGCTGGAATGAGTTTTCTCTTGTGCCAGGGAGATGTGTGTGACTGTGAGACCAGAAACGAGAACAGACACTGCCATAAGGCGTATAACGCGATACATATAAAACCCTTCTTCATGAATACTGAAGTTAAAGAAAAAGTTATGATCGCGATCCGGAATAAAGATTAGCATCCATAGATAACAGCAATATTACATTTGTATGACAAAAAAAATATGAAAAATAGTCATTCGCGTTTAGGAATTGGTCTTATGGCAAGGGCAATGCTTGCCATCAGCAGCTGCCGTTGATATTTCCAAAAAATTGATCATTCCCGCGTAGGGGAAATTCAGCCACTCAGAAAAACCTGTCATACAAGAAGTCACCCGCCTGGGGGCGGCCTGCTAGTCAGCGTTACCGGGGGCTAGACTCGCGACCGCTTCTATGCCAGAGCTTCTATGCTATAGTTGCTAGGTAAACTTGTCATCACCCTGAGCCATCGGTGCGGCTGTTTGTCTGCAATCCACCGCTGTTGACCGAGTTGGTCAACGCCATCTTGCCCCTCAATGGCTATGCGCCGGCTATCGCCCTGCACATACGTAATCCCGATATAGATCGCGAAGCGATTACCTCGAAACAAATCGTGCTCGATGTGCGCGCTGTCGACGCCGAGGGGCGTCAATTCAACGTCGAGCTACAAGTGGAGCGCCAGCCCACCTATGCTGATCGTGCCGTGTATTATCTGGCGCGCTTACACGCCGCTCAGCTCAGTGCCGGCCAGTTCTATGATGAACTCAACCCAACCTTGGGTATCCACCTACTCGATTTTACCCTCACCACGACGATCGCAGCCTGGTACCACTGTTTTGAATGGCGTGAGCGTGCCGAGCCCGCCTGGCAGCTGACAGATCAACAGGCGCTATGGTTTATCGAATTACCGAAAGCGACGCCACTTCTCTTAGCACACCCTGACGATGACGACACGTCCCCACCCCGGTTGCGGTTGCTGGCGTGGTGGGCTTTATTTTTCAACGACCCGGAGGCGATTATGAACACTGACACAGCGGCACCCGATACGGTGAAACGCGCCGTCGATACCCTGCAAGCGATTAGTGCTGAAGAAAAAACACGCCAGTTGGCCGAAGATCGCGAGCGTGCGCTTATCGCCTGGAACCTAGAACGCGCCGCGGCACGCCGTGAAGGTCTTGAGGAAGGCGAAATCAAAGGTGAAATCAAAGGTGAAATCAAAGGTGAAATCAAAGGTGAAATCAAAGGTGAAGCTAAAGCCAAACGGCTTGTTGCACAAAATCTGCTGGCCGATGGCTTTTCTATGGAGAAAACAGCGGCGCTGACGGGCCTATCAGTTGAGGAAATTCGAGCGCTGGCGTCTAGCAATACACCCGATGCCTAGGCGTTGAAGGGCACTGTTTTTTTTGTTTGTCAGAGATGTAAGCGGAGCGTTGCTTAATAGATCTTTCTAACACTGGATTCCCGCCTGCGCGGGAATGACGTTTGTGCCTGCGCGGAAATATTCCCGTCTACTTGGAAACATTCCCGCTTACGAGGGAATGACAGGTCAGTACCGATGATTGTCCTTAAAAACTGGTGCTGAGTGAAAATAAAATTGCCGTCGCTGATGGAATCGTTGTTATCCACCGAAGCATCCAGATAGGTCACCCCACCGATGGTCCTTAATCTTTCGGTTACTTCGCCCTGTAGTTGCAGCTCTACCCCCCGGTGAACCTGCTCGCCTGATTCGGGTTAAATGGAAACTACTTTAACGATCAGCAACCGCAGCTACAGTGTCAGGTTCATGATTATCAGACCCAGAGGCTGTTTTGGCGAAGTTATGGCAAGGACAATGTTTGCCATCAGCAGCTGCCGCCGCCGCCAGGGTTTGTAAAATGCCGCATTTATTATCGTCGATATTGCTATCGCAGGTTCGACGTAACACGATGAGTTGCTGTTTTAGGTGCTGAAAATCGTTAATTTTCTGCTCAACTTGACCGATGTGTTGATCTACTAAATGGTTTACGTCGGCACATGGCGTCATTGTGACGCTGCAAAATATAAGGAGCTGTTTGATTTCAGTTAACGACATGTCTAGAGAACGGCAGTGGCGAATAAAATTTAGCCGCTCGGCATGAATATGAGAATACTTTCGATAGCCCGATGAGGTACGATCAGGCGCTGGTAACAAACCCTCTTTTTCATAATAGCGCAAGGTCTGCACGTTACAACCCGTTAGTCTGGCAATCTCTCCGATACGCATAACAGCCACCTTCAAAAAACTCTTGACCCTATAGTAACTAGAGGGTTTTTAATACACAACAACAATGATTGCAAAAGCTCTCATTCAGTATTTTTTAATATGTTTATCGGGAGACTATTATGAGTGGCTGTTGTTCCCATGATGCCAAATTCGATGGTGCATCGAAAAGCTATCGTCGAGCACTATGGGCCGTTATTGTTATCAACAGTGTCATGTTTCAAGTGGAAATGACAGCTAGTATAACTGCTAACTCTCAAGCCTTGTTAGCCGATGCGTTGGATTTTTTTGGTGATACTCTTACCTATGGGTTGAGCTTATTTGTTATCGGCCATACCTTAACCTGGCGTGCGCGGGCTGCGTTGTTTAAGGGTTTAACTCTAGCCGCAATGGGATTCTGGGTGCTTAGTTCAACCTTTTATCAAGTGCTGATCCTAGAGACGCCAGCAGCGGCCATTATGAGCGGCATCGGCCTGTTAGCCTTAGCAGCTAATATCGCTAGCGTGTTAATCCTCTACCGTTTCCGCGACGGTGACGCCAATGTACGTTCGGTCTGGCTGTGCAGCCGTAATGACGCCATCGGCAACCTGGCCGTGATTGGGGCTGCCGGCGCTGTTTGGTTTACTGCCAGTGCCTGGCCCGATCTCGTGGTGGCGGTGACCATGGCAAGTTTGTTTCTGCGCTCGGCGTTTTTAATCATCCGCCAGGCATTGCAGGAATTACGTACCGACCGGCAAGCGCAGGCGAGTGAGTTGACGTAAATTGGCGCTACTCATAAGCCCCCAGAGTTAAGATTGACCGTCTTGCCGCTGCAATGTGGCTATGGGTGCAGCCATGAAAAGCTTAAAAAGCACAAACCTACTCTGCATCCAAAAACCACAAAGTCGACCAGGGTGGCAGCTCCTTCTCGCCTATCGCTGCTTCGCCATCGGCATGGCTGGCATAGAGCACTCGCCCTGGCGGAGTCGTTAATCTGGCTAGCGGCGCACTGCCAAAGTTGCTTAACAACGTCAAACGAGCACCATCGGCAAGTTGCCAACGCACCTGCAAACCCCATTCTTCTAATACCTGAAAATAACCTTCTTCACCCGTTAAACCCACTAGACGAGGCACGATTTCCTGCTGACGAAGGGCGAGAACTCGCTGATAACGTATCAACCACTTAGCATGGGTATTTTGCTCAAGAGCCTGCCAATCCAACTTAGAGCGCTCAA
>CAZGON010000014.1:9304-10258 GCA_964527085.1 uncultured Candidatus Competibacteraceae bacterium
AAGGTGGCCGGATCGTTGGGATCGGGTATACGCACCTGAAAATCAGGCTTATTAAATTCTGCAAAGCGGGCGAATTCTTTGCGCCGCCCCCGGGTTACGGCTTCAGCCAATGGAGGAGCAAAATCACAAAAAAACAAAAACGGCTGGTCAGCGGCAAATTCTTCGCCCATAAACAGCAAAGGCGGCGATGGTGCCAGTAAAAAGGCGCTACACATAGCCCATAGGGCGCGGGGTTTGGTAAGCTGATTGATCCGTTCGCCCAAGGCGCGATTACCCACTTGATCGTGATTTTGTAGAAACGCTACAAACGCAGTGGGCGGTAAATGACGGCTCACCTCGCCCCGCAAAGCACCATCGAGGATCGTCGACGGATCGTTTTGATAGGCAAAACCTTCCGCTAAACAACGGCCCAAATACCAAACGGGTTTTTGTGCAAAATCGGCATAATAACCGTCACTTTCACCGGTCAACAGCACATGCATGGCATTGTGAATATCGTCGTTCCATTGGGCATTGTAATAACGGGGACCACCGATCACGTCGCGCTGCAGATAGCAGGCGCTGTTAGCCGCGTTTTCTAAAATCAAATGACGGTGTTGTTCCCGCCCCGGCCCATGGCGCACGGCATTGGCGAGTTCTTCCAGAATGGTCGCTGTTGAGTCATCAAAGATGGCGTGAACAGCATCTAAACGCAGTCCGTCCAGATTGAATTCCTCTAACCAATAGAGAGCATTATGGATAAAGAAATCCCGTACTACGCGGCTATCCTCGCCGTCGAAATTGATGGCGGCTCCCCAGGGGGTGCGATAACGTTTGTTAAAAAACGGCTGGGCATAACGGTGTAGATAATTACCTTCAGGACCAAAGTGATTATAGACCACATCTAAAAACACCATCAGGCCCTTTTCGTGGGCGGTTTGCACCAGTTCTTTGAGATCGTCGGGATGACCATAA
>CAZGON010000014.1:10268-22070 GCA_964527085.1 uncultured Candidatus Competibacteraceae bacterium
AACTGGCCTCCGGCGCATAGGGTAGCACGCCGTCATAGCCCCAATTGCGACGGCCTGGAAAATCTGCAATGGGCATCAGTTCGATGGCGGTGACACCCAATTGCACTAGATAATCCAAATGCTCCTTAACGCCGGCAAAGGTTCCCTGGGAGGTAAAGGCGCCCACATGAAGTTCGTAAATGACCGCTTCTTCCCAGGGACGGCCACGCCAATGAGCATCCCGCCAGGGAAACGTATCTGGATCGATGATTTGGCTAGGGCCCTGAACATCCTGCGGATTATAGCGGGAAGCTGGATCGGCAACCTGAAATTTTCCGTCGATCTGAAAACGGTACAAATCCCCGACCCTAGCACGGTCGGTCACCAGTTCAAACCAACCGTCTTCTAAGGCTGTTAATGGCAGTGCCCCAGCCCGTTCACCAACGGTTTCCGTTTCTAAACACAGGTCTACGCCCTGAGCAGTGGGTGCCCACAGACGAAAACGAATATCGCCATTACTAAGCCGTTGCGCACCGAAAGGCATGCCATGATGACGTCGCAGGGGTTGGTTCTCTACCGGAAGGTCTAAATCCGGGGCAAAGGCGGTTTTTATAGGTTGATTTTTATCATAGTCTTTAGAGCGCTTGAGGACCACCAAGGAACGCCCTTGCAATGGGTAAGGCTTGCGGGTAGCGTGACGCCAATTGCTGGCGGGTGGCGACGGGATACCGGTATCCAATACCACCTCGATCCGCTCATGGGGCCACGGTAGGATAAAGGATACATCTTCATGGTGGGCATTGAACAACAATAAAAAATCATCGTCTTTTAAAGGCTGACCGTGTTCGTCCCGCTCGCTTAACACTTGCCCCGACAACATCATCCCCAAACAACGGGCAAAGCTCTGTCGCCACTGGGCATCGCTCATTTCTTCCCCATCGGGGTTTAGCCAAACGATATCCTTGACGTCTCCTTTGATGGGGGTACCTTGAAAAAAATGCCGGCGCCGGAATAATGGGTGGGCTTTACGTAATTCGATCAACCGGCGCACGAAATCTAGCAGCTTTAAATCGTCATCGGTTAAATCCCAGCTAACCCAGCTGAGGGCATTGTCTTGACAATAGGCATTGTTGTTACCCTGTTGGCTACGACGAATCTCATCCCCCGCCAGTAACATGGGAACGCCTTGGGATAGAAACAGGGTCGCCAAAAAATTGCGCCGCTGGCGGGCGCGCAAGGCTAACACCTTGGGATCGTCGGTGATTCCTTCTACGCCACAGTTCCAACTGCGGTTGTGGGATTCGCCATCGCGGTTGTCTTCCCCATTAGCCTCATTATGTTTATCGTTATAACTGACTAGATCGTAGAGGCTAAAACCATCATGACAGGTGATAAAATTGATACTGGCATAGGGACGACGGCCATTATGCTGATAAAGATCGCTGGACCCAGTCAACCGATAGGCCAGTTCACCGATTAAGCCACCCTCGCCACGCCAATAATCCCGTACTACATCTCGATATTTGCCGTTCCATTCGGTCCAGCCGACGGGAAAGTTACCCACTTGATAACCACCTTCGCCCAAATCCCAAGGCTCAGCAATCAATTTGACTTGGGATAGCACCGGGTCCTGATGGATAATATCCATAAATGCTCCCAGCTGATCCACTTCGTGTAGCTCCCGGGCCAAGGCGGCGGCGAGATCAAACCGAAAACCGTCCACATGCATCTCCACTACCCAATAACGCAAACTGTCCATAATCAACTGCAACACCCTAGGGTGCATCATATTAAGGGTATTCCCGCAGCCGGTATAATCCATATAGTAGCGAGGGTTTGAAGGAGTCAGCCGATAGTAGGCGGCGTTATCAATACCCCGAAAGCACAGCGTAGGACCTAGATGATTACCCTCTGCGGTGTGGTTGTAGACCACATCTAGAATCACTTCGATACCGGCGCTATGCAGGGTTTTCACCATGGTTTTAAATTCTTGGATGTGACCGCTGGCGGAATAACGCTGTTCCGGGGCAAAAAAAGCCAGTGAATTGTAACCCCAATAGTTGTGCAGATGACGGTCTTGCACATGGCGGTCGTCCACAAAACCATGGATGGGCATCAGCTCTACTGCGGTGATGCCTAATTTTTTTAAATAATCCACCACCGTGGGCGTGGCTAAACCGGCGTAAGTTCCCCGCAGATTCGGCGGAATATCGGGATGCTGCATGGTAAAACCCCGCACATGCAGCTCGTAGATAATGGTGTCATGCCAAGGGATGGCCGGTGGTCGATCATCACCCCAGGTAAAGGCGGGATCGATTACCTGACACTTGGGCATACCGCTGGCGCTATCGCGGCTATTAAAGCTTAGATCCTCCTGTTTATGGCCAATTCGATAACCAAATTGCCTATCTCCCCAACGCATGGGACCCACTAGCGCTTTCGCGTAGGGGTCCAGCAGCAATTTATGAGGATTAAAACGGTGTCCCTGCTGGGGTGCATAGGGCCCAAAGACCCGGTAGCCATAGAGCTGACCTGGACGCAGTTCCGGTAAATAGCCGTGCCAGATCCGATCGGTCTGTTCCGGCAGAGGGATACGCTGTAACTCGCGCCGCCCCCGATGGTCAAACAAACACAGCTCCACCCGTTGCGCATGTTCTGAAAACAAGGCGAAATTGACCCCCTGACCATCCCAGGTAGCCCCTAAGGGATAAGGTATCCCAGGCCATACCGCCGTCACCTGGGAACTTGCTGGGTCAGCTGCGGACTTATCGATTATCCTTATTCGTCGATTAGCCATTCATACAGTCCGCTCAACGGCACGCCGACCCAGGCGGGTCGGTTATCCAGCTCATAGCGCAGTTCGTAAAAGGCTTTCTCTAACACAAACTGATCAATGAGGGCTTGCGCATAGGTGGGTGCCTCGGGATAAACTGGGCAATCAGCGATGCCGTCCCGATAGCCTGCCATAAAAGCGGTCGCAGTGCGACGTTCCCAATCGCGCACAAAGGGCTCTAGCACGGGAAAATCCGCCGGACGTTCCGCAGTGATTTGGTTAAGGGCGGTAAAGGCGGCGTAATTAAAGGAGCGTAGCATCCCCGCGACATCTTTTAGGGCGGAATGTTTGCGCCGCCGCTCGTCTAAGGAACGGGCAGGTTCCCCTTCAAAATCGATGATCACAAAATCATTTTCCACCACCAACACCTGGCCTAGGTGGTAATCCCCATGAAAGCGGGTTTTAACCGCCTGCAGGTCCACCGGTCGTAGTGTCCGGATACGATCAAGCACTTTGTTTCTCGACGCCAGCAAGCGTATCACCTGGGCCTGCACCGATTCGTCCAGACCGTGTTGGTGGCGAGCCAACTTCTCCAAGGTGGTCATGGCTTCGTCCTGCAACTGCTGATTCCACTCATTAAGATCGTCGGCAGTGATCGGCTCTGGGTCAAAGGCGGGATCACCGGTTTCCTGAGCTAATGCTCGATGCAATTCACCGGTGCGTAGACCCAGGGTGTGCATCATATAAAGATATACCCCATGAACCTCTTCCAACTGATCTTTTATTTCGTCAGGCTGGATAAGACAGTCTTCCAAGAACCGTCTTAAGGTATCTAAGGTGTAGCTCCAGGCATCTCCCTGATTGGCCACAAACCCCTGTAGCAACCCTAAGGTAAATAATGCACCATCGGCAGTTTTATACTCTACAGCGCCCGCTAGAGGCACGATATGGTCAAAGGGCGATTGCTCGGTTAAAAATCGTCCCATCTCTAGCTCTAAATTAACGCCGTTTTCGAGCCGCCGATAACCTTTTAAAAACAGTCGATCACCGATAACGATGGTGGTATTACTGCTTTCCACCGGTGAGCGACGAACCGGAATTTGAGTCAAGTCTTCGCCTTCCAAAACCTGCAACGCACTGGTAGACGAAAATTGTAGACAACCTCCATCGCTGAGGGGAACCTGCGCTTTTTCCACCATGCGGGTTAATAGGTTGCGGCAGAATACTTCATCGGAAAAGGCATCATATAAAAGCCCCATGCGGTCCCGCACCCGCACTTTGGTCAACGCGTCGTACCATAAGGAGCGGATACGTTCCTCGCCGTCCCGCTCCCAAGCCAAAGCCAGAGGTAGAAAATAGTCTTGGCTTTTGGAGGTTGACTCAACCCGCACCCGGGTCAACAACCACTCGGGTTTATCTTTCCAAACAGCCGTATTAACCAGTTCGACTGTCTTAATAGGCTCACCTTTAGCGGCAAACCAACGCCGCGTCACTAAAAACCCGGGCAAGATGGATTGAATTAAACGCTGCGCTAAATCCTGCGCCATCCCGCGCCGGGAAGGTTCTACTTGGTCTGGGAAAAAGCTTTGCCAGCCACTGCGGAATAATACCAGTACAGGCAATTCCATAGCGGGCAAACGATCCTCATGCCAATCGGGGGCTTGTCCTTCAGCCAATAAAAACCAGTAAAATCCGTGTCGGGGCAAAGTCAATAAATAGGGTAATTCGCCGATGGCGGGAAACGGCGTCTGCCCCAACATTTCCACCGGTACGCGACCCTTAAAACGGGCTAAATCTAATTCCACCGGTTGGGCAGAATGGGACATATTGGCGACGCATAAAATAATTTGATCGTCGTACTCCCGCACATAGGCCAGGATTTTACGATTGCCTGGTTTGATGAACTGCAAACTTCCCCGACCAAAAGCTTGATAAGCTTTCCGCACGGCGATCAGGCGCTTCATCCAGTTCAACAAAGAAGAAGGGTCGCGCTGTTGGGATTCCACGTTGACCGCCTCATAGCCGTAAATCGGGTCCATAATGGGGGGTAGATAAAGCCGTTGCGGATCCGCCTTGGAAAAACCGGCGTTACGATCCGGACTCCACTGCATAGGGGTACGGACACCATTGCGGTCACCTAAATAGATGTTATCTCCCATCCCCAGCTCGTCACCGTAATAGACGATGGGCGAGCCTGGCATCGACATCAACATGCTGTTCATCAGCTTGATTTTATCCAGGTCATTGTCCATCAAAGGTCCAAGTCGACGGCGGATGCCCACATTGATACGCATACGAGAATCCGCAGCGTAGGTCTGATACATATAATCCCGTTCTTTATCCGTCACCATCTCCAGGGTGAGCTCATCGTGGTTACGCAAAAAAATAGCCCATTGGCAATCGGCGGGGATCTCTGGGGTTTGCTCCATAATCTCGACAATGGGATGGCGGTCTTCCTGGGCCACGGCCACATACATCCGGGGCATCAGCGGAAAGTGATAGGCCATATGACATTCATCACCCTGACCAAAATACTCCTGCACATCCTCTGGCCATTGATTGGCCTCGGCCAGAAACATACGGTTTTGATAATGGTCATCCACCACCGAGCGCATTTGTTTTATGACCTGGTGGGTTTCCGACAAATTCTCATTAAGAGTGCCTTCTCGTACACAGAGATAAGGAATCGCATCCAAGCGTACCCCATCGACACCCATATCCAGCCAAAAACGCATTAGTCGAATGACCGCTTTGACCACCTGGGGGTTATTGTGATTGAGATCCGGCTGATGAGAAAAAAAGCGGTGCCAATAATAGGCGTTGGCCAGTGGGTCCCAAGCCCAGTTGGAGGTTTCCGTGTCGGTAAAGATAATCCGGGTTTCAGAAAACTGTTTATCGTCTTTACTCCATACATAGAAGTCGCGTTTCGCAGAGTTGGCTGGGGCGCGGCGGGCAGCTTGAAACCAGGGATGTTGGTCGGAGGTATGGTTAATCACCAACTCGGTGATTACCTTAAGACCGCGCCGGTGAGCGGCTCGCACAAAGGCTTTAAAATCGGCGCGGGTACCATAATCGGGGTGGATATTGCGGTAATCGGAAATATCGTAACCGTCATCCCGCAACGGTGAGGGATAAAAGGGCAATAGCCACAGAGTATTGACGCCAAGATCTTGAATATAATCCAGATGTTGAATAAGACCTTTAAAATCACCGATACCATCGTGATTGCTGTCACCAAAAGCCTTCACATGCAACTGATAAATAATGGCGTCTTTATACCAAAGGGGGTCATCCTGCCAGGCGGCCTGCAAGTTGGCGCTACGCAGCGGTTGATTCATCAATGTTCTCCTTAGGGCAAATCCTTAACCCATGAAATAGTCGAAATCTTCTTCGGTATGGGCTCGGCCGTGGAGCCGGAAAATATGAGCGGGCGCCGTCTGTGGATTAAGCTCCACATAATTGCGCGGACCATTCCAAAGATAATGGTTATCGCTTAATAGATCGTGAACTTCAAAAGGACGTTGGGCATCGATGCCTAAACTGGCCAAATCCAATGTAATCCAACCGGATTGCAGATGATAAGCATCAAGATTCACGACCCCTAAAATAATGTCTGTTTTTTTCTCGTTCCACTTGCTATAGCAAATGATTTGCTCATTATCTGTGTCATGAAACAATAAATTCCAGTCCTGCTTCAAGGCGGGACTCACTTTGCGAATATGATTGATACGGCCCATCAAATCACTTAGGTTGCTAGGCATATCTAAATTCCAGGAACGAATTTGGTATTTTTCTGAATGCAAGTATTCTTCGCTACCATGCTTGATGGGGGCATTTTCCAAAAGCTCAAAGGCAGGACCGTAGACCCCATAGTTGGCGCTCAAGGTGGCGGCCAACACTAGACGGATCATAAAGGCAGGTCGACCACCAAATTGCAGATATTGACTCAAAATATCGGGAGTGTTGGGCCAAAAATTGGGGCGAAAATACTCCCGTCCAGGGCCTTGGGTGAGTTCGGTGAGGTATTCAATGAGTTCGTATTTAGTGTTGCGCCAGGTGAAATAGGTATAAGACTGGGTAAACCCACACTTTGCCAGACGGTGCATGACTTTTGGCCGGGTAAAGGCTTCCGCTAAAAATATCGTGTCAGGTTGGCTTTGTTTGATCTCGTTGATCACCCATTCCCAAAACGGAAAAGGTTTGGTGTGGGGATTATCCACCCGAAAAATACGCACCCCCTGATCACTCCAAAATTGAAAAACGCTTTTCAACTCTTGCCATAATTCCCGCCAATCTTTAGTTTCGAAATTGAGGGGAAAAATATCTTGATATTTCTTAGGAGGATTTTCTGCGTACTGCACCGTGCCATCGGGACGCCAATGAAACCAACTGGGATGTTCCTTAACATAGGGATGATCCGGTGCGCATTGGAAGGCGATATCTAGGGCGAGGGCGATACCGTGTTGTTTGGCTTGTGCGACTAAATCTTGAAAATCCGCCAGGGTCCCTAGTTGTGGATGGATGGCTTTGTGGCCCCCCTCTTGCGAACCAATGGCCCAAGGACTACCCACATCATCGGAACCTGGATCAAGGGTATTATTTTTACCTTTACGGTTAATACGGCCGATGGGATGAATGGGTGGCAGATACAAGACATCAAATCCCATGGCCGCAATCCGGGGTAGTTGTGCGGCGCAGTCTTTTAAGGTACCGTGCTGCTCCGGGGTTGCCCCCCAAGAACGGGGAAATAACTCATACCAGGTACTAAAGCGGGCCCGTTGATGATCTACGATAACCGGCAGATCTCTGTCATAGTAAATAGCGAGCTCTCGATCTGGATAACGATCCACCATGGCTGCCAATTCTTCGCTAAGGGCATACTGTAAGCGATCTTGTAGATGATGCTTACTCACTAGCGAATCGGCCCGGGATTTTAGCCAAGCCTGGTCACCACCGGTTGCCCGTTCGCTGACGGCACGCACCATATCGGCGCCCATCTGCAAGGCAAGGGCAATATCTTCTGGTTGTACCCGGCGGGTTAATTCATAACGCCAAGTCTTAAAATGATCCACCCAGGCACTCAGGGTATAATAGTAGCGGCCTACTGACTCCACTTGAAAACTACCACACCAGCGGTCATTCACCAGGGGCTTCATGGCAACTTCATGCCAACTTTGTTGGTCATGGGAGCGATAGTGGAGCCGACAGGATAATTTGTCGTGACCATCCACAAAAATGTCAGCTTCCACCATCACGGTTTGCCCAAGCGCCCGTTTAATGGCATAACGTCCGCCATCGACTTGCGGGGTAACCCCCTCAATCACCACCCGCTTCCTTCCATCTAACTCGGATTGTATTGCCATATGCTCACCTTAAAAAAATGACTTATGGGTTACGAAGCTGTTTTAAAATTGCTTATGTCCGCTGACTCGGTGTTGCAACCCCTTCTCCGCTGCTCATTTACTTGCCTGTAAACTGCGCTGCTCGAAGGTGCTGCGCCTTGATTCAGCAAACCTCGCGGGTTGTTAAAACAGCCTCTAAACTAATGTGAGTTATGTGTTTTATAGGTCATTCTCGTTATGAATACGAATCTTAACCGCTTGCACCCCTACCCTTTCCAAAAACTCGCTGCCCTGACAGAAGGGGTTACACCGCCCGCTGACAAAGCGCCCCTTGTGCTTTCCATCGGCGAACCTAAACACCCCGCGCCAGAGTTTGTGGCCAAAACCATCAAAGGCCAACTGGATGGCCTATCTTATTATCCGCTAACCAAAGGCAGCCAAGATTTACGCCAAGCTATCGCAGCCTGGGCTACCCGCCGTTTTGGTCTCGCCGCAGCGAGTCTCGACCCTGATCGGCATATCTTACCTGTAAATGGAACCCGGGAAGCCTTATTTGCGTTTGCCCAGTGTATGTTAGACCCTACCAAAAAACCCCTCGTTATGATGCCAAATCCGTTTTATCAAATCTACGAAGGGGCAACATTACTCGCCAGCGGCGAACCTTACTACCTCAACACCACGAAAGAAACCGATTTTTTACCCACGTATGATGCGGTTCCTGAATCGGTGTGGCAACGCTGTGGGCTGCTATATCTGTGTTCACCGGCCAATCCTACCGGCCGCGTCACGCCGTTAGAGATGTTACACCAGTTAATCGACATTGCGGACCGTTATGATATTGTGCTGGCCGCCGATGAGTGTTATTCGGAAATTTACTTTGATGATACCCAGCCACCGGTTGGCTTATTGCAGGCGTGTGCTGAACGGGGTCGTCACGACTACCGCCGTTGTGTGGTATTTCATAGCTTATCGAAGCGCTCTAACGTACCCGGTATGCGCTCAGGGTTTGTGGCGGGTGATAAAAAATTATTGGCTGACTTTCTCCGCTATCGCACCTACCATGGCTCCACCATGCCGCCCTTTATCCAAGCCGCCAGTAGCCGTGCCTGGCAGGACGATGGTCATGTACAAGTGAATCGGGATCTTTATCGACGTAAATTCGCGGCTGTGTTAGATATCTTAGCGCCGGTGTTGGACATCCCTAACCCAGAAGCTTCCTTTTATCTGTGGCCAAACTTGCCTATAGACGATCTAACTTTTGCGCACGATTTACTGGCCAGTGAAAATGTCCTGGTGCTTCCGGGAAGTTTTTTAGGTCGCACCGTGAATGGCGTCAATCCGGGTCAACAGCGGGTGCGTATGGCATTGGTGCCGCCACTGGCGGATTGCATTGAAGCCGCTCAACGCATACGGCGTTTTATGCTATCTCTTTAGAGCCACTGTGTCGTCTCACACATTTAAATATCTCAAGACAACAAACAAGCCGGTTTTCCTTGTGATTGCAGTAAGGAGACTGCTTCTTTATCGAATGAGATGAATTTGTCTGCACCTAGCCAACCACCTTCATAGGCAATAACACCGTCGGCGAAGTCACCGCCTGCATCCAGGACAGACAGGCCCGCTTCGACTGCAGGCCGGTTCATGACGACGTTAGTAGCGTTTTTAAGGTGATGGATCGCATCAGAAATGTCAGCAGTTGATTTCTTATAACCTCGACGTAATACCCACACAAACTCACAAAGTACGGGCAATGGCACAGCAATGAGAGTCGCTTTTTGCAGGACCTGTGCTGCTTGAGCAGCCTGCTTCTTGTCATCTTGGATAGCCGCTCTGATAAGCACATTAGTGTCAGCAGTTATCTTCATCTTTTTCCTGCCCAGCCCTGAGCTGCCATTTCATTGATTTCATCAATATTAAGTGACAGCGTGTTTTTTTGAGCTAGGCAACCGATAAAGTCTTCAACAGTGCCATTTTGTTGAACAGCGCTCACTAGTATTCGACCATCAGGTATCATTTCAACCTCTATATTTTGGCCTGGACCAACACCAAGATGTTTCAATAATACTTGTTTAAAAGTGACCTGACCTTTCGCAGTGATTTTTAATGTTGTCATAGTCATACCTTGTTTAGCAGGTAAAGTATAGTTTTATAGTAAGGTACTGCTGCCTTACTTTCAACGTGTCAAAGAACGGGGTCCGTTAAAGGGGTCAGACCCTAATAAAAGGGATTTGGATTTGCTGCACCATAGCCAATTTCACTTGAAGATCCTAGTGCATGGATAGTTCAGACCATCCATTCGGGAACATTTGAGTGTGTTCGTGGACAAGTGATCTGCAATGAGTGGTCAATCGCCACCATAAAATATCTCCTCATATTTATTTTCGATTGCCTGCACTTCTGTCTCGGTCAGCGCGGAGAATTCTTTCTCACGCGCACGCTTTGAAAGCTTGCCGTTGCTCTGGTTTAGAAACCTAATCAGCAAATCAACCAGCTTGTCTGGCATGTCTATATAGTTCTTTATGAAGTCGTTGAGCAGGTCATACTTAACAAGATAATCAACCTCTTCGGGCAGTGTTTTATTAACGGTCTCTTCAATACACGCAAACAAAAACTCTGCCTGTTTTGTTGCATCAAAATAACGGTATAGATCAATCGTCTCGTTTAGCACTTCGACATTACCCTTATCGGTTGGCCGCCATTCGATTAAGTTAAGTCTAGGCTTTGAGTAATGCTCTAGGGTTAACCTGTATTCATCAATTTTTTCCAAAATGACGGTAGAAACCGGAAAAACCAAACCTTTGGAAACGAAGCCTTTTTCCGCCAAGACGTGATGAAATAGGTAACGATGAATTCGGCCATTGCCGTCTTCAAACGGGTGGATGAAGACAAAACCAAAAGCGATGAGCACCGCCATGAGCACAGCGTCATAGTCGCTATCACCAAGAAGCTGGTAGGTTTCCATCAAACCCGCGAGAAGACTGTTCAAGTCTCTAACACGCGCTGAAATGTGAACAGGCATTGGCATACCTGTCGAGGGGTCATGATCACCAACGAAACCACCCTCAACCCGGCACCCTGGCATCACAAAACGATTATCAGCGATTATAACCCCTTGAAGATGTTCCAACTCTTTGATGCTCAGCTTACGTTGACCGGCTTCACTGATCATTTTGCCCCATCGTTCAATACGGCTATGAGGTGGAGCTTCTCCCTCGATGGTATAAGATGCTTTGGAATCTTTCAGTAAGAGGAAGGTTGCGGCTCGACGTAATAAGTCTGCATGAATTTTGCCGATATGATCCAGCGCGGCCTGGGAAAGATTCATCGCGATAAATTGGTCGAGCTTTTTAGTACGTCTAACCAGCGGACAAAATTGTCGTGTGCCCGGCAGATTGTTGCGGACACGATGACGCTTGGAATCGCGAGATGGCCCTGCGTATTGCAAAGCATCATTGATCAGGGAAACAAAATTACCCTTTGTTGCATCGACAATATCCAGTTTTTTCTCGCAAAGCCATTCATACAAGAACCATAGTCGCCGGCTGTAAGCACCCGTCGGCTTTGATCTAACAATATTTTTTATATCTTCCGGCTCTATGGTCTCAAATAGGGCTTTGAGAACCGCCAGATCAATGCCCTCGTACTTGAGCGCAAAAGTAAGATGGCCTCGTAGGCTATCTTCCGGTTTGTGGCGAGGTGTGAATAGGC
>CAZGON010000014.1:22080-32509 GCA_964527085.1 uncultured Candidatus Competibacteraceae bacterium
TAACGCCGATGACACAAAGGTAGTCTGGCGCTGGGACAGATAATTCATGTGCCTCGATCAGAGCTGCATACCCGGCAAGCGTAGCACCATCTTCCAATGCCGGAAAAGCATGAAAAACAGTTATCGATGGTGAATTTTGATTATATCCTGCCATGAGTATGAATTATGATTAATTTCAATTTTTGCATCAAACAAAAAAAGGGGTCAGACCCTAATAAATATAGACATATTGATGCTACCCTTCTATCCTTTGGGTAAGGATTCTTTGCGGAGGATTTTAGGTTATGCGAACCACCATTAATATCGATGACCAGTTGTTGATGTATGCCAAGCTTCAGGCGACTCAGCGAGGCTGTACTTTAAAACAGGTTGTGGAAGATGCGCTTCGGGAATTTGTGTCGCGTCATGACATAAAACGCGATTTAGTGAAGTTGGAAACGGTTTCCGGAGCTGGTTTAAAACCCGGGGTTGATCTGGATGACAGACGCAGTTTAGACGACATTATGGATGGTCGTTGATGTTTTTGATGGATGTTAATGTGTTTGTTTATGCACATAGAGAGGATACTCCTGATCATTTGGCCTATCGTCAATGGCTGGAATCCATCGTTAACGGTGATGCCGCTTATGGTTATTCGGAATTAGTACTGAGTGGCTTTTTACGGGTAGTGACTCATACCAAGATGTTTGAAATACCGTCCGCCTTGTCCAGCGCTGTTCGGTTCGCTAATCAAGTCAGACAAGCTCATCATGCCGTGCGTCTTGCACCGGGACCTATGCATTGGAAGTTATTTTTACAATGCGTTGAACAAATAGAAGCCAAGGGAAATGCTATTCCTGATGCATATCATGCGGCCTTGGCGATGGAATGGAATTGTATCTGGGTGACGACCGATAAAGGTTTTAAGCGTTTTAAAGGTTTAAAAGTTCGCCACCCCTTCGCGTTATTGAATTCCTGATGCCCAGAAAACGCCGCTTTTATCAGCCGGGTGTTCCTGTGCATGTCTTTCAACGTGGACATAATAAGGAACCGATATTTTTCGATGAAAAGGATTATTTAGCCTACTTGCGTTTTTTGAAAGCATCGGCCGATGCACTGAAGTGTTTGATTCATGCCTATGTGTTGATGACGAATCATGTGCATTTGTTAATGACGCCAAAGGCCTCGAACGATATTAGTCGGTTGTTGCAGGGTATTGGGCGCCGATTCGTGCCATACATCAATAAAACCTATCAACGCCGAGGGGGTTTATGGGAGGGGCGGCATAAGGGCCATATTCTAGAAGCAGAAGACTATTTTTTGATCTGCATGCGATATATCGAGTTAAATCCGGTGCGTGCTGGGATGGTTGAGCATCCTGCTCAGTATCGTTGGTCAAGTTATGCAGCGAATGCCCGGGGGATTGATAATGCCATTATTCAACCACATAAACTTTATTTGTCATTGGGTAAAACCCCTGTGGTACGGCAAGCGGCCTATCGAGAGTTATTTGAAACACCAATTCATTCTGATAAGCTCGATTTAATCCGCGCAAGTCTGCATTCCGGAACGCCGCTGGGTAATGATCGCTTCAAAAAACAGATTGAATCCGTGATAGGGACTAGCGTTGGTTATAGTAAGCGTGGTAGACCTCTAACTATCAAGTGTGTTGCGGCAGAAGCCCCTATCCGTCACGGCGAAAAACCACATAAGTGATTTAGTGATGACCGATGATGAGTTTACACATACGTAGAGCATTAGCATCGGACTGTCAGGCAATTTCAGGTGTTGTCATGGCCGCATTTGGCAACGGGCAAGGACAAGAAATTACGGATCTTATTACCGATTTGTTGAAAGACCCGAGCGCGTATCCCTTGTTATCGTTAATCGCGACTACCCATGATTGTATGGTTGGCCATATTCTATTCACAAACACACGTATTATGCCTGCTCAGCAGAGGGAGAGGGTTTCCTCAGCTATCCTATCCCCTCTAGCTGTTCACCCAGAACACCAAAACCAGGGCATCGGCGGTCAACTCATTAAAGCAGGGCTAAAACAGTTGACAGCAGCGGGTGTTAAGCTGGTGTTTGTGTTGGGCCATCCTGACTATTATCCAAAACATGGCTTTTCAACCGCTGGGATAAAGGGATTCGACGCACCCTATCCCATCCCACCTGAAAATGCTGACGCCTGGATGGTTCAGGAGCTTCATCCAGGTATACTGGAGCAGGTTAGTGGTGGACGGGTGATCTGTGCTGATGCGCTTAATGATCCAAAGCATTGGCAGGAGTGAATATAGATTGATGGTAAAACCTAAACAGCGCATCCGGATGGGCGATGCCCTGGCAGCTATTAGTCGCCGTGCAGGTCTAGAAGATGAAGATTTTGTCGTTTTTGAGCGTGACAAAACACCTGCCGAGCCGATAATTTTTGATTGAGTGATTGTCCTTGATACCAACGTCGTCTCCGAGGCGATGAAGCCATCCACACAACTAAATTTAAAAATGGGCTAAAGCACGGCTTCAATAGCGGATATAATCTCTTCCGATAGGGGTTCGACACGAGATGGCCACATATCGATCAAATTGCCCTCGGCGTCGAGCAAGTATTTATGAAAATTCCAGCGCGGCGCCCCGGCTTCACCGGTCTGTTCCACAATCCAACGGTAAAAAGGATGTGCTTTACCCCCAATGACCGTCTGTTTTGCCGTTAGTGGAAAATCGACACCATAACGGGTAATACAGAACTCCCGAATCTCCTCTTCATTACCAGGTTCCTGAGCGCCAAAATCGTTGGAGGGTATGCCTACCACTACTAGTCCTTGTTCCCGGTAACGTTCCCAAAGCCGTTGTAAACCGGCATACTGGGGCGTGTATGCACATTCCGAAGCCGTGTTGACCACCAACACCGGGTTTCCCTTAAACTCATCCAAATACAAAGGCTGGCCATTGACATCGGTAAACATAAAAGTATGGGCAGACATGATTGACCTCTTTATTATAAGTACGCTCAATACCCTTGGAAAAACATCCAGGTAGGATGGTTCCATCCGGATGTACCGTCAACGTACCGATTACATATAAACCGATTGTTGACAGAATTTCACAAAGTAGCTTTTAAAAAACCGTCAAAATAGCTTTTATTAATCTCGCAGGATGCTTTCTATTAAAACTATGTCAGTCACGGAACCACACTTGGGTTTTGAAATTGCTCAAAGAATTGAGAATAATATCGAACAGGTCGTGCAAGGTCAGTCCAGCGCCATTCGACTGCTCATTGCAGCGACTGCCAGTGGTGGACATGTGCTATTGGAAGATGTTCCTGGTACTGGTAAAACCACTCTTGTAAAAACATTAGCCCGCAGCATCGCCCTTAATTTTCAACGTATTCAATTTACACCCGATTTATTGCCGTCGGATATTCTTGGGGTTTCCGTCTTTGCGCCAGACACCCAGCGTTTTCATTTTCATCAAGGCCCTATCTTTACCGATGTTTTATTAGCCGACGAAATCAACCGTGCCTCACCCCGTACCCAATCAGCATTATTAGAAGCCATGGAAGAACGACAAGTCAGCCTCGACCGCCACGTACATACCTTAAACAAATTTTTTACCGTAATCGCCACCCAAAATCCCATTGAATTCCATGGTACCTACCCCCTTCCAGAAGCCCAGATGGATCGGTTCGCCTTGCGTTTTGCGTTAGGGTATGTCAGCGCCGAACGAGAAGTGGAGATCTTGTCGCGCCACATCGAGCAAACACCGTTGCAATCGCTGACAGCCTGCGCCAGCGCCGAAGACTTACAAACGCTGCGTCTAGCCACTCGCGCAGTGCGGGTCAGTGCTGCAATAAAGCGCTATATTGTTGATATTGTTCGAGCCACCCGCACCACAGAAGGTATTCAATTGGGGGCGGGTTTACGCGGCGCCATCGCGCTACTACAGACCGCTCAGGCGTTGGCTTTACTGGATGGTTTTGACTTTGTATACCCTGAACATGTGCAAACGCTTGCTGTGCCTGCCCTCGCCCACCGCCTCTCCCTCAACCCGCAAGCACGCTTTGCGGGGCACACGCAAGACGATTTAGTGCAACAGATTTTAGAAAACGTGCCAGTTCCCATTTAGTCCCTATGCTACGTCGTTTACTGCTTGCCAATTTTAAGACCGTTTACCGCCTCGACCGCTGGTTGCGTCGGCATTTTACAGCCACTGGCTATTTGGTGCTCTGTAGTATGGGGGTTTCTCTGGTTATCGGCATGAACACTTCTTTAAATTTGGCGAGTCAGATTTTTACCTTTCTTTTGATTATTCTTTTGGTCAGTCTTATCAGTAGTTGGTTTTTTCGCCCTAGCCTGCAGGTGCAACGCCGCGTGCCGCTCTTCGCCACCGTCATGGAACCGGTTCGCTATACCTTGCAGCTTACTAACCCCACCCGCAACAGTTATCGCGGACTGCAACTGATCGAAGAACTCCAAGTAACCTGGCCGCTTTATGAGGAACTACAAAATTATCAAGATCCTACCGATCGATACCGTAACCCCTTTGATCGCTATGTTGGGTTCCCTAGGTGGGTAAGCTTAGTGAATCGCAACAAAGGCGGCGATGTTACGCCCGCTAATATCCCGATTTTGGGGCCGGGAGAAACGGTGGACGTGCAGGTGCAATTGGTCCCCAAGCGCCGTGGCTATTTGCAGCTACAAGGTTATCGTCTTATTCGGCCTGACCTGTTTGGCTTAGTTAACGGTATAAAACGATTTCAGGAACCGGGTAGCCTATTGGTCTTGCCGCGCTGCTTTCCGGTGGCTAAGCTAGACTTGCCAGGCACGCCAGTCTATCAGCCGGGTGGGGTGCCTTCTGCCGGCTCCTGCGCTGAAACCGAGGAATTTGCAGCGCTTCGGGACTACCGTCAGGGTGATTCATTACGCAGTATCCACTGGAAAAGTTGGGCCAGAACCGGCAAACCCATCGTTAAGGAATACCGCTCGGAATATTTTACTCGCCATGCGTTAATACTGGATACTTTCGCTACAACGGCTGATGAGAGCATTTTTGAAGCGGCTGTCTCCGTCTCTGCCTCCCTCGTGTCCAGCGTCGATTTGAATGAAAACTTATTAGATCTTTTATTTATTGGACCAGAGGTGTATCGGTTTACGGCAGGACGCGGACTTCATAATCCAACCCAATTACTCACGGTTCTTGCCTGTGTTCAAATGATCCATCAGCAGTCCTTCTCCCGCCTGCACCAAGCCGTGCTGGAATATGCAGGACAATTTAGCAGCAGCATTGCGGTGCTGCTGGATTGGGATTTACCGCGGCAACAGTTGGTGCGCCAACTTCGCAGCCGGGGCGTACCGACCCTCGCTTTAGTGGTCTCTAACGGTGGATTGGGTTCACTGGCCGGAGAAGCCATTGAAATACCCACCGACCAACTGGCGGAAAAACTACAGCAGTTATGAAAGCACCGTCTCTTTTTATAGCCACAAGCCTGCTGGTCTGGGGCTGGCAGGTGGAACAGGTAGGATTAGCGGTTTCTTTCGCCCTGTTGCTGGAAGCATCCCGTTTGCTAAAGTGGCAGTGGCCGTTGTCTGACAAGATGATTTATCGCTTGGTGGATGTTTGCGCCTTCCTTTTGGTGGTTTTGGCGTTCACTGTTTTTTTCCAAAAACCTCCTGCCAAGGCCCTCTCTACCTTACTCCAATGGATGCCTGTAGTGTTGTTTCCGGTGGTGGCTGTCCAATATTTTGGTAATCGAGATCGGATCCCCCTGGCTGCGCTTTCTCTCCAACACCGTCGCCATACCGAGGGCCAACGCAGCATCGATCTGAGTTATCCCTATTTTGTTATTTGCTTGATCGCCGCGAGCACCGGCAATCGAGCCGCTATGGTTTTTTATTTGGCCGTCGCTAGCCTGTGGACGTGGGCCCTCTGGCAACACCGCAACACCCGCCATAATCCCGGTGTGTGGGCGGCGTTGATCTTGATGGCAGGCAGTGGCGGGTATTTGGGCCATACGGCTTTAATCCAGCTACAAGGCACCCTTATGGAAGAGATGCCCAGCTGGTTATTAGCTTGGTTTGACCACTCTGCCACCGATCCTTACCAGCGTAGCACTGCCATGGGCACTATCGGTCGCTTGAAACAATCGAATCGTATTGTGTTACGTATCACAAATGATGACAACGGCCAGGTTCCTGAGCTACTGCAAAAAGTAAGCTATAATCTGTTTCGCCATAACACCTGGTTTGCCTCTAGCGATGCGTTTAAAGATCTTCCACAGACCGCTACCAGCCAATGGCAGTTGACGTCTTCGCCTCATCCCAGTAACCACTCGGTTAACATCGTACAAACGGCTCAAAATAGTAGCGCTTTACTACCGTTACCCTTTGGGGCTCAGCAAATTAGCAACCTATCGGCAAAAACCCTGCAACAGAATGCTTTAGGTAGCGTAAAAGCACAGACTGACGCCCGCCTCCTGGACTACCGAGTCGACTATACAACGACACCCACCGGTATAACCCCTACGCTAATGGATCGCGCCATACCTGCCGGTTATGGAAAGCTACTGGCGCCGACTGTGGTGGAGCTTGGATTGCGTGAGCAACCGCCAAACCGGGTACCCATTATCCTAAAAAATTATTTTAATACTTATTTTTCTTACTCCTTAGACCTTGCCATCGGTGATAAAGAACTGCCTCCCGTCATCGATTTTTTGCGCACCACCCGCACAGGACACTGTGAATATTTTGCCAGTAGCACGGTGCTTTTGCTGCGTCAAGCCGGTATTCCAGCCCGTTATGTATCGGGTTTTAGCGTGCAGGAATATAGTGATCTGGAAAAACAATTCATTGTTCGGCAACGTCATGCCCATGCCTGGGCCATCGCCTATATCGACGGTGCTTGGCAAACGGTGGATACCACACCGACGGTTTGGCAGGAAATCGACGCTCGTCAATCCTCCGTATTGACGCCCCTTTATGATGTGCTTTCTTGGGTTTGGCTACACTTTCAGGAATGGCGATTAAATCACGAACAAAAAGATCCACGGCAAGATTTGGTCTGGTTGTTGTTTCCGTTGAGCCTTATCTTGACATGGCGTATGGGCTGGCATAAACGGTTTTTTCCAAAACATTATAGAAGATCTAAAATCCAGGATTTACCTGTTACAGGCAGTGGTATTGACTCGGCGTGTTATCAAATCGTTGCCTGGTATCAGAAACAGGGTATGCAGCGCAAACCCCATCAAACCCTAAGGGCCTGGCTTGCTAAGCTAACCTTTCGAGACAACGTTAGTAGCGAACTGATAAAAGAAATAGTTGATTTACACTATCGCTACCGCTTCGATCCAATCGGTTTAAACACCGCCGAACGTGAGCAGTTGGAAGGTCTGGTACAGCAATGGTTAGCGCAACGTTAGGGACAATAAGCAAGACTTGGGTTAATAAATAATTTTGTCTTAAAGTCCGCACAGTACATAGAGCAAACATCCTTGCTTTAAACCGTGCGGACTGTAGAACAATAATAGCTTTAAGCAAATACTACAAAGTAAAGTTAACCAGCGAAATCTTGCTGAACAACTACTCGATTGCCGAACTCAGAGATTTCTACGTCGATGACGTTGCCTTGCTCATCTTCGCCTTCGAATTCATAATATATCTCTAAGGATTTGCGCAGAGATTTTTCGATCAACATCACCTGCAATCCAGGCACCCGTAGTTCCAACGCTTCCGTAACAACCCCTGGCACCTTGTCGTCGCCGATCTCTTCCTCTATCTCCACGACAATACCATCCGGCGTTACGTCAATTTCATAACCATCCCCTGAAATCTCATAGACACCTACACCCGCTTCGTCCACATCAACCCCAGCATCAGTCAATTTTACGCCAGGAGGTACTGCCCGCTGCGCCGCTACCAAAGCGACTGGGGGAACATCTTCAAGGGTGAGTGAATCAAAGATAAGAAAAATTATGACAGAATTGCATTTGGCACAGCGCAAGCGTCGCAGAAATGAGAGGGAACAAACAACGATATCACTATTAAAGACAATAGATTACTCACCCATTCCCTTCTCCTCATATTCCGCCAGTAATTGCCGCACTGCCACGGTCGGCGGCAGAGTTCCCTCGACCACCTGCCGCTCGATATCTTTGCGTATGCCTTTGACACCTTTGTGGGTAAAGAAGCTTTGCCGTAGATATTCTTCCACCATGGAATATACCCAATCGAGGGTCTGGTTATAACGGCGTTTTTCGAAAACACCCGACACCGTTGTCTGCTGACGAAAATCTTCAATTACTGACCAGATATCAGCAATGCCTTCGTCACTCAAAGCAGAGCAGGTATAGGCCTGGGTTTGCCAACCTTGCGTGGCCGGGGCCAGATAATGTAGAGCGCGATTGTATTCGGCCTTGGCAGCGCGGGCGCGAATCTGGTTGTCGCCATCAGCTTTGTTGATCAACAAGGCGTCGGCCAGTTCGATAATGCCTTTTTTAATGCCTTGCAGTTCGTCACCAGCGCCAGTGAGCATGAGCAGTAAAAAGAAATCCACCATGGAACGCACGGTGGTCTCACTTTGCCCCACGCCCACGGTTTCCACCAGGATGACATCAAAACCAAACGCTTCGCACACCAGTATAGTTTCGCGGCTTTTACGGGTCACACCCCCTAGGGTACCCGCCGAAGGTGAAGGTCGGATAAACGCCCGCAGATCCCTACCTAACAGCTCCATACGGGTTTTGTCCCCGAGGATACTACCGCGGGTCACCGTGCTACTAGGATCCACGGCCAGTACTGCGACCCGATGGCCCCGCTCGCAGAGCATCATCCCCAACGCTTCGATAAAGGTGCTTTTGCCGACCCCCGGCACACCGGTGATGCCTACACGAACAGAGTTACCAGTTTGGGGCAAAAGTTGTTTCAACACCTCTTGGGCCATTTCCATATGGGCCGCGGCATTGCTTTCCACTAAGGTGATGGTTTGGGCGAGGATATTGCGATTGCCTTCCAAGACACCTTGCACATATTCAGCAACGGTCAGTCGCCGCCGTCGTGGCATAGGGGGTTTTGAGTTTCCATCAGCCACATTGCGGGACAGGCCATCGTGCCCTCCAGCCACGCCAGCCATCACTTCGGTGGTAAATTCGGCGCCAGCATCAGCTGGCGCCCAATCAGGTTTGTGTTTTTTTTCAGACATAAGAAACTCGTAGGACTCATGCATAGTCAGGGCTTTAAGTTGCTCGTGAAAGAGGTGTCGACGGCCTGGATGGCCGTCGTCAAGCCTATAAGGATGTATTCACGGCGTCCTCTGGAACGAGCTGCGTAAGTCCTGACTTCAGCTAGGCGGCTAAGCGCAGATTTAATTCCTCCAACACCTTTTGGGCGGCTACCGGAATCACCGTACCTGGCCCGAAGATAGCGGCCGCGCCATTGGTTTTAAGAAATTCGTAATCTTGAGCGGGAATCACACCGCCGATCACAATCATAATATCGTCGCGGTCTAACTTTCTAAGTTCTTCCATGAGCTGCGGTAACAAAGTTCGGTGACCGGCGGCGAGGGAACTAATTCCAATCACATGGACGTCGTTCTCCACCGCTTGACGGGCCACCTCATCCGGGGTCTGGAACAGGGCGCCGATATCCACATCAAAACCCATATCGGCAAAGGCGGTGCCGATAACCTTAGCGCCTCGATCATGACCGTCCTGACCCATTTTGGCCACTAAAATACGCGGCCGACGGCCTTCCCGTTGCTCAAAGTCATCGGCCATTTGACGGACGATTTGCATTTCTTTGTCCTCCCCAAATTCACTACCATAGACGCCGGAAATAGAGCGAATCACTGCTTTATGACGGTTGAATACCTTCTCCATGGCATCGGAGATTTCTCCTAAACTAGCCCGTGCGCGAGCGGCTTCCACAGCTTTTTCTAAAAGATTGCCCTGGCCTGTTTCGGCACAGTGGGTAATACCCTTCAAAGCCGCTTGGGTTTTAACATCATCCCGTTCGGTCCGGAGTTTCGCTAAGCGCTGCAACTGGGCTTCGCGAACCGCTGTGTTGTCGATATTTAAAATGTCGATAGGGTCTTCTTGGGTCATACGGTACTTATTGACCCCGACAATGGTTTCTTTACCGGAATCGATATGGGCTTGGCGGCGGGCGGCGGCTTCCTCAATACGCATCTTAGGCAGTCCTGTTTCAATGGCCTTCGCCATGCCCCCCAAAGATTCCACCTCTTGAATATGCCCCCAGGCCCGTTTGACTAATTCATTGGTCAGCGCCTCCACAAAATAGGAACCACCCCAAGGATCGATGACCTCACAGATATGGGTTTCATCCTGGAGATACAGTTGCGTATTGCGGGCAATACGGGCAGAGAAATCTGTGGGCAAGGCGATGGCCTCATCTAAAGCGTTGGTATGGAGCGACTGGGTATGACCCAGGGAAGCGGCCAA
>CAZGON010000015.1:0-5658 GCA_964527085.1 uncultured Candidatus Competibacteraceae bacterium
CCGATGGCTTACATTATCTGCAAACGGTCTTAAAATACATCGCTCAAAGCACTGATAAAATCGATAAAACCACCTTACACCAGGTGATACAACGGGCCTTACCCGAGCTAGGAGATACTCTCATGCCGACGATTGCCGAAACGTGGCGCCAAGAGGGCCGCCAAGAGGGCCGCCAAGAGGGCCGCCAAGAGGGCCGCCAAGAGGGCCGCCAGAAAGAAATAGCACGTGCCCATGGGAATATATTGGCTATTTTAAAAATACGCTTTGGGCCGGTGCCAGAACCACTTGAACAACGCATCAATAGGCTTGATGATTTGACAAAACTGAGCGAACTGCTCACTAAAGCCGCGATAGCCAATTCACTAGATGCTTTTCAAGAAACGGCATTTCATTGATATAGCGATAGTCTAGCCAATTTATAGAAACCATTGGTGACAACTCAATATACTTTTGGCACACCAGCAGGACGTGTTTTAAAGCGCTTATAACTCCACAAATACTGCGCTGGCAATGGGCGGACAGCACGCTCGATGGCGGCATTCATGACTGTTATGGCAGTCTCTAAAGTCTTATCAGCCGTCAAGCTCGGCAAATGCTGCAAATAAATTTTAAATCCTCTACCCCAGCTCAAGCGCTCGGCATAGGTGAGAAAAACAGGTGCGCCGGTCCGCCTGGCAAGCCGAGCTACTAAGGTCATGGTGTTTGCGGAGAGACCAAAAAACGGGGCAAAAACGCCTCTGTCACGACCAGGGTCTTGGTCGGGTAACACGCCCAAAAGGGTGTTGTCTTTTAAAGCACGCAACAAAGTACGCACACCCCGCTGATCGGCGCTTACAAGATGTGCGCCGAAGCGTCCACGACCTGCACAAATCAATGGATCGAGTCCGAGACGACTAGGTCGGTATAAAATGGTCATGGGATAACGACTAGAATAATAGAGTCCAGCCAGTTCCCAGCTCCCCAAATGCGGGGTAATCAAAATAGCCCCGCGCCCTTGGGCAAGCGCCGCTGACAACGCCTCATGATCTTCATCTTTACTTATAAAATTAGATAAATACTCCATTTTCCAATGCCACAAGGGACCTAGTTCCAACAGCAATTTGCCAGTCTCCACCAAATTTTTACGCAGCAGACGACGCCGTGCTGTGGCTGTCCAATCCGGCAGGCAAAGAGTCAAGTTGATGGTAATGATACGTCGCGTCGAGTTGGGAATAAGCCAGAGCAGGTAGCCAAGCAACACACCCACAGCATGGACGGCGGGCAAAGGTAGACAGGCGCTGAGACGCAACAATCCCCTAACGAGGGTCAGGATCATTGAGGTTGACATCATCCAGGTCAGCGGAAAAATCCTGCTCAAGAATGGTTTGAGCTTGGTCGACATCACTGGCATCCACTTGCAATTTGATGCCCCCGACAGCGATACTGTAGAGCCAATCCGTTTGCACCAGATGTTGATCGGCTAATCGACAACGAATACCTTCCGCTAGCAGGCGACCTTTAGCGATTTCCGCATTAGGCAAAAAGTCAAAGGTTGCCACTGTCACCATTGAGTTCATCGCCGCCCCCTTGGTTTAAATCTTCATTTAAGTCTTCATCCAGAAGGTCGTCGATATTTTCGAAATCATCAAAATCGTCAAAATCCAAATCAGGTTCCGGTGGATTCCCGTCATAGACCAAATTACGGCGTCGTTGCAGAAAAGCTTGCCGCTGAAAACTGTAGGGATCGATCTGACTATCCGCAAAGGCGCGCTCGACCCGCAGCAACTCAGCACGGATATCCACAATCTCGACACTGCGTCCGGCAACTAAAGTACCCAATGAGGGATCAAGATAAGTGACCGGGTCCGCGAGTCGATCAACAGGAATACTCCACACATCCCGAGTAGTGCTAGGTCCTAATAAGGGGAGCACCAAATAGTAACCCTCGCCGACGCCCCAATAACCTAGCGTTTGGCCAAAGTCTTCGTCGTTTTTAGGAAGATCCATATAACTGGCTACGTCAAAGAAACCCAATATGCCAAAGGTAGTGTTATAGACAATGCGGCTGGTATCCATCAAAGCTTGTTTGGGTTTAAGCTGCAGTATATCGTTCGCCACCACAGCCACATCTTCTAGGTTACTAAAAAAGTTAGTGATGCCTTCATCGATAATCTCAGGGGTAATGTAGTCGTAACCCTGCGCCACCGGTTTGAGGACCGCTTTATCAAGGGTATCGTTGACGTTAAACATAAAACGATTATAGGGCTCAAGGGGGTCTGCATCGGTGCGCATAACTTCTTCAGTAGACGCACAGCCCAATAAAAAAAGGCTGAATAGGATGATGAGAACCTTAAAAAAACGAAAGTTATGGATTGTCATGAATCACCTGCATTGAACAAATACTCGTCTGAGAATCGAGAGCAGGCTTATCCTAACTGATTTAGGGTATCCCTATCACGCAACAGGGTCTAATGCGAAAAAAAACCTTCATTCAAATCAAAGTGACGACCATATATGCGAATTAAGCACTATCTAGTAGCCCTTAGGTCTATATGAAGCATTGCTTTGTGGGACTAGATTCCCGCCTACGCGGGAATGACGCCCAGGGAACATGACAAGTCCACAGGGTATTGTAGGATACACCGATTTTAGGAAAGCTAGCCAGGCTGAGGCTATCAGGATACGTGTTAAAAGCCATATAAAAAATCTATCAAAGTGCCTTCTCATGAGGACATAAAAAAAGACCCCCGTCATTCCCTCGAACAAGGGAACATTCCCGCGCAGGTAAAAAAGACGTCATTCCCGCGCAGGCGGGAATCCAGTATCGAAACTCCGATAAAGCAACTGTCCCTTACGGAAGACGCACAAAACGCTAATTTGCATTATATTAAATGGTGGCAAAAAAAACCGAGGCATCGATCATCGATAGATTGCCTCGGTAATAGAGCTACCCTCAATTTAAGAGAAGCACAAAATGGAGTTGCAAACTCATGAATACGACCAGCGATTCATGTGCACTTTTGTAAAAGCAATTATAATGCCAATTTTAATATTATGTAATCTTTTGATTTTACTGATTTAAATAAAACTGAAAGGGAAGAGCTTATGGTTTTTGCTGTTTTTTTGGCGTCACAGAAAACCCTATCGCCAATAACTTGACTTTTAACCTATTTATGTGTCTTGACTCCTCCATAAATTGCCGTTACCCTGCCCAGTATTATGAAACAATCCTTATGTCACTATTATCGACAGCGACTAATTAACCCGGCCTCCTAAACAGGGAGTGCCGGGTTAATTAGATTTCTTGTTGTTTAATGGTGGTAAGGATTGCAAAGCGCTATGTCAAATTTCTCCATAAATATCTCTCACGGGGTTCGCACTTCAGCACTGGTTGCTGTGAACCAACCTTCTGTCCTGTCCATTGGCATCGTTTCCTCTCTCGCCTGGCTACGACTACTTAGCGGTCGCCGGGTTTAGCGGCTACCCGACGACCGGATGCGCGCCGCGCTGTTAAGTTTTTTAAAAATCGTTTAAAGAAAAGTCATCTCAGCTAGAGAGGAAAACATCATGAAAGCCAATGCCGCACAGAAATACCGCCCTTTTCCACCCATAAAATTGACTGACCGCCAATGGCCAACTCGGGTTATCCACAAGACACCCACCTGGTGTAGCGTTGACCTGCGGGATGGTAACCAAGCCCTGGTGGAACCCATGGGCATGGAACGTAAGTGTCAGCTGTTCGATACGCTGGTGCAATTGGGTTTTAAGGAAATTGAAGTGGGTTTTCCCGCCGCTTCCCAAACGGATTTTGATTTTGTGCGCTTCTTGATTGAAAACCAACGGATTCCTGAGGATGTTAGCGTTCAAGTTCTCACCCAAGCTCGGGACCCTCTGATTGAACGCACCTTTGAAGCACTTGAAGGCGCTAAGCGGGCCATCGTGCATCTGTACAATTCCACGTCCACCCTACAGCGGCGTGTAGTATTTGGGATGGACCAGGCTGACATCACCAGCATTGCCGTCAAAGGGGCACAGCGTATCAAAGCCATTGCTGCTGACTATCCTGCAACCCAGTGGACCTTTCAGTATTCTCCGGAGAGTTTTACCGGCACCGAATTGGATTTTGCGGTGGCTATTTGCGAGGCGGTCAATGACGTTTGGCAACCAACCCCGGACAATAAAGTCATTCTAAACTTACCGTCGACGGTGGAAATGGCGACACCTAATGTGTATGCGGATCAAATTGAGTGGTTCACCCGCCATATCAGTCGACGCGACGGCGTCGTCATTAGTATTCATCCCCATAATGATCGAGGCACCGCCGTCGCTGCCGCGGAGCTGGCCATGCTGGCCGGGGCGGACCGGGTGGAAGGCACCTTGTTTGGCAATGGCGAGCGCACCGGCAACGTGGATATTGTGACGTTAGCGTTGAATCTTTTTACTCAAGGCATTGATCCCTGTCTGGATCTCTCCGATATTAACGGCTTGGTCCGCACCACGGAATACTGTAATCAGCTGCCGGTGCATCCCCGTCATCCCTACGCGGGAGACTTAGTCTTTACGGCTTTTTCCGGTTCTCATCAAGATGCCATCAAGAAAGGCTTGGCGGCCAATACCGGCAGCCCGGTTTGGGAAGTGCCCTACTTACCCATCGACCCCGCTGATCTAGGTCGCACCTATGAGGCCGTGATTCGTATCAACAGTCAATCTGGTAAGGGTGGCGTTGCTTATGTGTTAGAGCGAGAACATGGCCTCAAACTGCCCCGCCGTCTGCAAATGGAGTTCAGCCAGGTGGTGCAAAAAGTCGCCGATACCACCGGCAAAGAACTGACTCCCGCCGCTCTGTGGCGAGCATTTCAGGAGGATTATCTGGCAACTACGCAACCTTTTACGCTGCTAGAACATCGGGACGGTCCTAGTGGCATGACTCTAGATAAACTCACGGCCACCCTGTGCGAAAATGGTAAAGAACGGATTGTTGCTGGTTCTGGCAACGGTCCCATCGATGCCTTTGTGGACGCCATGAGCCGTCACTGCGGCTTATCAATTCGGGTTGCGGATTACCATGAACACGCCATTGGCGCCGGTGCAGACGCTAGGGCAGTAGCCTATGTGGAAATCCAAGTAGCGGATAAACCTACCTTGTTTGGCGTTGGTATCCATGAAAATATTGTTACCGCCTCATTACGCGCGGTGGTCAGCGCCCTGAACCGCGCTGCCCAAGGTATGAGCTTGAACCAGGAGAAACCTTCTGCTGAAGTCCGGGCCGTGGTGGGGGGATAAAGTTTGTATTTAACGGATGGGTTACGGTGCTATGCACCTAACCTATTTATTATAGGACTTACGCAAAAAGGACTTGCGTAGCTCGTGAAAAGAAGTGTCGACGGCCCGGAAGGCCGTCGTCAAGCCCACAGGGAAGTGTTCACGGCGTCTTCTAGAACGAGCTGCGTAAGTCCTGTATTACTATAAGTAAGGTGAAAACAACCACGCCATGGCATCTCGCGTTCTAGTAACCAATGCTCGTCTCTCGATATCTTCAAGAAAGATTTCTTGAGATTGCATAAGCAGACTTTTCACATGGTCTGTCAAAAGCGCAGAGAAAGCTTCATCATAAACCTCGATGGCTAACTCAAAGTTTAGCCGCAGGCTACGGGAGTCGATATTGGCGGAACCGATTTG
>CAZGON010000015.1:5668-9246 GCA_964527085.1 uncultured Candidatus Competibacteraceae bacterium
CACTAAAAACAGTTTGGTATGAGCGAAGGGCGGCGGTTGATAATACACTCGCACCCCCCAGCGTAATAGCTGCCAAAGCATATTGCGGGTGGCCCAGTGGACAAAAGGCAGATTATTCTTGGCTGGCAGAATAACAGTGACCTGAACACCCCGCAAAGCGGCTGCTTGGAGTGCTACGATAAGTTCCTGGGAAGGCAGAAAATAAGGGGTTACGATAACAATCCGCTTACGGGCTAGGCCGATAGCGCCCACCAAAATAGTTGCTAATCGACCCAGATCTTCGTTGGGTCCGTCGACAATGGTCCGGCAAATGGCATTGCCAGAGGTATCCGTGACAGTCGTTGTGGTCGGCGGCGCGATGTATTCGCTCGTGACGAACCCCCAATCGGAGAGAAATACCTGCGCCATGTCCTCCACCACTGGCCCTGTTAACCGAAAGTGAATATCTTTTGTGCCGTGCCGCTTTCCATTTCCTTCCACCAAATGGCGACCACCCAAATTCATACCACCAGTAAAACCCACTTGATTATCAGCAACGAGGATTTTGCGATGATTACGCAAATTGATATGCACTGAAGGGGGAAACAGGGTTGGCGGTAAAAAACGCGCCATGGGTAATCCGTGTTGCTTAAGCAAGTTTCCAATACGCGGCAGACTGTACCATTCGCCTACCCCATCGATCATCACTTTGACATCCACGCCCCGCTGGACCGCTTTGGCTAAAGCATCCACAAAGCGGTGTCCAACTTCGTCGGAAGTAAACAGGTAGGTGGTCAGGTACACCCGCTGGCGAGCGTTTGCGATGGCTTGCAACATGGCAGGATAGGCTTGTTCGCCGTTATACAACGGTTCGATCCGGTTACCACTGGTAAGGGGTCGACCTGTAACCGCATCGGACATGCGGGTCAACTCCCGCAGGTGGGACGGGACAGGTAGTGTAGTAGGGGGCACCACATGAACATCTTCAGAGCGCTCGTAGCCTACATGCAGGTGAAAGTTGGAACGCTGATCTAGCACTTTCGCACGGGTTTGTACGCGATTAATGCCGAATAGACAATAAAGTATGGCGCCGGCAAAGGGAAACGTTAAACACACGGCAATCCACCCCAGTGCAGAGCGCGGATTGGATTTGTAGAGCAGCGCATGACCCGCTGTGGCAAAACCTGCCGAGGTATGAATCGCCACCAACAGCCAGTTTATAAAATCCATTACGGATTCATCAGCCAGATGGCGATATTAAGGCTTGCGGCATAACTCACCCACACCAAATAGGGTACTAACAGCCAGCCAGCGATAGGGCGTTGGCGCCAAAACGCCACGAGGGTAGCCACCAAGACAAACCAGAGCAACACAATGTCTACCAGACCCAGCGAAATATTTTGCATCCCAAAGAAAAACCAAGACCATAAACCATTGAGTAGTAGCTGTAACATGAATAGAGCAAGGGCTAAGGGGGCTTCTGTAAAACCCTTTTGCGACCAGACTAACCAAGCCGCCACACTCATCATGACGTAAAGGATTGTCCATACCGGTGGGAATACCCAGCTAGGGGGCGTCCAAGGCGGTTTTGCCAATTGCCCATACCAATCCCCAGGGGAAAACTGTGCGCCAAACCAGGCCACACCAAAACATAGCGCTAACCACGGCATTAACGTCAACCCATTAAGTGACTTATGGTTCGTAGACATGGAAAGATCCAACCAAGAAAAAGTATTACAGAGTATAAAAGCCATCCACTTAAAGCAACACAGACCGGGTCGCAACGACGGACCTATTCACCCCCTGGAATTGATAAAATTGCACCCAGCCTTGGTAAAAATCCAACAATAAAAACCCTGGTTTGCGATCTTGGCGTAAGGTGCCGGCATTGATAATAGTCAATCCAGCGTAGGGTTTAACCATCGCCCGATGGCTATGACCGTTCACGATAAACCGGTAACGATTCTCTTGCACTAGCTGTTGCAATTCCCTATTTGCGGCTAGCGTATCTTCATCGTCGTCCGGCATCACTTTGGCCTCGTCGTTGCCGCCCAAACCGTGACACAACAGCAGTAGACCCTGTGGCGTGACCAGCTCTACCGCGCTGGGCAGCGTTGCGAGCAACCGCTCTGTTGCCGGGCAAACGCTAGCAGGGTCCATGGCATTAGGCAAATGCCGTAGTTCGCCCTGCAGTAACCAACGATCGTGATTGCCGGATACGGTGACTACCTCAAAAGCGGTCAACAACTGGCAGCAACGCGCTAAGTCTCCGACTCCGTCGGCGACGTCGCCAGTGGCCACAATACGTTCTACGTGTTGATCCTGTAAATAAGCGAGTGCCTGGGCTAGCAATTGATCCTCGGCATGGATATCGCCGATGACGCCGATACGGCCAACGCGGGATGTATAGCGGGGGTATTCTGGATTTTTCATAGCTCCTATAGCCGAATTATAGATTAAAATCTGATAAATAGGCTGACGGTAGCGGACAAGCGCCAAATCAGTGACAAAGTTTCCTATATTTGTAACGATAGTGGCGCATTGTTAGGATTTTTAGAATCATTGACTCTATAAATTTATCGAGAGGTTTTACCAATGACTTCCCAAGCACAACGAGACATGTATGAAAAAGTAAAATCCGAGAATGGATTTATTGCGGCGCTGGATCAAAGCGGCGGCAGTACTCCTAAAGCGTTGCGTATGTATGGCGTTGAAGAAACCGAATACAGCAATGAGGAAGAAATGTTTACTCGGGTACATGAAATGCGTACCCGTCTCATCACCAGCAACGCTTTTACCGGTAAGCGGATTCTAGGCGCTATTCTATTCGAGGATACCTTGGGTAGGGAAATAGAAGGTAAGTCGTCTGCACGTTATTTATGGCAGGGAAAACAGGTAGTGCCTTTTCTCAAAGTGGATCAGGGTCTTGCAGCAGAGCAAAACGGTGTGCAGTTGATGAAACCGATACCTGGATTGGATGACCTGCTAGCCAAAGCGAATGCCCAGGATGTATTTGGCACTAAGATGCGTTCAGTGATTAAACTGGCAAACCCCGAGGGTATCAAACAAATTGTCGAGCAGCAGTTTGAGATTGGTCAAAAAATTCTAGCTGCGGGTTTGATACCGATTATTGAACCTGAAGTAGATATTCATAGCCCGGAGAAAGCTGACGCAGAGGCTTTATTAAAAGCCGAAATTTTGGCGCAACTGGACGCATTACCCGCTGATCAAGTGGTTATGTTGAAGCTGACACTACCCGAAGCGGCCAATTTTTATCAGGAACTTATTAAACATCCAAAAGTACTTAAGGTAGTTGCCTTGTCGGGTGGTTATAGCCGCGAAGAAGCTAATACCAAACTGGCTGAAAATAATAACATGATCGCCAGCTTCTCCCGAGCATTGACGGAAGGCTTATCGGCTCAGCAATCGGATAAAGAATTTGACGCTATGCTGGATAGAGCGATTGAAAACATCTATCAAGCTTCGTTGACTTGATAAACCTTAAGCGGCCAGATAACTGGCTCAAATAACAGACTCTATTAAGCGCCCTCTGGGTTGTAAAAATTGCAATCGATTGCAATTTTTACAACCCAGAGGGC
>CAZGON010000015.1:9295-9804 GCA_964527085.1 uncultured Candidatus Competibacteraceae bacterium
ACAAGCAAAAAGTAGTATTTACTGGCACTCCGGCCCGCTTTTTGCGTGGTTTTGACCAACCACTTTTTTTGGAGAAAAATTAATGAACAAAAAACAAATAATGAAAAAAGTCTGTTTAGCTAGCGCCGGTTCCCTGCTGCCTTTTTTTGCAGTCATGGGTCAAGACGGTGTTGTGCTAGAGCGAGAGAAAGTCGACCAGGTTCGCGCTGGTGAACGTTTTGAATACGAGGTCACCATTAAAAACGAAGCTGGTATGCCCGTTAAAGATGTCAAAATCAATGAATTTATGACCAGTGGCGAAGCGGGTGGTGAGGGTGAAGATGGCAAACTGTCTACTACCGTACCGTATTTGGATGTTGGTGAATCGAAGTCTTTTACCATAAAGGGCATTGCCCGAGAAGAAGGAACCATTCAGTCTTGCCTGGGCGTCACCTATACTCCCGCTACCTGCGCTGACATTGAAGTGGTAAAACCGGATATCAGCTTAGCCTGTGAAATGGCCGAACCTA
>CAZGON010000015.1:9814-13875 GCA_964527085.1 uncultured Candidatus Competibacteraceae bacterium
ACGCCGGTACCAAACGCCGCTGAGGCAAACTTATTTTATGCCTGCGAGTCGGCACTTGTGACCTGTACAGTGACCAACGAAGGTAGCGGCGCGAGCGAACAATCTGAACTGATGCTAAATTTGCCAGAGAATTTATCATTGGCGGAAGGTGAAGCTAATACACAGGTTGGCAGCATTGAGCCAGGCGCCCAGGAACAGTTCACGTTCGCGCTGAACGCTGATAAAGCCGGCCCATTTGAATTAACGCCAAGCTTAAACACAAGCCAAGGCACCGCCGAAGCGCGAATGATCAACTTTGAAGTGGTTCAACCAAATATCGAGTTGGCTGTTCAGGCTCCTGATCAGGAATTCGTCAGCCGCCCAGTGGCTTTTGCCGTGCATCTACGTAACGCTAGTGATGTACCCGTGACCAATACTAAACTCGCCATCGATCCGCCTGACACGTTAGAAAATCTCTCTATTTCCAGCGAAGCAGATGCGGATGATGAAGGTGTTTTCGACTTTGACACCCTCGCCCCTGGCGCAACCCGCACCATAAACATTCAAGGCGATGCAGCTGAGGCCGGTGAAGCTAATTTGACTGCTAGAGCATCGGGTTATTGTGTAACCGATGCCGCCGAGCTTGAACGCGCTGCTGCTGTTGTCCTAGAAGGTGTACCAGCTCTCGTTCTAATCGCCTATGACCAGCACGATCCCGTCGTGGTCGGGGACGAAACCAGCTACGATATCAAGGTTAAAAACCAAGGTAGCGGTGTCGCCAACGATATCAATATCAGCGGCAAACTTGGCGATCAGTTTACCTTCGTTGAAGGCACAGGTGATTCAAATGTAACCGGGGATGGCACCTCCTTCAATTTCGAACCCATTGCAACCCTCGAACCGGGCGAAACAGTCAGTTGGACTATTTCTGCAAAAGCGGAGAATGCTGGCTATGCCCGCCTCAATCTGGACATGAACAGTACCGCCACAAAGCGCAGCATTACCGAGCAAGAGCCGACGCGGGTTATCGATTAAAAGGACATTTATGACGTTTGCTAGTTTTGTAGCCTGGATGTAATGAAATGTGGAATCCGGGAAGAATGATTCATCCCGGATTCTATTGCCTTGCATCTTAGCCAATGCTAGGCAACAGGCGTCAGCTTATTTAGTGGATGAAAACGCAGGCTGCGTGCTTGATTATCCACCTTATCCACATCAACATAGCCGTGCCGGGCAAGAAACGGCTCCTGTAACAGATCTTCCCTCAGCCAGCGATAGGTATCTAGACCAACGGCAGTATTTGGATCGCAGAGGGCCGCTGCAAACCCAGTAAGGGCTGCTAAACCTACCCCCGAATCAAACATACTGCTTATAACGGTAGTCATACCGGTCTGTTTAGCCCTTCTGATAAATGCCACAGTTTTAGCCAATCCACCCAGCATAGCCGGTTTCAAGACGAAAGCCATAACACCAGCGGGGACTTTTAGCTGGGTCGGTTCACAACCATAGAGACTTTCATCCAAGGCAACCGGAAGGTTAGTGGCTTCATAAAAAGCGCTAATCAACTGGGGATCTACACAGGGTTCTTCGATGTATTCGATTCCGCAATCGGCGACTGCTTTACCGAATCGCACGGCGGTTGGCAAATCCCAGCGACGATTACCATCCAGACGCAGAGCGATTTCATCGGCGAGGGTTTCGCGGGCTGTCCGTACCAACCGAATATCCTCATCCACTTTGTGTCGACCCACCTTCAATTTTACCGTCTGGTACCCCTCTGCCCGCATCCATCGCGCTTGTGTTTCGACATCTTCGTCTGCTAACCATAAACCATTGATGGGTAGGCTTTTGGAATAATGCGGATTAAGCCAGCCTGCCAAGGTGGTGGCATTTTGCGCGGCCAATAGATTAAACAGAGCCATCTCTAAACCATAGCGAAGCACGTCGTAGAGCGCATAGGGTGCAAGCCAGGACGATGCCTCCCAAACATCATGGGGCAAAGGACGATCCAGCAACCGGGGTTGAATCTTCCAAAACTGACGCACAGTCATCCCTAAGCTCTGGGCATGTAAACCCGGTAAGGGGGACACTTCACCATAACCCACATGACCACTGTCACTCTCGAGACAAACGATGAATCCTTGCCGGACACTGACGCTTTGCCCGGCCACGGTGATAGATCGAGTTAATGGCAACGTATAACCAAACGCCTCGCAGGCGGTGATCAGCACGGAAATTCCTGCTTCAATGCAGCAATGATGGTCTGTTGCAGCCGCCGATGAAGACGAGCATTTTCTTGACGATCGGTGACCACCTCAATAAGGGTAGTAGTGCTGGCCGCTAACCCCTTGTCATAGGCCATCAAAAACTCCCCAGGCGTTTTTGGATGGGCATAGGTCAGGCCAAATAACTGGGCTGCCGCCTCGAAGGATAGATGAGTGGGTGTTGCAAAGTAGGTTTCAAAAACATCGGGGAAGTCGGCGATGGGTAACATGGAAAAAATACCCCCACCATTATTATTGATGACGATGATAACCAGAGGCACAGGGCATCTCATTACAAGCCCCAGTGAATTGAGGTCGTGGAGTAGCGCCAGATCACCTAACACCAAAGTCACCGGTTTATTAAGACCCACGGCAAAACCGCTGGCTGCGGCCACCGTTCCATCAATGCCGCTAGCCCCGCGATTAGCAGCAACCTGCTCAGAGCTACCAAAGGGACTGCCGTACATATCCATATCCCGCACCGGCATACTGTTGCCTAACCAGAGAGCTTGCTCTGCAGGTAGGCGTTCTGATACTAACTGGGCGACGGCAATCTCACTAAGGGATTGGGACGCATTGACAGTAGTAGAAACGATACGATCTACCAAGGCGGAGCGGGCCAGGAAAGCATGGGTCCATTGCGGCGCTGATGAGATAGCTACATGCTCATCCAGTAGCGCCTCACAAAAGGCGACGATATCGGTCTCCACATGATGGGTGACGGTATAAGACGGATCATGGCGATAGGGATGATTTTTGACGATGATATGATGGCGCGGCTGTGGCGTCTGCTGGATGTAGTGTAGAAAACGTTTAGATACGAAGGGGCTGCCAACCTGGAGCAGGGTTTCGGGACGGTGAGTAGCGCAAAAGGCATCGCACAATAGCAGTTGATCATAATAATGCACCACAGACCTGGCGGATTGGCTGAGGCGTAGACCTGATGTGACATCCGTAAACGCAGGCCATGGCAGGGCCGCAAGCAACCGTTTAACGCTGCGCCGTTCGGCCTCGTTATGGAGCTGCCCGATGGCGATAAGACCATTGCGAGTCGTTTGTAAAAGCGTCTTCACTTGTTGAATAAACGAATAAGCGGGTTGCTGTGTTGAAGGCAGATATCGGGTGAATGGTTCTTGAGATGCCTGCCAAGCTACTAAGGTTTTCAAATAATCTGCGTCGTCCGTTATCTCCTCAGATGGCGTCAACGGTTCGCGAAACGGGCAGTTTACATGCACTGGGCCTGACGGCGTGGCACGAGCTTGATAAAGCGCCTGATCGATCGCACTCAGTAAGGTGGTAGGCGCGATGGCGGGGTCAGGACAAGGTAAATCCAAATGCCACTTAGCATAGGTCCCGAATAAGGCGCTTTGATGGATAGTTTGATTAGCCCCCGTATTCTGTAACTCCGGCGGCCGGTCTGCGGACAGGATCAACATGGGAAGCCGGTCCATAGCGGCTTCCACCACCGCTGGATAATAGTGGGCGGCAGCACTGCCCGAGGTGCAAACCAGCACAGCGGGTTTGCCGGTGGCCCGAGCATAGCCCAAAGCATGAAACGCCGCACCCCGTTCATCGTGACAAACTATTGTTTTAGCTTGATGATGACGGGCAATAGCCAGCGTTAGTGGGGTGGATCGAGAACCTGGAGAAAGACAGAAATAATGGCTGCCGTTTCTGATCAGTTCTTCAATCAGCAAAGCTCCCCACAGGGTATTAATGTCATTGGTCTGCAACGGCATGGAACCCGACGTTTCTATACAACCTCAGCGCCTGCATAAAAACGCTGATTTTGGTTTCTAACTCGTCCCATTCCAACTG
>CAZGON010000015.1:13885-32355 GCA_964527085.1 uncultured Candidatus Competibacteraceae bacterium
GCGGCACCGATCCACGCACCACCCCTGCCCCGGCAAATAGGCTCATGGAGGTTCCGTTTACAATGGCAGAACGAATGCCTACTGCAAATTCAGCCGCATCATGACCTATCCAGCCCACCGGTCCGGCAAACCAACCTCGGTCAAAGGGTTCTAGCTGGGCAATGGTTTGTAGCGCTTGCTGCCTTGGCAATCCCCCCACCGCTGGCGTGGGGTGCAATAGTCTCAGTAAATCTAAATCTGAGATATCGGCGTTGAGTTGACCACTGACAGGGGTGTAAAGGTGCTGGACACGGGATTGCTTTAGCAAGCGCGGTTCCTGACCTACTATCAAATCATGGCAATACTTGGCTAATAAAGACTGGATATCGTTACGCACAATCACATGTTCATGGCGTTCTTTTTCGTTGCGCAACAACTTAAGCCCTAACAGTTTATCTTCTGAGGATGTTCTTCCCCGTGGGCAAGTGCCCGCCACCGCTTCACTTTCAATAAAACGGTGGTCTCTTTTGTAGAGACGTTCTGGCGTAGCGCCCATAAACCCACAACCTGCCTGGGGTTGAAAATAGAAATGGTAGGCGTTGGGCTCAATAGCTTTTAGCCGCTGCAGTAACAGAGGAATCCGCGGCGCCACATCAAAAGTCAACAAGGTATTACGTCCCAGTACGATTTTATCAATGGCTCCCGTGCCCAGCGTTGCCAAGGCAGACTCAACCGATCGACACCACCCAGCCCGGTCTGGAATATCCTGCCGATGACCCAGCAAGGTCTCTGTTTTCGTCTCGGAAAATGGCTGGCTAACACAAACATCTTGCAATGCTGATAGGGTTTTATGTAGTTGCTGACGCACATGTTGCAAGGAGCCTAAATGCACATTACACGCTAAATAGGTGCCTAGGGTATTGCTCACCAGCTCTACCTGGGGTAGCAGAAAAAAACCGCCGCCATAGGGTAACCAGCGTTGATCTGACGGCGTTTGACCATTGAAGCGGAGACCACCGTAGTAGCGCACGTTTTCTGTAGAGCAACGTAGCTTTTGGTCGAGTGCGGGCACATTAAAGGCATAATCCTTAGCAGAATCACAAATTACTTTATCAGCACAACCAATGCCGGCCGTTTCAAAATCACGCCGCCGATCAGACCAATACACTTGTTGAGTAGCATGTCTCTGCCCACTCAACCATTCAAGGGGCGAACAACCCACCACAGGCATCTCTAAGCGGATAATGGATTTGACTAATCCCAGTTTTACCACACTGAGATCAGATGCGAGGAGTTGATGCAGTTGCTCCAGCAAAAAATGCTTAGCGACGCTGAGGGATACAGCCGATGTTGCAGGACAGTTCACGAAGGCTCTATGTCGAGTAAATAATGTTTGCAATGCTGGTTAGCTTTCCATAGGATTTTTTCCAAGTACATCAAAGCATAGCGCTGCTACCCCTTAGGTTCAATCCAGATTAACTAAGCTAAAATAAAAAATCACTATGCATTTAGAAACCATTACTCGTTATCCTAAGGGTACAGCTCAAACGACTCCACTGGTATTTGTGCATGGGGCATTTGCTGCTGCAGAAATCTGGGATGTGCATTTCTTGCCCTATTTTGCCCAACACGGATACCAAGCTCATGCGGTAAGCCTACGGGGGCACGGCGCCAGCGAGGGGCGAGCCAACTTACCCTCTTGGAGACTGGCAGACTATGTGGCCGACCTGACTGAAATCATCCAAGATTTACCAGGTGATCCCATATTGATTGGTCATTCCATGGGCGGCATGGTCATCCAAAAATATATAGAATCGCAGCGGGCAGCAGGCGTGGTATTGATGGCTTCTGTGCCGCCCCAGGGTATTTTGGCGTCGTTCTGGGGTATGGCTGTCAGCAACCCACTGTTGCTCTACAAACTTACCTTGATCCAGTCTTTTGGCGCTGCCGTCGCTGATATGACAACGTTACGAGAAGCGATGTTCTCCGCTAACACACCAGATACTTGTGTTGCGCAATATTTACCTAGACTACAGGAAGAATCTAACCGGGTGAACTTAGATATGCTAGGTTGGGACCCACTCCGGTTGCTCCCTCCCCATCGCTTACCTATGCTCGTGATGGGCGCGGCCCAGGATGCTTTTTTTTCCACTGGTTTAATACACAGTATCGCACGACATTACCACGCAGAGGTGGTAATTTTTCCGGATATGGCCCATGCCATGATGCTAGAAACCAATTGGGAACAAGCCGCTAAACATTTACTGCATTGGTTAACCCATAAAGCGGGTTAGCTGTCAACCATCACTTACCCTTAAGCACTGTGGTATGATGAGCCAAAATTCCATGTTCCTTAATGCTCTTTCAGTCACTTAAGGGAGTTCACTTCGTATGCTGCTCAGTCCACGCACTTTTTTCAAACCTAAAGTTATCGGCGCCCCCGATCCTATTCGAGAGATTCCTGCGAAACCCTCTCGTATGATTCATTTCTTTGATCCCAGCAATCCAAAAATGGCCGCCAAGGCCGGTGATATCGCTAAACAGGTGGATATTTTACTGGGTAATTTGGAAGATGCAGTACCCATCGACCGCAAGGAAGCTGCTCGTGAAGGACTGATCAAGATTGGCAAAGAGACCGATTTTGCCAGCACCCAACTGTGGACCCGCGTCAATAGCTTAGATAGCCCTTGGTTCTTGGACGATTTATTGCGTTTGGTGGGTGAGATTGGAGACAAATTGGATGTCATCATGCTGCCCAAAATTCAGGGACCTTGGGATATTTATTTTGTCGACCAGCTGCTTGCCCAATTGGAAGCAAAAGCTGGCTTAAAAGAACCCATTCTTGTCCATGCCATTCTAGAAACGGCACTCGGCGTCACCAATGTGGAAGAGATTGCCAACGCCAGTCCCCGCATGCAAGGCATGAGCCTGGGACCAGCGGATCTGGCAGCCTCACGGCGCATGAAAACCACCCGGGTGGGTGGCGGACATCCCGGCTATCTGGTGCGCACAGACCCCGACTCAGACAATCCCGATGCGCCCCGGGCCACGGCGCAGCAAGACCTTTGGCACTACACCATTGGCCGTATGGTGGACGCCTGTGCGGCGGTGGGCGCGTTGCCCTTCTACGGTCCATTTGGCGCCATTAATGACCCCGTAGGTTGCGAAGACCAATTTCGCAATGCGTTTCTGATGGGTTGTGTAGGTACTTGGACGTTACATCCGAATCAGATTGCCATCGCCAAGCGGGTTTTTAGTCCCCCCCCGGAAGAGGTTGCTTGGGCCAAGCGGGTCATCGAAGCGATGCCTGATGGCAGCGGTACGGTGATGATGGATGGCAAAATGCAGGATGATGCGACCTATAAACAGTGCGTCGTGATGGTGGATTTAGCCAAACTGATTGCCGAGCGGGATGCAGAATATCGGGAACTATACGGGTTTTGAGGGCGTATTAATTATTGATTGTTAGATCATCCCCAGCTTCAGCTGGGGATGATTGATACCTTGACGCTTACCAGGTGACTTGAGCACGCGCTTGATAGATATTAAAATCTTCGTCGCCGTTTATACCTCCCTCCACATCTGCGTAGATATAATTGAGCATAAAGCGGATATTGTCGTTGACGTACCAGTTCAAGCCTAAGGTAATATTATCTTCACGACCCCCTTCGATATCGCCATCGTTTAGGGCAAGTTGGCTATAACGCAGTCCCACTTCCCAAGCGCCGATTCCGCCAGCTCCCAATGGATTATTGGGCTCGATAATGTCAAAGGTGCCGTCTTCCGGAGCATAGGGGCGCGATTCACCAGTTAACACATAGCTTCCGTAGAGATACCAACCGTCAAAATCGGCATCTTCGTCGCTGCTTACATCGGTGTAAATATATTCAGCCTGGGCAGAAAAAGGCCCAAATACAGCGGCGGTTTCAAAACCCATCTGATAGAAATCATCCACCCCTTCGAGTGTGCCCGTATCCACTAGCCGCTCATTAGTGATATGAGATTCAGGCCGTGCGCTAAAACCCAGCTCCCCGTTATCATCGGGCTCTCGGTAGGCGAAGGAACCACCCACATGGACCAGTTGCGTCTCCGTGAAAATAGGCGCAAAGGTACCCCGGGCGCTGAGTCCCCAGCCTTCATCGGTTTCTTCATCTTCATTGCTATCGGGACCTTCGCTGAAGAGACCCGCTCCAAAGCTCCAGTTGTCCCCGTTGGTGGTTGCGCCTATACCCAAACTGCGTCCTGGTGAAAAAGCATTGGGCAAAGCCCGCTCCATAAAGGTAGTGTCATTAGAGCTGGTTAATTCTTCTAGGCTAAAAAATTCTTTAAATTGACCGAGTGTAATTTCAACAGGCTCAAAACCCGTATAGCGTATATAGGCGTCCCGAATGCCGTCAGCTGCGGAATCGGTAACATCGTATTGCAGCCGATACTGCCAAACGTCACGTATCTTGCCGCGAATGGAGATACGGGCGCGGCGGAACTCAGTACCGTCACCCAGTTCTGTCTCATCATCGTCGTAAACGGCGCCGTCCACGAGCACACGGCCATTCAAACGAAATTGATAGGCGCCGTCATTGGATTCCACCCGCAGACCACCATCGGTACTGGTCTTGAATCCCTGTTCTCCCGTCTCTTCGGGCGCTGCCTGAGTATCTTGTGGTGGAGAAGCCAGCGCCTCGTCCTGTAAACGTTCATATTGGGCATCACTGATGGACCCGTTCTGTCTCAGCACCTCAATCAACTCGAGAAGCTCTTCAGAAGCTTCAGCGACGGAGTGGCAGAGCACGCCAGTACAGCTCATGAGCGCTACACCCATGATGGGTCTGACGATGCGGTTAGGTAACTTGGCTGACATGAAACCCCCTAATGATTAACATAAACAAGCCTGAAGGCTAATTCGACCAAGATAAATGGCCTATCTTCAGCACAAAGAGATCCCTCTCAGACACACGTAAAGAGCGGTTATTGAGGCAAAAAACATTAGATTCGGTTGCTGAAAAAACACAAGATGCGCCTCTTAGGGAGGGCAAAGGATGCGATGCAGGGATACGGAGATGGCGATTGAACAGTAACTTTGCAGTAAAAACACATTTTTTAAGTTTTATAGGACGCTTGACGGATCGAAAAATGTGTTGTTAAAAAAACACATTCATCAAGATAACCAAATTGTTGGTTAGTAGGATAACGGGGGATTGTGAAGAGAATGTGACATGGCGTACCTAGAGCCCCTATCAACCCTAGGTATTATGAATATCAAGCAAGAAAGGTTGATAAAAAAACGCTGTGCTTGGTTAAAGCATCTACCAACCCCAGGTTCCGGCGCCTCCCTTAAAAGGTCCTTTTAAATTACTGGTAATCCAACCTCCATAAAAGTCCCCTACTTGAACCTGAACCCGTTCATCATCGACAAAACAAGCATCCACTCGACCTGCATAAAAGGCAATATAACCACGTATGGAGCTATAGACAGGCTGAGGATCTGAGTAAAACCATGCGGCATTTTCAGACCTTCGGTCAGCGACCAGCAAATTCAGATAGTTAGCCTGCCCTTTGAACTCACAGAAAGTCCGCAATGAGCTGTCCGCCAGAAACTCGGTCCTGATATCGTCTCTGGGAATATAGTAGGTGGGCGGGTGACTGGTTTCTAAAACCCGGTAAGCACGCCGACTGTCGGCAATCATCTCCTCAGCAAAGATAACTTTAAGGTGGCGAGAAGTGGCTTCTAGTTTAGGCGGACGGGGATAATCCCAAACCGATTCAATAATGTTGTTGGCCATTACTTGTTATCCTCCACCGATAAATTATTTAAAAAATAAACATGCAAAAAAAAGCCCCGCTGAGCGGGGCTTTTCGCGCATGTAATGCGGTAACACTATTCGTCACCGGCAAAACCCAATAACATCAACAGCGATTGAAACAAGTTAAAAATAGCTATATATAGGGTTACAGTGGCCATGATGTAGTTGGTTTCACCGCCATGGATAATATCACTGGTCTGCCAAAGAATAAGACCAGACATCAACAGGACAAACATGGCTGAGACAGCTAACGTCAGACCCGGTATCTGAAACACAAAGGCGCCTAAGCTGACGAGGAAGGCCACCAAAATACCCACCATCAAAAAGCCGCCCATAAAGCTAAAGTCTTTCCTTGAAACCAGCGCATAACCCGAAAGACCCAGAAAAATAACGCCTGTCCCTGCCATCGCCGTCATAACGATCTGGGAACCACCCGGCAGACTCAGATAAAGGTTGAGAATGGGGCCTAAGGTATAGCCCAAAAAGCCTGTCAAGGCGAAAACCGATACCAATCCCCAGGAACTGTTACGCAAAGCGCTAGTCAGAAAAAGCAGGCCAAAGTACCCACCCAAAGTGAGTAGCAAGCCTAGCGGCGGTGCATTTGTGGCGACCGCCAAACCCGCAGTAAAGGCGCTAAACAAGAGCGTCATGGATAAAAGAATATAAGTATTACGTAATACCTTATTGGTAGCTAGTGCGCTTTCCGCTGGTCTAGATACTGCATAGTTTTTTTCAATCATGAGTTATTACCCTCCAACGCATATCAAAGCTGTCAAAGCTATTTATACCAGATTAGATCACAACCCATGCAGAGAGTTTGACGTTTAAGCACATATTTTTACATTACACCCTGGAACAGAAGCCCCAAGGATGGGGCTTCACCGACGTTACATATTTGGATATTCTGGACCATCGCCACCTTCGGGAGTGACCCAAACGATATTCTGATTAGGATCTTTGATATCGCAAGTTTTACAATGCACGCAGTTTGAAAAATTGATCTGAAGACTCGGATCACCACTGCCATCTTCAACAATCTCATAGACACCGGCTGGACAATATCGCTGCTCAGGCGCATCGTAGAGCGGCAAATTGTGTTTAACAGGTATCGAATTATCCTTGAGGGTCAAATGAGCAGGTTGATGCTCGCTGTGGTGAGTATTGGACAAATACACTGAAGATAACTTATCAAAAGTAATGGTTCCGTCAGGTTTTGGATACTCGATTTTGGGTACTTCGCTGGCCTTTTTAAGGGTCTGATGATCAGCGTGTTTAAAGTGGAAAGTCCACGGCGCCTTGCCTCGTAACACATAGGTATCGAGACCCGAGTACATAAACGCCACCATGGTGCCCCACTGAAACGAAGGACGAATATTGCGAGCTTGGTAAAGTTCATCCCAGAGCCAACTCTCTTTCAGCCGCTTAGGATAGTCAACCAATTCTTTAACAGGATTGTCTTGGCCGAGGGCTGCAAAGATCGACTCAGCGGCCACCATAGCGGATTTCATCGCTGTATGAATGCCTTTAATCTTCGGCGTGTTCAAAAAACCGGCCGAACAACCGATCAACATACCGCCGGGGAAGGTCAGTTTCGGAATAGACTGCCATCCTCCCTCATTCAAAGCGCGGGCGCCATAGGAAATTCGCTTGCCGCCCTCAAGAAGTGGGCGAACCGACGAATGTAACTTGAAACGTTGGAATTCATCAAAGGGACTCAGGTGTGGATTGGTATAGTCAAGCCCTATCACAAAACCAATAGCCACCTTATTGTCTTCGATATGGTATAAAAAGGAACCACCATAGGTATGAAAGTCCAAAGGCCAACCCACTGTATGCACAATGGTGCCTGGCTTATGCTTGGCAGGCTCTACTTCCCAGATTTCTTTGACACCGATACCGTAAGTCTGTGGATCAGCCTTACTTTTACCATAAATCTCAGGATCAAGATCTTCCCGCAAATTAAAACGGTCTTCTAAACCGCGGGTTAATGATCCCCGACAACCCTCGGCAAACAGGGTGTATTTAGCGCGTAGTTCCATGCCGGGTTCATAACTGTCGGTGGGATTACCGTCTGGGCCTATTCCCTTATCACCCGTTATAACGCCCGCTACACTACCATTGTCGTCGTAAATCACCTCAGCCGCTGGAAAACCTGGGTAGATTTCCACGCCAAAACCTTCGGCTTGCTCTCCTAACCAACGGCATAGGTTAGCTTGACTAATAATATAGTTACCGTGATTGTGCATCTGCGGGGGTGTCGGCAGCCGAAAGGACGTCTTCTCTGTCATAAACAGAAATTTGTCCTCTTTAGCCTCGACATGCAACGGGGCGCCTCGTTCTTTCCAGTCAGGTAATAGCTCAGTGAGGGCACGAGGCTCTAACACCGCGCCAGAAAGAATATGAGATCCTACCGCCGAGCCCTTTTCAAGAACGCAGACGCTGACTTCTCGGCCATTATCAGCCGCTAACTGCTGGAGACGAATCGCCGCGGCCAGGCCGGACGGACCAGCACCAACGATGACGACATCGTATTCCATGCTTTCACGTTCTACCGCTTCTGTCATAGATACCTCTCTGTAGGTTATCGATTGCACTCATGGGGGGAGGCTCATGGAACAAGCCACTAATTGGGGTCTAGCTGGGAACTGGACACGGCAACCCTAGATTGTATTATTAAGTTCTCTCACAATCTAGTTATATCGCCTAGTCAAGCTTTTTTTATTGAACACCATTAAAGTTTTTTGATAATTATTTTGGACGTTTACAGGTTCACTTAGTTTCAAAACCTGTTAGCTTAGTTTTGGACCTTATAGCTTATTGAAATATAACTATTCCTTAATACAAAAACCGCTATTTGTCTGGCCACTTAACCAACCGATTAAACTCTACAAAACAGCCCATATAAAAACCCTTTTTTTTGTATTTAAATAAATTTATCTTACTGATTACAATAAATTAAATTATAGACGTTTTTATTTAAAACAATAGACTATTTAGAAGAGTTTTTGTTAGTTTAGCATTTTCCGGGCTAAGCCTGCTCATAGCAAAAAAAATACGCATTAAAAATCCCTAAAGATTAGCTTTTTTTAGTATGTTTATTCTAATTATGATTGATAAACTTGCCTCATGATAGTGCGAAGAAAGGCAGACAAAACCTAGTAAAACCTCGCAATTATCTGTTTTTTCAAAGCAAGGGGAAATTAGGAGAAAATGATGGCAGCGCATGTGGTCAATGAACAGCAATTAGCGAGCGGTGTACGAGATTATGCTTATCAAGTGTGGTTAGCTGGTTTAGGCGCCTTTTCTAAAACCGAAAAGGAAGGCAGCAGGATGTTTGAAGCATTTGTTAAGCGAGGCGAAGAAGTTGAAGAGCGAGCACGCAAAAGGGCTGAACATAGGGTCGAGGAGGTACGCGGTCGCGTCGAGGGCGTGAAAGGTAGAGCGAATGAAACCTGGAACAAACTCGAACAAGTTTTTCAAAATCGGGTCGCTCGAGCGTTAAACCGCTTAGGTGTTCCTAATCGATATGATATTGAAGAACTCTTCAGACGCTTAGATGTTTTGCAAGAAAGCGTTGATAAATTAATTGCAGCTGAAGAGCAAAAAACTGTCGTTTCTGAAGAGGTAGAAGCTGCTTGATACGCGGGTAAAACGCTAAAAACCTATTCAATAGCGTCTTTTTAGTAACGCGATTGAGTAGGTTTTTGCAGCATAGCGATAAACAAAAAACTTTTTATGCTGATTTTCATTAAAAATTTGCAGCTACAGCTCTTAGATACATATTCATCTGGTACGAATAAATAAGCATAAGTTAATATTTGCTTTTAAAGAATGGTAAGACTTCTAAGCAACTCTTACCATTTTAAAACTTAGATCAAAAGGGCGCTATTATATTTAGGCTTCGTCTGTTTGTTTTTCAGCCAATCGCTGGATGCTCGCATTAAGGGCTTCCACGCGTTTGGAAAGCTCTTGTATATCATCGTTAGTCGGCACACCTAAGCGGTTCAGCGCTCGGGCCACTCGATCCTGAAAAGCTTGTTCTAGCTTATCGAGCCTCTCAGTTGCCCTACCCCTAACCTCTTCCACTCTGCCTCTCATCTCTTCAAACATTTCATCTGCGGCTTTTCGGGTACGCGCCTCAACCTCTTCACCCTCCTTGACAAGCACCTCAAAGAGCTTGCTGCCCTCTTCCTGAGTTTTTGCAAAAGCACCCAAGCCTGCTAACCAAATTTGACTGGCAGAATCCATAACGCTGCCAACTGTCTGCTTCTCGCCCGATTCACTTTTCGATGTCTTAGCCATGATACGCCTGCCTGCTTATCGCGTCTGTTAGTTTAAATTGAGCCGTTATCAATACTATAAACTTTGTCTCATCCACGCTGATTAATGGTAAAAACTACCACGACCTTACACGGTAGTTCTAGTAAAAAGCTGACTGCCATAAAGACTCATAGTGGTAATAAAACAAAGTATAAGTTTTTAAAATATGTGTTTTTATACTAATCGGCTTGTATTGATTCTAACATTTAAAAGTAGAGTCAAAACCCTAAAATCATCATTTATTGATTTCCATCAGAGCGATTGCAGACTTTTCTAGTCTTTACTAAAAAATTTCACTAACCATGACTAAACCTTAATCGTTCTATAGATAAAAGACTTTATTAAAAAAACAATTAAGACACTAAAAAACCTGTTTTATCGCACGCTATTGCAGCGACGGTTTCAAGATCGTAATAACGACAGGCTTCCATCAATAAACGACATTCAAACCACATATCCCCATCCACTAAAGGCATAAACAAATCATGAATATTATCAACACCTAACAACACAGGTACTTGGTAAGCCAGCAGTTTAGTAACCGGTGCAATAGAATTATGCAATGGCGCAAGTTTGTCTAATGGTTTCATGCTGATGGCAGCCGATGGACAAACAATGACACTGATGCCCGCATCCTTAACGAGTTTAAGAATTCTATTCTGCTCACGCTCAGATCTACCTGCCACAGATATGGCATGTACTGCAGAGACTTTACCTTCTAAACCATGCTCGAGGGTTTTCAGCGCGAGCAATTCTGTCTCATTTTCCTCGGGATTATTTTCTTGATCCACATGCACATCCAGTCGTTTCCCCAAATCCTTAGCCAGCATCATAATAAAATCCATATGTTTTTCCGGTGTTGGTCGATCTCGCGAAGGAAGTCCACCAATAATGTCAGCTTTTTCACATGCTTTAACGAAATATTGGCGTGATTCTTTATCCAATACACCTTGCAATGGTTGCACTGCAATTTCCATATTAATTTGACCGCGAAATTTTTCACGGACTTCTAAAGCAGCTTCAAGTGGAAGCAGTTTCACCGTACTATCAGCATCAATATGAGTTCTGCAGTGGGTAACGCCTTGTTGTCTCATTTTTTCTAAACCCCGAGATATCCGTTCAACCAAATCCTCAAAGGTATAATTTTCTTTAAGATATTTATAAAGCTCCCATTTTTTCTGCATATCCATTTGGCTTAACTTAAGGTTTTCCATGGAAATTAAATAGGCTTTATCGAAATGAGCATGATAACAGGCGAAACCTCCCTGATCGGCCACCAGCTGAAAAAACTCTTTCCTCATATCCCATGGCGCTGTTTCATCGGCAATCTTATATTTAAAGATTTCACGATTATGGCTTTTCTCCATATCGTTAATGGTAAGAAACGCCACGTCAGCGTCTGTAATCAGCGGAATCCCATTTTCAATACAAAGCGTTCTAATTAAATTACTGTCCGTGGATTCATCATAGTCATGGTTTCCTACTAAAATATTAATAACCAAATCGAATCGATTATCTGCAAGAAATGATTTTATATTAGGTTCTTTCTTTTCTGTTATTTTGTAAAGCTCCTGATTTTTTACGTTGTGGGCATTCAAAAATCGACTTGTTCCCTGAGTAGCAAATAGATTCACCCCCAAACCACTCAGCTTGTTAATAGCAGGTAACATCTTTTCTTTATCAGACATTTTTCCTGCGCTAATCAAAACATTTTTATTGGTTTTTTTGCCGACCAACTTTAAATTGAAGGCAAGCATTTCAATCGTATCATCAATCATCATGTCGTCGCTCCTTAAACCCGTTACCATTTCATTACTAATTCATAAAATCGCATTCAGTTAAATCTGTAATTTATTGCACAAACGCTTCGTGGGGCATTTCTTATGGATAAGACAAATCCACCTGTAACAGGTTTTTGCTTTAGCTTATGTTGCTTAAAAATTTGAGCCAGAAACATCCCAAATAACGCCTGTTTTATCTATGGATTAATGGTGGGTTTGCTGCTGCATGGCTCCTTAACCTAAGGTAAACTGTCATGGCTGCGCACCCGACGCCAAGCTTACAGGAAAGTATCCATTTTTCGGATAGCCTCTAGAACCTGTTTTAAAAACAGCGTCTCAGTCATCCAGTCATAATAGTGTAGTGAACTTTATCTATAGATGTTTAGCCAACCTTGTGCGCTATATTGGAGAAATTGATGGCAGAAATAAAGAAAGTTGTTCTAGCCTATTCAGGCGGTTTGGACACCTCTGTAATTCTAAAGTGGCTTCACGAAACTTATAATTGTGAAGTTATCACTTTTACTGCTGACATTGGCCAGGGAGAAGAACTTGAACCGGCCCGCCGTAAAGCCCTCGACTTAGGCGTCAAAGACATTCGTATTGACGATTTGCGGGAAGAATTTGTACGAGATTTTGTATTTCCCATGTTTCGCGCTAACACCCTTTACGAAGGTGAGTACTTATTAGGCACTTCAATTGCTCGCCCGCTCATCACCAAACGACTGGTGGAGATCGCTCAGGCATCTGGGGCCGACGCTATTGCCCATGGCGCCACCGGAAAGGGTAACGATCAGGTACGTTTCGAATTGGGCGCCTACGCACTGATGCCTGATATAAAGATCATTGCCCCCTGGCGAGAGTGGGATCTATTATCCCGCGAAAAACTCATTAACTATGCTGAACAGCATGGAATTCCTATTGAAAAGAAACGAGGCCGTCAATCCCCTTACTCCATGGATGCGAATCTGCTGCATATCTCCTATGAAGGCGGCATCTTAGAAGATCCCTGGGCAGAGCCGGAAGAAGCCATGTGGCTGTGGACCGCAGCGCCAGAGCAGGCCCCTGATCAACCAACCTATATTGAACTGGAATACCAACAAGGTGATCCGGTCGCCCTGGATGGACAAACATTAAGCCCTGCTCAACTGCTCACCCGATTAAATCAATTGGGCGGTGCAAATGGTATTGGGCGCACCGATATTGTTGAAAATCGCTATGTGGGGATGAAGTCTCGCGGCTGCTATGAAACACCCGGTGGGACCATTATGCTGCGGGCTCATCGGGCCATAGAGTCGCTTACTTTAGATCGAGAAGTGGCGCACTTAAAAGATGAGCTAATGCCTCGTTTCGCCACGTTGATTTATAACGGGTATTGGTGGAGTCCCGAGCGGCAAATGCTGCAAACTATGATTGACGCTTCTCAAACCCCCGTCAATGGAACAGTGCGGCTCAAACTCTACAAAGGCAATGTTACTGTAGTGGGTCGTCAGTCAGACAACAGTCTGTTTGATCAAACCATTGCCACCTTTGAAGACGATGCAGGCGCTTTTGATCAACGGGATGCTGAAGGCTTTATCAAATTAAACGCTTTACGGATGCGGCTTGCGGCCACCAAAGGACGACGCTAAACAGATTTTTATCGAACATGTAGTTTTGCCGTCAAGAAGTATAATCCTTCTTGACGGCGCCCTTTTTATCGCTTATCTAAGCAGCCAAATCTCTGAGTACATAGTGGAGAATACCGCCATGCTGGTAATATTCCCACTCTTTTGGTGTGTCGATACGGACTTGGGCCTGAAAGCGTGTTTCCTGGCCAGCCTCGTCTGTGGCGATTACCGTAACCTGCTTAGCGCCAGCGGTTAGTCCCTCAACGGTATACAATTCTTTACCCGTAAGGCTCAATTGCTGACGCCCCTCATTCTTTTGAAACTGCAGCGGAAGCACCCCCATGCCTACCAGATTGGAGCGATGAATGCGTTCATAGCTTTCCGCAATAACGGCTTTTACCCCCAGTAACAAGGTTCCTTTCGCTGCCCAGTCGCGACTCGAACCGGTTCCATATTCTTTACCTGCAATAACCACCAACGGGACCTCTTCTTCCTGGTAACGCATGGCGGCATCGTAAATCGTCATTTGGGCGCCAGAAGGTTGATGGCAGGTCCAACCACCCTCTGTACCGGGCGCCAATTCGTTACGTAGGCGAATGTTGGCGAACGTGCCACGCATCATAACCTGGTGGTTACCACGTCGAGAACCGTAAGAATTAAATTCCTTAGGATTGACACCGTGTTCCATTAAATAATTGGCAGCTGGGGTACCCACTTTGATAGCCCCTGCCGGAGAAATGTGATCGGTGGTGATGGAATCGCCCAGCATGGCAAGCACCCGGGCGTTCTGTATCGACTGGATGCCCTGAGGTTTAGGGGACATGCCGACAAAATAAGGGGGTTCTTGAATATAGGTGGAATCATCGCGCCACTGATATTGGCCAGCCGTCGGCACGGCCATGTTGGTCCAACGTTCATCCCCTTGAAACACGTTAGCATAGCTCTGGCGAAACATAGACTGGGAGACGATGCTGGTTACCACTTGCTGAATGCTGTGCCGGGAAGGCCAGATATCCTTAAGGAAAACCGCTTGACCTTGATTGTCAAAACCGAGGGGTTCGTTCACCAAATCACACTCCATAGTGCCAGCCAAGGCGTAGGCTACCACCAGGGGGGGAGAAGCAAGAAAATTCATCCGGGTATCCGGGTGCACCCGACCTTCAAAATTACGGTTACCTGACAGCACCGAGGCCACCGCCAATTCACCCCTGTGTATGGCTTGACTAATGGGTTCCGGAAGGGGACCAGAATTACCGATACAGGTGGTGCAACCATAACCCACCACATCAAACCCCAACTGTTCCAGGGCGGACAGTAAACCCGCTTCGTTAAGATACTCAGTCACCACACGGGACCCAGGGGCCAACGACGTCTTTACCCAGGGTTTAACTTTCAAGCCTTTGGCCACGGCATTTTTCGCCAGCAGTCCAGCCGCCATAATCACGCTGGGATTAGAGGTATTGGTACAACTGGTGATGGCGGCAATCACCACAGCGCCATCCTTTAATTCAAAGGACTTACCCTCATAGGTCACCGCTACGGCACCCGAGTGGGAGGATTCTTCTGCACCGATAGCCGTGTTGCCACCTTCGTCTTCCAAACGGGCGATATCTTGCCGTTCCGCAGGACGCCCTTCTCGCTCAGCTTGAAATTTATGCAGGTACTGCTGAGCAGCCTGCTTTGCGTTTTTTAAATCGATGCGGTCTTGTGGACGTTTAGGACCAGCCAAGCTGGGAACCACGCTGCCCATATCTAATTCTAGCGCATCACTATAGACGGGTTGAGGCGTTTCTGCATCGTGGAACAAACCTTGCGCACGGGCATAGGTTTCCACCAACATGATTCGATCATCAGAACGGCCTGTTAAACGTAGATAGGCCAGGGTTTCACGATCAATAGGAAAAATGCCGCAGGTAGCTCCATATTCGGGCGCCATGTTAGCAATGGTGGCACGATCAGCAACGGGCAAATGCTCAAGACCGGGGCCAAAAAACTCCACAAACTTACCGACTACACCTTTAGCCCGTAACATTTCGGTAACCGTGAGCACCAGATCCGTGGCTGAAGCACCCTCGGAAAGCTGACCGGTCAATTTGAAACCCACCACGTCTGGCACCAACATAGAAATAGGTTGACCTAGCATAGCGGCTTCGGCTTCTATGCCACCCACACCCCACCCCAGCACACCAAGACCGTTAATCATCGTGGTATGGGAATCAGTACCGACTAAGGTATCAGGATAAGCCCGTAGTACCCCGTTGCGTTGCTCACTAAATATAACCCGGGCGAGATATTCTAAATTGACCTGGTGGACAATACCGGTACGGGGCGGCACAACTTTGAAATCCGCAAAAGCCTGTTGTCCCCAGCGCAAAAATTCATAGCGTTCTTGATTGCGACTAAACTCAAGTTCAGCATTGCGCTCGAGGGCCTTAGGACTTCCAAAGTAGTCTACCATCACTGAATGATCAATCACCAACTCTGCCGGCGCCAGGGGATTGATCAAATTAGGATCGCCCTTTAGGTAAGTCATAGCGTCGCGCATGGCGGCCAAGTCCACGATAGCTGGCACACCGGTAAAATCTTGCATGACGACTCGGCTAGGGGTAAAGCTAATCTCTCGGCTAGACAATTTTTGAGGATCGTAGTTAGCCAGCGCCAAAATATCTTCTCGGGTGACCGTCTTGCCGTCTTCAAAGCGGAGCAGATTTTCGAGAAGTATCTTTATGGAATAGGGTAAGCGCGCCAAATCACAATGATTTTTCAGTGCTTTAATCCGATAGACCTCGTACTGCCTACCGTTAATCACAAGGGGAGAACAAGCTTGAAAACTATTTTGCATAAAGGTCTCCTCGGAGGCTATGCTTCATCTTTGTAAAAAGCGGTCTACGTTTTATAGTCAACAAGAATGTCTAAAAAGTCCTAGTTTCCAGTATAAATTACCGTGTTAATACCATTGTATTATGCTTACTCAGTATAAAACAGTCGAGCAACGCATTCAGAAATTGCTGTTTTTAAACTCGCGCGAGTATCTTATATAGGACTTACGCAGCTCGTTCCAGAGGACGCCGTGAATACGTCCTTGTAGGCTTGACTGCGGCCATCCAGGCCGCAGACACCTCTTTCACGAGCTACGCAAGTCCTTTGTGCATAAGTCAAGTTATAGTCTCGCTAGACTCCTACGACATCTTTACTGTTCAACTAATTTGTTATCTTGAATAGGGTCCTGATGGATAATGACATCCGCACCGGGATAGGTATGCTCAAGGGTATAGCGCACTTCTTCAGCGACAGCATGAGCATTGACCAAAGGTAACTTATCATCCATTTCCAAATGCAGTTGGATGAAACACGTCTGTCCAGCACGTCGGGTTCGCAACCCATGAACTCCTCGGACTTGCTTTGGCTGCCACGCGATAGCGCAGATACGAGCTTGTTCAGATTCTGACAACTCATGATCCATAAGCGCTTGGACAGCTTCATAAGCAATTTGCCAGGCATTGTAAGCAATATAACCAACCACAGCCAAGGCAAACAGGGGATCAAGACCTGGCCAACCTAGCGCAGCCAGTATCAAAGCAGCAATAACGCTTAGATTTGATAATACATCGGTTAAATAATGCAGGGAATCAGCGCGAATGGCGGTGGAGTGGGTTCGTTTGATCACATGATGTTGAATTCCGAGCAAAATGCCAGTGGCCATAGTAGCAAACAGCATAACCCCAATGCCTACCACCGTATCTGTGAGTGGTTGCGGATTCCATAATCGTTCTATTGCCTGCAAACTTAAAAACACAGCAGACCCGGCGATAAACGCTCCTTGCCCCAACCCAGCCAGAGACTCTGCTTTGCCGTGACCAAAGCGGTGCTCGTTGTCCGGCGGGATAAGAGAATAACGCACCGCTAACAAGTTAACGACAGAGGCTAAGATATCTAATAGAGAGTCTACTGTAGAGGCAAGCACACTGATAGAGCCTGTCATCAACCAAGCAACCAACTTGCCGCCACATAAAATAACCGCGGTGGTGACAGAAGCATAGGTAGCCAGCCGCAATAAACGGGCGGATACTGTGGGATCTATAGGGTTGAAAACTACTTGCGATGACACTTTAATAATCGACTTTAAAAGCTTGTACCCGTACCCGTAGCATGGGAACAATTTTATTGATTAGGTTAAGAAGCTGTTTTAAAACAGCTTCTAACAGCGTTGCTATGAATCACCAACCATCATAACAACACCATTGGTTTACCATGGTTGTGTTTTTTTAGACAACCAACATAACAGTACTTTTTTAAAAACCATGAAGTGTTCACAGTATTTTCCGGAACGAGCTGTGTAACTGCTAATTTTTTATAACTTTGACAATGATCGGTGTAATTTCTTTGTACAGTATCAATAGCGGTTTTTTTGCCGAAAAAGTTATTATTTTTGTGGGTGGGGGATAGCAAAAATGGTTTGCCAAAAACATGTGTATTCCGTCGTATTTTTTTAAAAACGCCAAAGCTCGTTCGAGATTATGCCTATCTTCTTCAAGGATAGGGTACTGAGAATTATCTACTTCAATATGAGAAGTAGATAAGATAACAGTTGGCTGCTTCTGTTTTGATATTGTTTTAAGAAAAAGCCGTCTTATTTTTGGGGACACAATGATGCCAACTTTTAATTCTCCAAATAACCAGTTAACATCTTTGTTCTCTTCAAAAGTGACATCATGTTCACCAAAGGCTTGACACCAACCAAAAAAATAAGCAGCGTATCGTTTAATGGCTTTTTCATACATCGCCCCACCAAATTAAGGTCTTGTTTTGTCGATTAACCAATCATGCTTTTTATTCACACTGATATGCTATCAATATTTATCATTATTCCCTACTAGCAAAGCATAAAAAAAGCGGCTAGCCAAAAGCTAAACCGCTTGATTATTTTGGTATATAAAAATGGCGCGCCCGGAAGGATTCGAACCTCCGACCGCCTGGTTCGT